>CALFRR010000085.1 GCA_937919435.1 uncultured Alphaproteobacteria bacterium | reverse complement strand
CCCCGACCTCTCCCGTCTCGGCCAGACCGAGATCCTGATGCGGAAGATGCTCGGGCCGCCGATCTGACGCACCCGCCCACCGGCCCTTGTCCGGCCGGCGGGCGACCACACATTTCTTCTGACGACCACGAGAAAGGACGCCTTCCCATGGCCAGGATCCTCGTCACCGGCGCCAATCGCGGCATCGGCCTCGCCCTCGTCGAGACCTACGCCGCCCGCGGCGACCACGTCATCGCCACCGCCCGCGATCCCTCGACGGTCGAAGCGCTCGCCGCCGTGGTCGGACAGTATCCCGACCTCGTCGAGGTCCATGCGCTCGAAGTGACCGACCCGACCTCGATCGCCGCACTGGCCGCCCGGCTCGACGACCGTGCTCTCGACGTGCTGATCAACAACGCCGGTACCATCGGGCCGACCCGTCAGTCGTCGCTCGACATGGACTGGAACGGCTGGCTCGACGCCTTCCGGGTCAACGCTCTGGCGCCGCTCGCCGTCTCCCAGGCGCTGCTCCCGGCGCTGCGCCGCGGCGAACAGCCGAAGATCATGACCGTCTCCACCGCGATGGCATCGATGGCCGCCTCGCGCGCCTCCGACCGGGTCGCCTACCGCTCCTCCAAGGCGGCGCTGAACAAGGCGATGCAGTGCCTCGCCATCGATCTGCGCGACGAGGGAATCGCCGTCGCGGTCTGTCATCCCGGCTGGGTGAAGACCGACATGGGCGGCACCAACGCCGACATCACCCCCGAGATGAGCGCCACCGGCATCACCCGTCTCGTCGACCAGATGAGCATCGGCGCCCCCTTCGCCCTCAATCTCTGGGACGGGCGGACGATGTCCTGGTGAGTCCCGCGGATCCGGTTCCCCAGAGGAACCGGGCTCACGCCATCGTGATCCCGACGTGCGCTCCGGCGCGTCTCCGGTCGAGGCGACGTGAATCGAGATCAATGTGCGGTGCGGCAGACATCTGCTATCTCCGGCACGTCCGTTCCCCCGACAGACCAACCGACCGGAGACATCGATGTCCGCCGCCACCGACACCTCTTCCCTTCCCAGGAACTGGGATTCCGCGATCAAGACGCTGCACTGGACCATGGCGTTGCTGATCCCGACCGCCTGGATCCTCGCGGTGATCCGGGAGGACATGCCGAAGGAGATCGCCGGCCGCCTGATGATGGTCCACAAGAGCATCGGCCTCCTGGTCCTGATGCTGCTCGTCGTGCGCGTCCTGTGGCGTCTGACCCACGCCGCACCGGCCGCCGAGAAGACCCCCTGGGAACCGCTCGGCGAACTCGCCGCCAAGGCCGGCCACGGTCTGCTCTATCTGCTGATGCTGGCGGTTCCGCTCGGCGGCATCGCGATGAGCCTGATCGGCGGGCGTCCGCTGCCGTTCTTCGGCCTGTTCGAGATCGCCTCGCCCTTCGTCCAGAACCGTGACCTCGCCCGCTCGATCGCCGAGGTCCACGAACTCGCCGGCCATCTGCTGCTGCTCGTCGCCTTCGCCCATGCGGTCGTCGGGATCCTCCATCACGTCGTCCTCAAGGACCGCACGCTGATGAAGATCCGGCCCTTCGCCCGCGACTGAGCCGATCGCCCGCGCCCCCGGAAGCGTCGATCCCGCTCGGCGCTTCCGCCCGCCGGCCCGAGAGGCCCGAAGGTCAGGCCGCCGGCGCCAGATCCCGGTCCGCCGCGATCTGGGCGAGACGGGTCGCCGCCATCGCCGCCGACAACCGGCCGACGTCTTCCGCCGAAGGCGCTCCGTCGCTCCGCCGCAGCCGGTCGATCGCCGCGACGATGCCCGGCAGGCCGACGTTGACGGCCGCGCCCTTCAGCGTGTGGAGATGGCGGCGGAAGACCACGAGATCGCCCTGCGCGAGGCTCTCCGCGATCTCGTTCCCCAGACTTTCCGCGTCCGCCCAGAACAATCGGGTGAGTTCGTCGAGCGTCTCCCGATCGAGTTCGGAGACCAACAGGCGTCGACGCGCGCGATCGACGAGATCGTCGCCCCCCTCGTCCCCGGAGAGAACCGGGCTCGCCGATGCATCGGCCGTCGCGACGGTCTCCACCGACGTCGTCTCCGTGTTCGGCGCGAACCGATCGAGTGCCGTGGCCAGACGGTCGCGGGTCACCGGCTTCACCAGAAAATCGTCCATTCCGGCCTCCAGGCAGCGTGACCGATCGGAAGCGAAGGCGTTGGCGGTCAACCCGATGATCGGTACCCGTCGCTCGCCGCCCTCCGCGGCCCTGATCCGTGTCGTCGCCTCGAGCCCGTCCATCACCGGCATCTGCATGTCCATCAAAATCATGTCCATCCCCGGCCGGGCCATGCGGTCGACCGCCTTGGCACCGTCCGTCGCCACTTCGCTGGTGAACCCGAGCCGCTCGAGCAGCCCGACCACGACGCGGCGGTTCACCTCGTTGTCCTCGACCACCAGCACGTGACCGCGTACCCCGGCCGGCACCCGGCGCACCGCCGCCACCGGCGTCGCATCGGCCCGCCCCGGCAGCGGTCGTCCCGAGAGACGGGCGACGAGACGGGCGAGGCGCCCGGTGGTCACCGCCCCTTCGATCACTTCGGCGACCTCGCCCACGTGTCGGCGCGCGCCGATGCCGTGGACGACGGTGTGCGCCGGATCGAAGGCGTCGCCCTTCCGGCCGGCCTCGAAACTCGCCACGTCGACGAGCGTCCATCGGTCGGGGGCCCCCTCGCGCAGCACCCCGTCGACCCGCGGCGCGAGTTCGTCGAGATCGTGGGCGAGCAGCGCATCGACCGCGGGATGGCGTCCGACGACGGTGAACGCGACGCGGCATCCCTCGGCATGCGGCGTGTCGACCGCACTCCGTGCCGCCGGAATCTCGAACCAGAAGACGCTGCCCTCGCCCGGCCGGCTGGTCACCCCGATGCGCCCGTCGAAGGCTTCCACCAGACGCCGCGAGATGGCGAGCCCGAGCCCGCTGCCGCCGAAGCGCCGGCGGATCGTCGCGTCGGCCTGGGTGAACTCGCCGAACAGCCGTCCGACGATCTCCCGATCGATGCCGATCCCGGTGTCCGCGACCTCGAAACGCAGGAACGCACCGCGCGACTTCGAGCGATGCTCGCGCACCACCACGGTCACCGTGCCGGCCTCGGTGAACTTCACCGCGTTGCCGACCAGATTGACCAACACCTGACGCAGCCGGGTCGGATCGGTCTCGTAGCTGGCGACCGGATGGCTGGCGGCCAGGACGATGTCGCGTCCCTCGATCCGCGGCACGCACATGTCGACCACGTCCTCGATCACGTCGCCGATCGCCACCGACCGCGTCTCGAGCTCGATCGCCCCGGATTCGAGGCGGGAGAAGTCGAGCACGTCGTCGACCAGACCCGACAGGCCTTCGGCGCAGCGCCGGATCGTCTCGAGCTTCTCGTGACGGACCGGATCGGTGCATTCGGCGGCCATCAGTTCCGACATGCCGACGATGCCGTTCAGCGGCGTCCGGATCTCGTGGCTCATCGTCGCCAGGAACGCCGACTTCGCCGCGTTGCCGGCGTTGGCCGCCTCCGCCCAGCGCTTCAGCTCCTCCGACAGGATCTGCAGCCGACGCCGCGAGATCTCGAGCTGCGCCACCTGGCGCCAGATCAGCCAGATCACCGTCGCCATGGCCAAGGTCAGCCCACCGACCGCGACCGCCAGCGCCTGGACGTCGTGGGAAATCGACCGGCGTTCGTCGACCTGGATGTCGGCCCGGACCCGGTTGGTGGCGACCAGGAGCCTGCCGGTGAGCACCTGGATCGACACCAGATCCTGCCGGACGCGGGAGAGTTCGACGAGGTCGGGCGCATCGGCGGTGGCGAAACGGTCGAACACCGGAAGCAGGGCGTGCAGCCGGTCGTTGATCTCGTCCGACACCCCGGCCAACACCGGATCGGCGCGGAACCGCTGGGGAAAGTCACCCTCCTCCATCACCTCGTGGCGCGAATAGAGGATGTCGAAGCGGAGCCCGACGTCCGCGAGCGTCACCCCCGGACGGCCGTCGAGCAGGGATTCGAGGGTTTCGATCGTCCGGCCGACTTCGCGATCGATCAGATAGGTGGTCCACAGCGCATCCTCGCGCACGCTGGTCGCCGCCGACGTGTGGCGGGCCCAGATGCCGTGGAAGATCGCGATCACCGAGGCCAGCAGCAGCACGCCGACCACCGCCAGCACCACCAGGGCCGGCCGTCTCGCCGCCGCGGCGAGAGCCAACCCCGACCGTCTGCCGAACCGCCTCGTCATCGCCGCCGGCATGGATCACCGCACCTGGATCGCCCGGACCTGCCAGACCGAACGGGCGAAGACCCGTTCGTTGTAGAGCGATCGGTCGAGGTCGAAGGGATAGACGATCAACAGGGGCCCCTTATCGCGCACCGACATCGCCTTGCCGTCCTTGCGGGTGGCCAGGATCACCGGCCAGTCGCGGACGTCGGAGAGCGGCAGGTCGACCGCGTAGTCGTGCAGCGCCTCGATGTGCAGAACCGTTCCGGTCGCACCGAGCCGATCGAGGAGAGCTGAGATCAGCGGCCCTTCGAAGGTGTCGGTGGTCTTCGTCCAGGGCGTAGCCGTCACCGTCCGTCGCCCGGGCAGCGTCTCCAGCATCGCCATGTCGAAGCGGGCGAGCGGTCCGGCGTTGGTCGCGGCGATCCGACCGTCGACGGTCAGCACCACCGGCCCGACCGGATCGGGCAGCATCCCGGCCTTCGCCGGCGGCAGCGTGACGGCGAAGAAGATCGCCAGCGCGAACAGGAGACCCGTCGTTCGGATGGACATGGCGCAGCCTTTCGGAGGGAGGGCCGCTCGCCGCCGAGGTTTCCCCGGCGACGCTCGATGGCGGGAACTCAGGCGGCGACGGCGTCCCGCGGTTGTCCGGCGATCGCGGCGACTTCGGTCCAGCGCCGGAAGAAGGCATCGACGCAGATCGGATCGAAGTGACGCCCGCGCCCTTCTTCGATCAGCGCCCGCGCCTTCTCGAGCGGCCAGGCCCTCTTGTAGGGCCGATCGGACATCAGGGCGTCGAACACGTCGGCGACCGCGGTGATCCGGCCGACGAGCGGGATCGCCTCTCCGGCGAGACGCTCGGGATAGCCGGAACCGTCCCACTTCTCGTGATGGCTGACCGCGATCTCCGCCGCCATCTGCAGGAGGCGCGACGGCGACCCGGCGAGGATGTCCCAGCCGAGCTTGGTGTGGGTCTCCATCACCGCCCGCTCCTCCGGGGTGAGCGGCCCCGGCTTGAACAGGATCTCGTCGGGAATGCCGACCTTGCCGACGTCGTGCATCTGCGAGGCGAGTTCGATCAGCCGGCAGTCCTCCTCGGGAAGGAACAGCTCCTCGGCGATCAGCCGGCAGATCCGCGACATCCGGGCGATGTGGTCGCCGGTGTCGGTGTCGCGCCGTTCGGTCGCCCGCGACAGGCGCCAGACGATCTCGCGTTCGCGGGCGACGACCGCGCGGGTCTTCTCCGCCACTTCCCGGTCGAGCGCCACCGCCCGCGCGGCGAGCGCGTTCTGGGCGGCGCGCAGTTCGAGGAGATTGCGCAGACGCACCCGGAACTCGATCGGATCGACCGGTTTGATCAGAAAGTCGGTCGCCCCGGCGACCAGCGCGTCGAGACAGACGGCGCGTTCGTCGTTGGTGGTCACCATCACCACCGGCACGTGCTCGTGGCCCCGGGTCTGGCGCAGGCTCCGGATGAAGGCGATGCCGTCGATGTCCGGCATCATGTAGTCGAGCAGCACCAGATCGAAGACACGTTCGCCGGTGAGCGCCAGAGCCGCACGCGGATCGGAGAGGGCGACGGCTTCGCAATCGTCGATGCGTTCGACGAGTCGGCGCTCCAGCGCCAGATTGGTCTCGTTGTCGTCGACGATGAGGATCCGATGCATGCCAGATCTCCCCTCCGGCGGCACCCTGCGACCGCCGCCCGCACATGCCGTCAACTCGGTTCTTCCCCAGAGGTTCCTCTTCCCCGGTGAACGAAGACTGAATCGAATCAAAGAAGCGCCGGGAGGTCCGGATAATTCGAAGCGTCTCGCTCAACGAAAGCTCGAGAAGATCGCTCGAATTGTCTTCGATTCCGAAAAAACGACCGTCCGTCGACGGTCCCGCCCCCGCGGCGACCGGTCGCGCGGGCCTCCGAAACGACCGTGACCGCTATCCCGCCGCCCGGCGCGGGGCTAGATGTCGTCCACCCGGCCCACCGGCAGCAGGAGACGCCGATGCTCATCGATCTCGATCCCGTCCTGACCCCCGATCTCCTGTGGATCCTCGCCGCCATGGGGCACGGCGACGATCTCGCCCTGGTCAACGCCAATTTCCCGGCCGACACCACCGCCCGCAAGACCACCTCCGGACGGCTGGTGATCCTGCCCGGCCTCACGGTGGAGCGCGTCGCCCGGGCGATCTTCTCGGTGTTGCCGCTCGACGGCTTCGTTTCCGATCCGCTGCGTCGGATGGAGCCGATCGGCCGGCCGGACGAGACCCCGCCGGTCCAGCAGGCGGTGCTCGCCGAGGCCCGTCGCCGCGATCCCGCGATCGCCTTCGGCGGGCTCGAGCGCTTCGCCTTCTACGAGGCCGCCGCCCGCGCCTTCGCGGTCGTCCAGGTCGTCGATCCCCGGCCGTTCGGCTGTTTCATGATCCGCAAGGGCGTGATCTTCGGCTGACGGGTGACGGAGCTCCGCGCCGCCGGCTTCCGTCGCATCGTCGCGAGCGCTAGACAGGAACCCCCGATCGCCGGAAGAAGCGGTCGCCCGTCGCGAGGAGACGCCCGATGCTCATCGATCTCGATCCCGTCCTGACCCCCGACCTGCTGTGGGTTCTCGCCGCCATGGGCCACGGCGACGATCTCGCCCTGGTCGACGCCAACTTCCCCGGCGAGACCATCGCGCGGAAGACCACCTCGGGTCGGCTGATCACCCTGCCCGCCCTGTCGCTGCCGCGGGTCGCCCGGGCGATCTTCTCGGTGCTGCCGATCGACGGCTTCGTGCCCGATCCGGTCCGCCGGATGGAAGTGGTCGGCGAACCCGACACGCTCCTGCCGATCCACCACGAGGTGCTCGCCGAGCTGAAGCCGAAGGCGGCGAACGTCTCGCTGGTCGGCATCGAACGCTTCGCCTTCTACGGCGCGGCGGGACGAGCCTTCGCCGTCGTCCAGGTCGGAGATCCCCGCGCCTACGGCTGCTTCCTGATCCGCAAGGGCGTGGTCTTCGGCGAACCGGAACGCTGATGCCCGCCTCATGAAGTTCGGACTCCTCCGAGCTTCACGAGTGGTACGGCCCGACCGGCCGACACCCGTTCGGGCTAGCCTTCGTTCGCGACGTCTCGAAAGGGTCGAAACGTCGTGAACTCGGTGAGAGGCCTCACCCCCGCGGCGACGGTTCGAGACCGTCGAGCAGATCGGCGAGGTCGACGATCGACGGGATCACCCGATCGGCGACCGCCGCCAGCATCTCGGCGCTGCCGGTGCCGGTCAGCACGCCGACCGCCAGCCCGGCCGCCGCCGCCCGGGCCATGCCGATGTCGTGCAGCGTGTCGCCGACCACCGCCACCTCGGCCGGCGCGACGTCGAGGTGGCGGCAGAACGCCTCGACCATCCCCGGCCCCGGTTTGCCGCCGTGGCCGGAATCCCAACCGGCGACGAACGTGACGTGATCGTCGAGACCGAAGCGGGCGACCGTCCCCCGGATCGCCGCTTCGCCGTCGCTCGACGCGATCCCGATTCGCAGCCCGCGCGCCCGCAGTCCGGCGAAGATCGCCTCGAGATCGCCGACCGGCACCACCGCGTCGACCGAGGCGCGGAACAGATCGTCGAGCGCCGCGGTCAGCGCCGGCACCTCCCAGGCGACCCCGGCGGCGACCCAGATCTCGGCGATCTCCTTCGCCGATCCGGCGGCGAAGACGCTGCCCGGCGCGGCCTGCCGCTGGTCGAGACCGATACCCGCCGCTTCCAGCAGGGCCTCGGCGAGACCGGCGTCGCCGCGCGCGGCGAGGTCTGCCGCCTTCACCCCGATCGGTCCCCAGCTCGGCCAGAAGTCGAGCAGCGTGCCGTCCTTGTCGAACAGGATCGCCCGGATCGACGCGCTCACGACCGGCCGTCCGGTTCGACCACCAGCAGGTCGTCGCGGGAGAACGACAGGGTCACCGTCTCGCCCGCCGTCGGCAGCCGGAGTTGCGGCTGGTTGAAGGTGTCGAGCGAGATCTTCTGATCGCCGAGCCCGACCCGGATCCGCACCACCGCGCCGAGGAAGGCGACCGCCTCGACCGTTCCGGTGAGCGCATCGCGACCTTCAGAGGCGCCGCCGAAGTCGACCGCCTCCGGCCGGAGCGCGACGCTCACCGTGTCGCCGGCCGTCCGGCCCTCGACCGCCTTCGCCGCCAGCACGTGCTGTCCGTCGATCGCCAGATGTCCGGTGGCGGCATCGACCACCGTCGCGCTCAGGAGATTGAGCGTGCCGACGAAGGAGGCGACGAAGCGGGTCCGTGGATAGTTGTAGACCTCGAACGGCGTGCCGATCTGCTCCGCCCGCCCCTCGTTCATCACCACGATGCGGTCGGACATCGACAGCGCCTCTTCCTGATCGTGGGTGACGAAGATGGTGGTGATGCCGAGGTCCTTCTGCAGCGAGCGGATCTCCTCCCGCAGCGAGACCCGGATCTTGGCGTCGAGGGCGGAGAGCGGCTCGTCGAGCAGCAGCACCTCGGGCTTGACCGCGATCGCCCGGGCCAGCGCCACCCGCTGCTGTTGCCCCCCCGAGAGCTGGTAGGGATAGCGATCGGCGATGTCCGGCAGCTTGATCAGCCCGAGCATCTCCTCGACCCGCGCCGCGATCGCCGCGTTGCTCCACTTCGCGACCTTCAGGCCGAAGGCGATGTTGCCGGCCACCGTCATGTTGGGAAACAGCGCATAGGCCTGGAACACCATGCCGACGTTGCGCTTGGCCGGCGGCAGGCCGGTCACCTCGCGCCCGTCGATCCGGATCGACCCGGCGCTCGCCGTCTCGAAACCGGCGATCATCCGAAGGATGGTGGTCTTGCCGCAGCCCGACGGCCCCAGGAACGAGACGAACTCGCCGCGCTCGACCGACAGCGCGAAGTCGTGGACGACGGTTGTCGGCCCGAACGACTTCTTCAGGTTACGGATGTCGATGAAGGTCATCGGAACTCCCGGGGATTTGGGCCGTGGCGGTCGGATCGTCTCATGTCACTTCGGCCGACCGGCGTCGCGCACCGTCCCGACCACCTGGATCAGTCCCATGCAGGCCCAGGTGACCACGAAGGCGATGATCGCCAGCGCCGCCGGCTCGTAGGCCCGGTTGGCGCCGACGAGCTGCAGGTAGGGACCGAAGGCCGGTCGGTTGAGCAGCGAGGCGAAGGTGAATTCGCCGATCACGATGGCGAAGGTGAGGAAGGCGCCGGACAGCACCGCCGAGCGGATGTTCGGGAAGATCACCCGGGTGAGGATGGTGAACCAGCCGGCTCCGAGGCTCTCGGCCGCTTCGGTGAGCGTCCGGACGTCGATCGCCCTGAGCCCGGTGTCGACCGAGCGGTAGAGATAGGGCAGCGCCAGCGTCACGCAGCCGAAGCACAGCAGCGCATCGGTGCCGAACGACGAGTCGGTCAAGGGCAGGATCGACTGCGAATTGTAGAGCCGGATGTAGCCGAAGACGATGACGATCGCCGGGATCACCAGGGGCATCAGGGTGATGAACTCGACCACCGGGCGCAGCCGCCGCAGCCGGAGCTGCACCCAGTAGGCGGTCGGCACCACCAGGATCGTCCCGACCGCGATCGTCGCCAGGGCGAGCAGCGTCGAATAGGTGAACGACGCCTGGAAGTGCGGATCGGCCAGCACCACCCGATAGGCTTCGAAGCTGTAGGTGCCCCGCTTCATCCGGAGCGAGAACTCGAAGGTGCCGATCAGCGGCACGATGAAGTAGAGCGAGCCGAGGGTGATCGCCAACCACGATCCGAAGCGCGACCGTCTCATCGGATCCACCTCTCCGCCCAGGACCGGAGCCAGATGTAGGCGACGTTGGAGAGCCCGGTGATCACGATCATCCCGAGCGCCAGGGCGTAGCCGAGATTCTGGTCGTGCAGCACGTCGCCGCGGATCTGCGCATAGAGCAGGATGGTGACGATGTTGAGCGACGAGCCGGTCAGCGCATAGGCGGTGGCGACCGCGCCGAAGGCGTTGGCGAACAAGAGCAGCGTCGCCCCGAGCAGGCTCGGCCACAGGATCGGCAGCGCCACCTGCCGCCAGTATTGGCCGGTCGAGGCGCCGAGCGTCTCCGCCGCCTCCCGCCACTCGCGGCGCAGACCGTCGAGCGCCGGGGTCAGGATCAGCACCATCAGAGGGATCTGGAAATAGAGATAGGTCAGCGTCAGCCCGGTGAAGGTCAAGAGGTTGAAGCCGGTCGCATAGAGATTGATCCCGCCCCACTGCATCAGCGCCCAGGTGACGAGCCCGGTGCGGCCGAGCGTGGCGAGGAAGGCGAAGGCCAGCGGCACCCCGGCGAACTGCGAGGCGACGCCGCAGAAGGTCGAGAGCGTCGGCCGGATCCAGGCCGGCAGGCCCCCGAGCACCGCCGCATGAGCCAGCGCGAAGCCGATCGCCGCCCCGGCCAGCGCCGAGGCGACCGAGATCTCGAGGCTGATCGTATAGGCCTTGACGATCGACGGATGGGCGAGCCCGGCGAGATTGGCCAGAGTGAAGTGGCCCTGCGCGTCCTGGAAGGCGCCGACGATCAGGAACCCGGTCGGCAGGATCAGGAAGAGCCCGGCGAACAGGAAGAACGGCACCACGCCGAGCCACGCCAGCACCGAGGCCGACGACGCCCGTACGCCCGCCGTCGTCGAACCGCTCTCTGCGACGCTCATCGGCCCCTCGCCCCGCCCCGTCTGGCCTGCCCCGCAACCTACCCGGAGCCGGCCGCGACCGGAAGTCGGAACCGACGGACGGGTTCGTCCGCCGGTCCCGGTCTCGTCACTTGGCGACGTTGGCGCCGACCACCGAATCCCACTTCTTGGTGATCACCTCTTTCGACGCGGCCTGCTCGTCGAGGGTCGGGAACACCGCCTTGGCGTAGTCCTCGGCCGGCGGCAGCTTGGCGAGCACCTCGGCCGGGATCTTGCCCTTGGCGGCGAGATCGCCGAACCGCACCGGGTGGCAGTAGCCCTTCAGCCAGCCGATCTGGCCCTCGTCGGAATAGAGATACTCGAGCCACAGCTTGGCGGCGTTGGGATGCGGCGCGTAGGCCGAGATCGCCTGCAGATAGACGCCGGCGACGACGCCCGACTTCGGGATCACCACGTCGACCGGCGGGTTGCCCTTCAGCGTGTCGCGATCGGCGAGCGCGTTGTAGTCCCAGCGGACGACGATCGGGGTGGCGCCCTGCGCCAGCGACGCGGCCTTGCCGATCACCGGCACGAAGTTGCCGGCCTTGTTCAGGTCGGCGAAGAACGACAGCCCGGCCTCGCCGACCTTGGCGGCATCGCCCGAGGTCTTCGACAGACCGGCGGCATAGACGCCCTGGATCGCCTGCGCCGAAGCGCGCGGATCACCGGCCAGCGCCACCGCGTTCTTGAACTCCGGCTTCAGCAGATCGGCCCAGTCGGTCGGATTGTTCTTGACGATGTCCTTGTTGATCTCGAAGGCGAGGACGCCGTAGTAGTCGCCGGTCCAATAGCCCTCGGCGTCCTTCTGGCTCGCCGGGATCGAATCCCAGGTCGACACCTTGTAGGGCTGGAGCAGCCCTTCGGCCTTCGCCGACGGGCCGAAGGACAGGCCGACGTCGATCACGTCGGGCGCCTGCGGACCCTTGTTGCCCTTGTTCGCCTTGATCGCCTCGATCTCGTCGCCGGAACCGGCGTCGGGGTTGAGCTCGTTGACCTTGAGGCCGTACTTGGCCTTGAAGCCGGCGATCACGTCGCCGTAGCCGCACCAGTCGTGCGGCAGCGCGATCACCGTCAGCTCGCCCTCCTTCTTGGCGGCGGCGACGAGATCGTCGAGCGGCGCGGCATACGCGGCCGAAACGGAAACCGAAACGGCGAGCGCCGCGGCGGACGCCTGGAGGAGGAGAGCGGTCTTCATCGGTGGAGCACCCTTTTCGAGAGCCGGCACGCACCCGAAACGGCGCCCGGGACGGCGGCGGAAGAGCAATCGGCGATCCCCGGCTATCAGGCCGACATGACACTTTCGTGTCGACCCGAGTGCCCCGAAACGGGGCGACCGGCGGCGGACCGTCACATGGTGACGGGTGCGTCATGATTTCGTCACGCCGTCCGCCGGTCAAGGCTCGGACGCGCCTCTTCGTTGGGCATTCGACCTTCTTCCGATCACCCCCGACGCATCGTCAGGTCGCGGCCCGCCACGACCCGGCGAGCGGCCCGTCGGCGTCGATCTCGACGATCGTCGGCACCGTCCGACCGGCGGCCTCCGCCAGCGTCGCCTCGAGCACCGCGACGCTCTCCGGCGCCGCATGCGCACAGCCGTGCGCCGCCGCCAACAGGTCGAGTCGCGGCCCGCCGACGTCGACGCCGATCCGCGGCAACCCCTGCCCCGCCATGTGGCTCGCGATCTCGCCGTAGCAGCGGTTGTTCCAGACGATCACCGCGAGGCCGACGCCGGCATCGACCGCGCTCGACAGCTCCGGCGCAGTGAACTGCAGCCCGCCGTCGCCGATCACCGCCACCACCGGACGGTCCGGTGCGGCGAGCTTCGCCCCGATCGCCGCCGGCAGGGCGTAGCCGAGGGTGCCGAACCCGGTCGAGGCGTTGAAGAACGAGCGCGGCATCCGCGACCGGAAGAACTGGTTCGCCGCATAGACCGGCTCGGTCTGGTCGCCGACCACGATCGCCGCGCCGAGCGCCCGATCGATCGCCGAGAACAGCGGCGCATGCAGCCGGCAGGCCGGCCAGAAGCAGGCTTCCAGCCGCCGCGCCAGAGCCGCCGCCCGTTCCGCACCGCCGCGCTTCGGCGCGGTCTCCCGCCCGCTCCCGTCGAGCAGCGCGTCGAGCGCCGCGGTCGCGTCGGCGACGATCCCGAGGTCGGCCCGCGGCGCCCGCCGCAACTGCTCGGGATCGAGGTCGATGCGCACCAGCGGCCCGCCGGGAACCAGCGGCCGCGGATCCGGGTACATCTCCGTTTCGCCGAACTCGGTGCCGATCGCCAGCACCGCATCGGCCTCGGCGATCGCCTCGCGCAGCGGCGGCATCGCCATGTTGCCCGGGATCAGCAGCGGATGGTCGGGCGCCAGCAGCCCCTTGGCGTTGACCGTCGTGAACACCGGCGCGTCCCAGCGCTCGGCCAGCATCCGCAGCCGCGGGCCGACCCCGGCCGCTCCGCCGCCGGCGACGATCAGCGGCCGCTCCGCCCGCTCCAGGAGATCGAGGGCGAGCCGGATCGCCCGAGGATCGGCGGCCGGCGGAAACACCGGCGGTGGCGCCGAGACCGGCTCCGCCTCGACCGGCGCGACGATCACGTCGATCGGAATCTCGATCAGCACCGGCCGTGGCCGGGCACCGCGGAACACCGCGAAGGCGCGATCGATCACCTCTTCCAACTGGCTAGGATCGAGCAGCGTGTGGGCGAAGACGGAGACTCCGGCGGCGAGCGCCCGCTGCGACGGCATCTCGTGCAGCTTGCCCCGCCCCATGCCGAGATCGGCGCGGGCGGTGACCGCCGCGATCACCAGCATCGGCACCGAGTCGGCGAAGGCCTGCCCCATCGCCGTGGCGATGTTGGTGACCCCCGGCCCGGAGACCACGAAACAAGCCGCCGGCCGCCCGGTCGCCCGGGCGAAACCGTCGGCCATGAAACCGGCGCCCTGTTCGTGGCGCGGCGTGACGTGGCGGATCGCCGTCGCCGGCAGTCCCCGGTACAGTTCGACCGTGTGGATGCCGGGAATGCCGAAGATCGTGTCGATCCCCCGGGCTTCGAGCAGCTTCACCAAACGCTCGCCACAGGTCTCGGTCGCCGCCATCGTCGCCCCCTCGGGATCACGCCCCGTCCCATCCTTAACCGAGGACCCGGACACCGGCGAGCCCCCTCGCGAACGGCGGCTCCGCGTCCACCACGTGGGTCGGACGGCGGTCGCGGGGACGAAGCACGGCGACGGCATCGAACCCGGGGTATTCACCGAGACACAAGTGAAAGATGCACCCGCGCAGCCCACCGTGCGCAATCTTAACGTTTTGGTAGACGCATCTGATATTCTAAATCCCGGCACTTTCGCTCTGCCATGCACCGGTGTTCGAACCGACATCCTCGTCGGGGACATCTGATTTGGCGTGTGCCTCGGGGATGGCACATGAAGATATTCGACGACTTCATGTCTACTTCATCAAGAGACACAGACGATACGCCACATGACGCGATGTTCCAGTCGTCCAGGGGTTCGTCGCCGTCGACCGGACGTCCCTCCACCATGACGATCTCGCGGAAAATACGAAGCGCGGCCCTGATCGTTCTACTGGGTTGTGGCCTCGCCGCACCGGCCCTCGCCGAGAACCGCCTGGAAGCGGTGAAACGCCTGGGTACGATCCGCATCTGCATCTGGCCGGACTATTACGGCATCACCTGGCGCAACCCGAAGACCCAGGAGCTCTCCGGCCTCGACGTCGACATGGGGCTGGCGCTGGCGCACGATCTCGGCGTCACCGCCCGTTTCGTCGACTCCTCCTTCGCCCGGCTGGTCGCCGACCTGAAGACCGACGCCTGCGACATCGCCATGTTCGCGATCGGCATCACCGCCGAACGCCGCGCCGCACTGGCCTTCACCCAGCCCCACCTCGCCAGCGACATCTACGCCATCACCACCCGGACCAATCGACGCATCCACGACTGGAGCGACCTCGATCGCGCCGGGTCCGTCGTCGCGGTCGCCCGTGGCACGCTGCACGAGCCGGTGATGCGCGCCACCCTGAAGCATGCCGAGTTGCTGGTGCTCGACACCCCCTTCGCCCGCGAAGAGGAAGTACGCGCCGGGCGGGCCGACGCCTTCATGACCGACTATCCCTACAGTCGGCGCTTCCTCGCCGGCGCCGAATGGGCCCGGCTGATCTCGCCGCCGAAGCCCTTCCACATCACGCCCTATGCCTATGCGGTGAAGCCCGGAGACGATCTCTGGCTCGCCCGCCTCGACGCCTTCGTCGCGGCGGTGAAGCACGATGGTCGCCTCGTCGCTGCCGCGGCCCGCCACGGGCTCCGGGAGATCGTGGCGAAATGACTCGGCCTCCCCCTTCGCGACGCTCGAACCTGCCGGTGGGACTGGCGATTCTGTTCGGCGTCATGGTGCTCTTCGCCGGAGGCATCCTCACCCGGCAGTACGACGAGGTGCTCGACAGGACCGACGAGATCGCCGCGATGCACGCCCGCGCCATGGAGGGCTTCCTGACCCATGGCATCGAAACCGCGACCCTGGTCGCCGCCAGCCTCGAACCGCAGGAGGACGGCGGCATCCGAGACGGCGACGTCATCCGCGGCCTGCCGCTGATCCGTTCCGTGTCCTTCATCGACGAGGCCGGCCGCATCGTCGCCTCGACCAATCCACGCAACGTCGGGGTCCCCGTCCCGACCGACGACGTGCTGCCGCGCGAGATCCGGCCCGGCACGATCGCGCTCGGCGGCCCCTGGCGCGGTCGCGACTTCGCCACCGGTGCTCCCGCCCGGCCGAACGAGGCGGCCGAACGCGATCTCGGCTTCGTTCCGGTGTTCGCGGTCACCGATCACCGCGGCCGCCGCGAGCGCCTGCTGATCGCCCTCAACACCGACTTCCTGCAGACCCATTTCGCCGGGAACCTGCCGCTCGACGAAGGGCGCATCGACGTTCTCCGCTACGATTCCGTGCTGCTGGTCTCGTCCGAACCACGCGAGCGGCCGGGTACGATCGATCGGGCGGTTCGCGACGCCTTCGATCTCTCCCACGCCGAATTCGGCCGTCTGCCGGGGGCCGACGGCACCTCGATCGGCCGCGTCCACGCATCGCCGACCCTGCCGCTGGCCGTCGTCGCCCGGATGGACCGTGCCCGCGCGCTCCTTCCCTGGCGCGACGCGGCGGCCACCATGGCGGTGGTGATCGCCGTCGCGGGGCTGGCGGTCGCCGTCCTCACCACGATCTACCTGCGCCGCCGCGATCAGGTGAGCGCCCAGCGCCACGCCATCGAACGGCTGCGCCGGATCAACGCCGCCTGCGTCTTCTCCAATGCTCGGGAAGCGATCCTCATCACCGACACCAGGGGCAGGATCTCCGACGCCAACGACTCCTTCCAACGTCTGACCGGATACGCCCGCGACGAGGCGGTCGGCCGGCGGATCGACATCCTGAGGTCGGGACGCCACGGAACCGTCTTCTGGCGCGGTGTCCGCCGCGAACTCGCCGCCCACGGTTATTGGCACGGCGAGATCCGGCTGCACCGACGCGACGGCGGCGAGTTCATCGCCCAGCAGACGATCAGCGCGGTCCGCGACGAGGACGGCGCGGTCCGTCAGTACGTCGCCTTGTTCACCGACGTCACCCAGGCCCGCGAACAGGCCGAAAAGCTGGAGCGCGCCGCCCACTACGACGCCCTGACCGCCCTGCCCAACCGCGTCCTGCTGACCGCCCGGCTCGAACGGGCGATCGCCGAAGCGCTGCGGGAGCGACGCCCTCTGGCCGTGGTCTTCATCGACATCGACGGATTCAAGACGATCAACGACACCTTCGGTCATTCGGGCGGCGACGAGTTCCTGGTGACCACCGGTCTCCGTCTGAAGGCGGCGCTGCGGCCCGGAGACGTTCTCGCGCGTTTCGGCGGCGACGAGTTCGTCGCGGTGCTGCACGACGTCCACGACACCCCCGACTGCGACGTCCTCGCCGCCCGCCTGCTCGACGCGGTCCGCGCCCCGATCCTGTTGCAGGAGCGGGAGGTGAGCGTCAGCGCGTCGATCGGCATGGCCCTCTTCTCCGGCGAGAACCGGGTCGACGCCGACCAACTGCTGCGCCAGGCCGATCAGGCGATGTATCAGGCGAAGATCGCCGGCAAGGACCGCCACGAGGTGTTCGACGCCGAGAAGGACCGTTCGGCCCGCGCCTATCACGAAACTCTGGAAGAGGTTCGCGAAGCCTTCGAAGAGGACCGCTTCGTCCTCCACTTCCAGCCGATCGTCGATCTGGCGACCGGCCGCCCGGTCGCCATGGAGGCGCTGATCCGCTGGCGCCACCCGACCCGCGGGCTGATCCCGCCCGGCCGCTTCATCCCGTTGATCGAGGGCAACCCGATCGCCCTGTCGATCGGCGAATGGGTGATCGAACGCGCCCTCGCCGAGCTCGGGACATGGCTCGATGCCGGCCTCGGCCTGCGCGTCGCGGTCAATCTCAGCGGCGTCCACCTCCAGGCCGACGGATTCACCGACCGTCTCGCGGAGATCCTCGCCCACCACGGCGAGCGGATCCGCGGGTTCTTCGAGATCGAGATTCCCGAGGCCGTCGCCTTCGCCGACATGAATCGGATCACCGCGGTGATCGGCCGTTGCCGAGACCTCGGGGTGCGCATCGCGCTCGACGACTTCGGCACCGGTTACTCGTCCCTCGCCTATCTCGAACGGATGCCGCTCGACGTTCTGAAGATCGATCGCGCCTTCGTCGCCGACATGGGCAACGGCCCGCGCGCCCGGGTGATCCTCGAGGCGATCCTCGATCTGTCGAAGAAGTTCGGCTACGTCACGGTGGCCGAGGGCATCGAACGCGACGCCCAGTGGGACGTCCTCTCGGCTCTCGGGTGCGACCTCGGCCAGGGGTTCCTGATCGCCCGGCCGATGCCCGCCGACGAAGTGATCGGCTGGACGACCCGCCGGCTCGCCGACGAGACACGGACCACCCGCACGACCCGCAGCCGCTTCGCCTGAGAAGCATCCGACCGAACGCCGGCGGCTCCCGAAGACGGACGAAGGGCCCCGCGGGCGATGCCGCGGGGCCCTTCGTTCCAGAGACCCGACGTCCGGAAACCGGCGTCAGGCGGCGCGGAAATCGCGCACGAAGACTTCCACCACCTTGCGCAGATCGACCGCCTGGGTCGACAGGCCGTTCGACAGATCCATCAGTTGGGTCGACGCGGTGCCGGTCATCTCCGCCGCCTGACCGACGCCGGAAATGTTCTGGGTCACCTGATGCGTGCCGGTCGCCGCCTGTTGGCAGTTGCGGGCGATCTCGGCGGTGGCCGCACCCTGTTCCTCGACCGCGCCGGCGATCGCCGAGGCGATCGACTTGACGTCGGCGATCACCTTGACGATCTCGCTCATCGACCGGACGGTCCCGTCGGTCGCCTGTTGGATCTCGCCGACCTTCCCGCCGATCTCCTCGGTCGCCCGGCTGGTCTGACTGGCCAGCTGCTTCACTTCCGCCGCGACCACCGCGAAGCCCTTGCCGGCCTCGCCGGCCCGCGCCGCCTCGATCGTGGCGTTGAGCGCCAGGAGGTTGGTCTGGTCGGCAATCCCCTTGATCAGATTGATCACGTCGCCGATCGCCGAGGCCGCGGTGGCGAGTTCGCCGATGCGGCCGGTCGAGGACTGCGCCTCGTCGTAGGCGGTGTCGGCGACCCGCGCCGAATGGGTCACCTGCCCGGTGATCTCGCGCACCGACGCCGCCATCTCCTCGGCCGACGCCGCGACCGTCTGGACGTTGGACGCCGCCTGCTCGGCCGCCGCTGCGACCGCCTGCGCCTGCCTGGAGGTTTCCTCGGCGGTGGCGGAGAGGTTCTTCGCCGCGTCGGCGACTTCGCTCGACGATGCGGCGAAACCGGAGGCGAGGTCCTGCATGCGTCCGACGAAGTCGTTGGCGAGCTTCTCGCGCCGGGCCAGCAGCCGGCGCTCCTGCTCCTCGCGCTCCGCCTGTTCGCGACGCGCCTGTTCCGCCTTCTGCAACTGACCGCGCAGCACTTCGAGCGACTTCGAGATCGCTCCGATCTCGTCGGCGCGGTCGGTGCCGGCGACCGGACGGCCGAGTTCGCCGCGCCCGAGATCTTCCATCGCCGCCATCGACGCCCGGAGCGGAGCGACCACGCCGGTGCGCACCGCCCAGAAGGCGAGGCCGAGGATCGTCGCCGTCGCCGCGAGGAAGCCCAGGAGCGTGACCCGCGAAGTCCACTCGGCCAGCACGGTGACTTCCTTGTTCTGTTTGTCCTTGGCCTCGCCGATCTGCCGGTTGATGACGGAACTGGTTTCGACGATCGCCTTGAGCTTGGGCGAACAGGATTCCTCCATCAGCGCCGCGACCTTGGCGTTCTCCTCGGCCGTGGTCGATGCGTTGGCCCGCCGGATGACCTCGCCGCAGACGCCGCTAAGCGCCTCCTGGAGAACGCGCCAGTTCGTGTCGACGGCGTCACGGATCGGCGGATAGGCCTTCTTCGCGTTGCCGTATTCGGTCTCGACCGAAGCGATGGAATCGCGCGTCGCCTTGGCCGCGGCGGCGTGGGCGGCATCGGTGCTGGCGACGATGTTGCGATACATGCCGAGCTCGATCCCGACGATGTGGCGGTTCGCCCTCGCCAGATTGGTCGATGCGGCGGAGGCACCGTCGATGATCGCCGTGTCGAGGTCGTCGACGACGGTGATCTGGTGGGCCGCGTAGACGATGCCGGCGATTCCCGCCACCGACAGAACCAGGAGAAGGCTGACCACCTTCCAGATCATCGGCCAGTTCTTGTACGACATGAGCTCGACCCCGTGCGTTCGTCGAGACCGTCGTGCCGGTTCCCCGCAGCAACCCGCCGCTCGATACGACAGCCCCACAACTCGTCGAGCTATGATCGATGACCATTAATGTGAAGTTAAAGTCATCGGTAATCCAATAGTCGATCTCGTAATTTCACGCATGCAACAACTCTATTCGCCAAACCTGACCCATCGTATTCGACAAATCATGAAGCCTATTCATCGTGCATACAAAATATTTCAGTCGTCATGACAAAATCGTCAGACTTCACCTTCCGCGAATTCGCCTCCCCATACGTCGAGAAGACGGTGAATTCGCGATTCTTCGGTGCGTGGACCGGTGTTCCGATCGCCCCGCTGTTTTCTGGAATCGTTCTGAACGACTCGTCGGATCCTGCACGGCGGAGCCGCGAGGCGGACCGCAGGGGCTTCCGGCCGCGTCCCGCCGGTCTCAGCCCGCACCGCCGACGACGCTGGCGCGATACTCGGTCGGCGTCCGCCCCACCCGTTTCTTGAACACCTTGAGGAAGTAGTTGAAGTCGTGGAAGCCGCAGCGGCCGGCGATCTGGGCCAGCGACAGGTCGTATTTCTCGAGCATCATCCGGGCCTTGCCGATCCGGACGGTGGTCAGGTGATCGGAGAAGGTCATCCCCCCCTGTTCGGAGAAGACGCGGGAGAAATAGTTCGGGCTGATGCCGAGCTGCCGCGCGACGATCTCCCGGGTGATCGTCTTGTCGAAATTCTCCTCGATGTAGAGGCAGGCGGCCCGGAACAGCGCCGAAGACTGCCGCTCCTCGTCCGGCATCGGATTGAGGATCAGCGTCTTGGCGTATTCGACCACCGATTGGACGATCAGCCGCGCGTGCCGCGCCGACGTCGTCTCCTCCTCGCGCAGATTGCCGAGGGCCTCGATCAGGTGCGTGAGCGGGCCGTTGCCGGGGACGAGACAGCTGCGCTTCTCCACCGAGGTGAAGGCGCCGCGTCCGACCTCCCAGGTGAGCAGGCTGACGCCCATGTGGGTGGCGCCGAACAGCAGCGACAGGAGCCGCACGTCGCGATCCCACAACGGCTCGTTCCAACAGTTGGCGGGAACGAACAACACGTCTCCGGCGACCAGATCGCGGGTGACGATCTTGCCGTCGGCGGTGCACAATGCGTTGCGATAGACGCCCTCGACCACCAGCTCGAGCCGGGCGAACTGCACCTGCAGCGACCGCACCGGCGGCACCGCCGTGTCGAGCCCGAACACGATCCGTTCGCCGATCGCCTCGCCCTCGCCCGGCCCGGTGCCGCGCGCGAAGTCGTCGAGACTGCCGATCACCCGCATTCTCCCGATCTCCTTCTCCGAACGGCCGACCGTCCGTCGACCTCTTCCGTGTCGCGGTTCCCGATGGCGGACGGCGGTGCCCGGCGGCATCGCGCCATCACCGTCGTTCCGAGCGTTCGCGTTGTCCCGGTGCCGTCTCAGGCGTCCGGCCAGCGCGCCGCGACCAGCGCCCGGACCTGGTCGCCGTCGTCGAGGTCGAGCGCCCGCTCGGCGATGTCCCGACAGGTGGCCAGGTCGAGGGTGCGGACGAAGGCCTTCAGGTCGGGGATCGACGAGCGGGTCGCCGACAGGCTGGTCACGCCGAGCCCGATCAGGATCGGTGCGGCCAGCAGTTCCGAGGCGAGACCGCCGCACACGCCGACCGGCCGGCCGTGCCGCTTCGCCCCCTCCACGGTGCGGGCGATCATCCGGAGCACCGCCGGATGGAAGGCGTCGACCTCCGCCGCCAGTTCGGTGTTGCCGCGGTCCATCGCCAGCACGTACTGGGTCAGATCGTTGGTGCCGATCGAGAAGAAATCGGCCTCCGCCGCCAGCCGGTCGGCGAGCGCCGCCGCCGCCGGCACCTCGATCATGATCCCCAGCGCCACCGGATCGGTGATCCCGAGCGCCGCCTTCTCCTCCTCGAAGATCTTCCGCGCCCAGCGCAGTTCGCCGAGATCGGCGATCATCGGCAGCATGATCCGGCACTGGGTCGACGGGCTGACCCGCAGGATCGCCCGGAACTGCTGGCGCAGCAGCTCCGGATGGCGCCGGCAGACCCGGACGCCGCGCACCCCGAGGA
The DNA here is from genome assembly GCA_937919435.1 of uncultured Alphaproteobacteria bacterium. Lineage (GTDB taxonomy): Bacteria > Pseudomonadota > Alphaproteobacteria > Rhizobiales > Ancalomicrobiaceae > Siculibacillus. The sequence continues at coordinate 21,511 of CALFRR010000085.1, read as the reverse complement.
TCGGATTCTCCTCCTTCGCCTGAGCGAGATAGGCGATCGGCTTGTCGCCGCCGACATCGAGGGTTCGGACCGTCAGCGGCCGTCCCTTCAGCTCGTTGGCGATCGCCTGATATTCGGCGAGCTGCTCGGCCTCCGACGGCGCCTCGCGGCGATCGAGGAACAGGAACTCGGTCCTGAGCAGCCCCGAGCCCTCGGCTCCGAAGGCGAGACCGCGGGTCGCGTCGGCGACCGAACCGACGTTGGCGAGGATCGCCAGACGGGTGCCGTCGGCCATCACGCAGTCGAGCGACGCCGCCGCACGGTTGGCCTCGCGTTTCGCCTCGCGCGCCGCGGTCGCCACCCGGGTCTCGGCCACCGTCTCCGGCGTCGGGTTGACCTTCACCCGGCCGCGCTCGGCGTCGAGGATCAGCGGCATGCCGCTCGGGATGCGCAACGCCTCGGCCCCGACCGCCGCCAGCATCGGCACCCCGGAGGAGGCGGCGAGGATCGCCGCATGCGACGTGCGTCCGCCGCGAGCGACGACGATGCCGACCGGCAGCCGCTCACCGAAGGCCATGAACTGCGACGGCAGCAGATCGTCGGCGACCACCACCGCATCGTCGGGCAGGCGGACGTCCTCGATCGCCCCGCCGGAGAGCACCGTCAGGATCTGCTGTTCGAGGTCGACGAGATCGGCGGCCCGCTCGGCCAGCCGCGCGTTGTCGAGACCGCGCAGGATCGCCGTCTGCACCTCGACCGCCCGGCTCCAGGCGAAACCGGCGCTCTTGCCCTCGCCGATCAGCCGCTCGGCGGCCTCCGCCAGTTCCGGATCGTCGAGCAGCGCCGCGTGCGCGCCCATGATCTCGCGCTGCTGCGGGGTCCGCGCCGCGGCGATCCGCGCCAGCAGATGGCCGCGCAGGGTCGCGATCGCCCCGGTCAGCGCGGTGCGTTCCGCCTCGATGCCGGCGCCCACCTCCGGCGGAGCCGGCGGTTTCGCCGCCAACCGATGGGCGGTGCCGATCGCCAGCCCCGGCGCCGCGACCACCCCGGCGAGCTCGACCCGCTCGTCCGACCCGAACGGCGCCCCGACCGGCGGCGGCTCGGCCGCTACCGCTTCGACCGTCCCGGCGGCCGGCTCGACCCATGGTTCGACCGGATCGCCGAGACCGGAGGCGATCGCCGCGGCGACCGCCGCCACCGCCGCGTCCGCGTCGGCCCCTTCGGCCGAGACCGTCAGCCGGCTGCCCCAACGGCTGCCGAGCGTCAGCAGCGACACCGGGCTCTTCGCATTGGCCTTGCGGCCGTCCAGCACGATCTCGACCGACGCGGCGAACTCCTTGGCGGCCGCAGCGAGCAGCGCCGCCGGACGGGCGTGCAGCCCGTAGCTCATCTCCAGCACCACCGTCGTCTCTGCCCGCACGGCGGTCGCCGGGGCTGGGGCCGGCGCACCGATCGGCGCCACCACCATCAGCGGATCGCCGAAGTCGACCTCGCCGTCGGTCGCCCGCGAGGTGACGTGGAAGGCGTCGTCGTTGGCCACCAGCACCGGCGTGGTGACGATCCCGCACAGCGCCGTCAGTCGCGGCAGGTCGAAGCGGAAGAGGAGATCACCGGCGGCGACCTCCGCCCCTTCAGCGACCGCACCGACGAAGCCCTCGCCGCGCAGCGCCACCGCCTCGAGCCCGACGTGGACCAGGATCTGCGCCCCGCCCGCCGTCTGCAGCTTCACCGCATGGCCGCGCCGGTGCACCGAGACCACCCGACCGGCGCAGGGCGCCCGAACTTCGCCGAGACCGGGCTCGACGGCGACCCCGTCGCCCATCATGCCGAGCGCGAACATCGGATCCGGCACCTCGCCGAGCGCGACGAGCCGACCCTTCAGGGGGGAGACGAGGGCGAGTTCGGAGATGGACATCGGTGCCTCTCGAAGGTTCTCGTTTTCTTGGGTGTCCGGCCCGCTCGCCGCCCGTCGCCGCCGTCGTGGCGATCGAACCGGTGGCACCGGGCACGGCCCGACGATCGTTCAGCCGGAGATCGCCCTCCAGGCTTCGCCGATTTCCGAGATCACCGGCGCCGGCAGAGTATAGTCGCAGAACCGGGCGACCGCCGCCTCGACGCCGTCGTGGGCGACCGCCCGACGCATCTCGACCGCCTGCGGGTCCTGATCGTTGCGATAGCACAGCGCCGCCGCGATCCCCCGCACCAGAGCCGCGTGCGGCAGACCGTAGTCGATGGTGCCGAGCAGCGGCCGCACCAGCCGGTCGCCCTTGCCGAGCTTGCGCAGGGGTTCGCGGCCGACCCGGGCGACGTCGTCGACCAGATGCGGATTGGCGAAGCGGCCGAGGATCTTCTCGATGTAGGCGGCGTGCTTGCCCGCGTCGAAACCGTAGCGGCGCACCAGCACCGCCCCGCTCTCCTCCATCGCCGCCTTCACCACCGCCCGGATCGCGGCGACGCCGATCGCCTCGCGGATCGTCGCGGTGCCCGCGAGGAAGCCGAGATAGGCGGTGATCGCGTGTCCGGTGTTGAGGGTGAAGAGCTTGCGCTCGACGAAGGCCATCAGGTCGTCGGTGAGTTCCATGCCGGGGATCGCCTGCGTCCAGCCCTTCAGCTGGGTGCGGTCGACGATCCACTCGGAGAAGGTCTCGACCGTCACCTCGAGCGGATCGTCCTCCGAGGGGGGCGCCGGCGGCACGATCCGGTCGACCGCGCTGTCGGCGAAACCGATTTCCGCCTCGACCCGGGCGACCAGCTCGGCCGGGATCAGCGGCAGCACCGCCGCCTTCAACTGCGAGGTGGCGCGCACCGCGTTCTCGCAGGCGACGATGTTGAGCGGCGTGGCGACGCCCCGGTCGAAGCGGGCGAGGATGCCCTTCGCGATCACCGGCGCGATCCTCGGCAGGATCGCCGGTCCGACCGCGGTGGTGACCAGATCGGCGGTCGCGACGAGATCGACGATCTCGTCGCCGATCGACGAAACGGCGTCGATCCCCTCGACCGTCTCGAGCCAGCTGGTCTCGCCGACCACCCGCACGCCGTAGCGTCGGCGATCGTGGAGAAGACCGATCAGAGTGGCGTTGACGTCGGCGAAGGTGACGGACCAGCCGGCATCGGCGAGGATCTTGCCGATGAATCCGCGTCCGATGTTTCCGGCGCCGAATTGGATCGCGCGCATCGCGGTGTCTCGCTCGAATTTTTCGCGTGAAGGATCGTTCCAGTGCCACCTCAGGTGGCACGGGTCGTCGTGGTCCGAGCCGGGCCGCATCGCTGCGGCGCCGGTCCTTCTTCGGAAGTGGTTCGGATCAGTTCAGTTCGAGGATCCGGAGCACGTCGGCCGGGTTGGAGGTCTTGCCGAGGTGGGCGACCACCTTCGGGTTCTCCAGCACCCGGGCGAGAGCCGCCATCAGCGCCATGTGCTCGTTGCCCTTGGCCGCCAGGCCGACCACCAGGTGGGCGACGTTCCCTTCGTCGGGACCGAAGAACACACCCTGCGGGTACTGGCAGACCACGACGCCGGTCTTCAGCACCTCGCCCTTGGCCTCGTTGGTGCCGTGCGGCATCGCGAGGGACTGGCCGAGGTAGGTGGAGACGAGCGTCTCGCGCTTCAGCATCGCGTCGATGTAGGCCGGGCGGATACAACCCGCTTCGAGCAGTTTCTGACCGGCGAAGCGGATCGCTTCCTCTTTGGTATTGGCAGTGAGGCCGAGGAAGATGTTGTCCTCACCCAGACTAAAAGACGAGGGGGTCTCCCCGCCCTTGGCCGGAGCCGCCGAGACGTCGGCCTTGGCCCGGATCTCCGCGACGATGCGATCGTAGAAGGCGCCGTCGAGGAAGTTGGTCAGCGACACGTGGGCCGCCCCCGGCGCCGCCCGACGGGCCCGATCGGTGAGATCCTTGTGGGTGATCACCAGATCGACGTCGGCCGGCAGGCTGTTGATCGCGGCGTTCGACGAACGAACCGCGGAGAGACCGGCCTGATCGAGCTTCTTCCGGAGCATCGAGGCGCCCATCGCGCTGGAGCCCATGCCGGCGTCGCAGGCGACGACGACGTTGCGCACCACACCGATCGCCACCGGCGCGGCGGCCACGGTCTGACCCTTCGATTCCGCCTTCATCTCGCGCATCCGCTGCGTGGCCGCATCGAGATCCTCACCGTCCTCGACGACCTTCTCGGTCTTGAGTAGCACGGAAGCGACGACGAAGGTGACGGCACAGGCGAGCACGACCGAAGCGACGACGCCGATCGCGGCATTGCCGGGGGTCATCAGCAGCACGGCGAAGATCGAGCCCGGCGAGGCGGGCGCACGCAGGCCGCCGCCGAGCAGCATCAGGGTGGCGACACCGGTCATGCCACCGGCGATCATCGCGATGATCAGGCGCGGCTTCATCAGCACGTACGGGAAGTAGATCTCGTGGATGCCGCCGAGGAAGTGGATGATCGCGGCGGCCGGTGCCGACTGCTTGGCGTTGCCGCGGCCGAACATCCAGTAGGCGAGCAGCAGGCCGAGGCCCGGACCGGGGTTGGCTTCGATCAGGAAGACCAGCGACTTGCCGTGCTCCAGCGCCTGCTGGGTGCCGAGCGGCGTGAACACGCCGTGATTGATGGTGTTGTTGAGGAACAGCACCTTGGCCGGCTCGACCAGGATCGAGGCGAGCGGCAGGATGCCGGTGTTGACCATCGCCTCGACGCCGGCGCCGAGCCAGGTCGACAGCACGGTGACCACCGGGCCGACCACCGCATAGGCGATCATGGCCAGGATCATGCCGATGATGCCGGCCGAGAAGTTGTTGACCAACATCTCGAATCCGGTGCCGACCTTGCCTTCGACGGCTTCGTCGAACTTCTTGATGGCGAGGCCGCCGATCGGCCCGACGATCATCGCGCCGAGGAACATCGGGATCGTCGACCCGATGACCACGCCGGCCGTGGTGATCGCACCGACCACCGCGCCACGCTCACCGTGGACCAGCTTGCCGCCGGTATAGCCGATCAGCAACGGCAGCAGATAGGAGATCATCGGCCCGACGAGCTTCGCGAAATACGCGTTCGGGATCCACCCGGTCGGGATGAAGAAAGTGGTGATCAGGCCCCAGGCGACGAAGGCGCCGATGTTGGGCATCACCATACTCGAGAGAAAGCGGCCGAATTGCTGGACACGCACCTTGGCATCCGAGGCCGTTGCTCGTTCGATTCCTCCGATATTCGCCATGATGTCTACTCCGCGCTGTTCTTCGTTGCTGTCACGGAAAGGCGAACGAAACGTACGAGAGCGCGCGAGTCGTCGGCGCGTCACGCGGGGGTCTCCCAGGTGACGTGTCCCGTGAAAATCACGGCTGCCGAGAAAGGGCGTACCCTCCGATCCGTTTCTTTCGTTCTTGCTTGCCCTGATCCGAAATCGTTCTCGGCAGGGGATGCGAAGTAAATGAGCGTAATTCTGCCGTTTGCGGTCCCGCTTCTCGGGAACCACATGACGACGACTTGGCTACTTCGATCGAGGAGGATCAAACCATGTGGTCGATAGAGCGAAAAGTGGAAAGATATCAACGCGACTGTAAAAATGTATCCCGAGCGAAATGCACTGCGCCGCAACAAGTGGCTGATTTCCGGGCGTTTCCGCTTCTGCGACCGGTTCGCCGTGACCGAGCCGCACTGCTCGCACGTACATTCGACCTTGGTCGTAATCGCCATCCGTCCCGGCGCCCCGTCCCGCCCCGCACGGCCCGTGCCACGGTCGACGCGCCCGCGCGGCGGCCGACGGGCGTCGATGCGGATCGACGGCGAGCCGTCGCGACGGGATGTCGTCCTCGGGGAAAGGCGGTCGCCGGAGCGCGCCGCGGGGATCACACGGGGTCGGAGGAGACCAGACTGCAGGCGCGGTTCAACACCGCGTCGGGGTCGGCGATCGCTTCGGCCGTGCTCACCCGGAGCACCGGCAGTCCGGTGAACCGCTCCGGTCCGTTGACCGCGACGTCGGCGGCGAGGATGGCGACGGCGGCCCGGCCGACGTCCTTGCGGGTCAGCACGTCTTCGCTGCCCATCGCCCCCTGCGTCTCGACCTTCACGACGTGGCCGAGCCGGCGTGCGGCCGCGATCAGCCGCTGCGCCGCCATGTAGGTCAACGCAACGCCGGTCGGACAGGCCGTCACCGCGACGATCTTCATCTCCCCCTCGGACCCGTGAGCGATCGGCCTCGGCTCTCGCGCTTCGCGATCGACGCCGAGACTCAGAAGTAGCACGCCCGGCGAACCGGTCAAACAGCACCGGGGGTCGCTACGTCGATGGTCGCAGTCGGCCGCCGCCGCCCGCCGATCGGCACGGGAGAACCCGCTCTCCTGCGGATCTCCGCCCCATCGGAGCCGACGCCGCAGCGCCGGATCTTTCGTTTCGGAAAGATATCGCCACGAGCAACGACCGAGATCACCGCCACATCACCGACGTGTTCGCCCATGGACCCGGATGTATTTTCGCCACAAAATGTAATATAGATTACGAAGCAGCAATTCGATGCACGGAATTCTTGTTTCGCGAATTCGTGCACATTGGGAACCGACGAGCCATCGCTTCGGCTACGGCGGACGGTGCGGAAGAGAGCGCAATTCATGTCGTTCAGGAAAATTCTGATCTCTCTCGGCGGAGGTCCGACGCCGGTCACCAATCAGTCGATCGTCGGCGTGGTGCTGGAGGCGCGGCGGTTCTTCGGGCTCGAGCGGATCTACGGATCGGTGCGCGGCGCCCGCGGCATCATCGACGAGGACTTCACCGATCTCACCGCCGAGACCCGCCAGAATCTCGAGCGGGTGGCGAGCACGCCGTCCTCGGTGCTCGGCGCCACCCGTGACCGTCCCGACCACGCCTACTGCATGGAAATGCTGCGGGTCATCCGGGCCCACGGCATCGGCGGCTTCTTCTACCTCGGCGGCCACGAGTCGACCGGCACCATCGAGACCATCGCCCGCGAGGCGCGGCGCCGGAACTACGACCTGACCTGCATCCACATCCCCAAGACGGTCGACAACGACATCGTCGGCAACGACCACACCCCCGGCTATCCGTCGACCGCCCGATACGTCGCCCAGGCCTTCATGAGCATCAATCTCGAGAACCGGGCCCTGCCGGGCGTCCATCTGGCGGTGGTGATGGGCCGCCACGCCGGCTTCCTGACCGCCGCCGCGGCGCTCGGCAAGAAGTATCCCGACGACGGGCCGCATCTCGTCTATCTGCCGGAGCGCCCCTTCTCGCTCGATGCCTTCCTCTCCGACGTCGCCGCGACCTGGCAGCGCCACGGCCGTTGCGTCGTCGCCGTCTCGGAAGGCATCCGCGACACCGCCGGCCGCTGGATCCTCGACCTCCTCGCCGAGAAGCACGGCGGCGGCAGGCCCGGCAGCGCCGGCACCCTCGCCGACCTGCTCGCCCGCGAGATCCGCACCCGCCTCGGCCGCACCGAGGTCTACGGCGAGACGCTCGGCTATCCGCAACGGTGTTTCCCCGGCTGCGTCTCCGACGTCGATCAGCAGGAGGCCCGCGAGGCCGGCGAGAAGGCGGTGCATTTCGCCACCCGTGGCCGGGTCGACGGCTCGGTGACGATCCACCGTACCGGCTTCTACTCGGTCGACTACAAGCTGGCGCCGCTCTCCGAGATCGGCGGTGCCACCCGGACCATGGACGACGCCTTCATCGCCCCGTCCAACACCGACGTCACCGACGCCTTCCGCATGTATCTGCGGCCGCTGCTCGGCTCCGGCATGCCCGACGTCTACCGGCTGCGCCCCCGCCGGGTGCCGATCGACCGCGGCGCGACGCCGCTCGACGAGACCGGGCGGCCGCTCCGCCTGACCGAACCGGCCTGAGCGGCGGCGCCTCAGCCGCCGACCGAGCGTTGATGGGTGAGGAGCAGCGGGTCGATCGAACTCGCCTCCTTCAAAGCCCTGAGGCCGAAGGTCGAGCGGGTGTGCTGGATGCCGGGGATCCGATAGAGGCTCTCCCGGATGAACCGCTCGTAGTGTTCGGTTCCCGAGACGATCACCTTCACCAGGTAGTCGTAGTCGCCGGTGGTCAGATAGGCCGAGACCACTTCGGGAATCCGGATCAGCGCATCGCCGAAGGCTTCGATGATCTTGTCGTCGTGTTTGTTGAGGGTGATCTCGATGAACACGACGTTGCCGAAGCCCATCGCCCGGTGGTTGAGCACCGCCTCGTAATGGTCGATGAAGCCGGCCGCCTCGAGCCGTTTGACTCGCGTCCAGCACGGCGACTGGCTGAGCCCGACCTCGGTCGCCAGTTCGGCGATGGTGAGCCGCCCGTTGCCCCTGAGCGCCGACAGGATGCGCCGATCCATCAGATCGTAGGCCGGAGCCTTGTCGGGTTGCGCATCGTCGGAATGGATGTTCTTCGATTTCACCATTTCGATCGATCCCGTTCCGCTCATCGGGCCATATCGACAAAGAACAGCATAAATTCCGGGGTGGCAACGGGTAAATTCGTCAGGTACCGGAGCCCCGATGGAGTGCCCGCCCGTGCTGGACGCCCCGTTCCCCGCCGAAGCCGCCCGCGAGGCGAAAGACGAGAGAGGCCCCTCGGCCTCCCCCGGCCGGTCGATGTTCCGTCTCCTTCTCATCTTCGTATGACGGGAGGTGGCGATGGCCTTCGACTCCCCCGCTTCGATCCGAGCAGAGGACCAGTCGAAAGCCGATGCCGCCGGGTATCTGCACCTCGCCCGCAGCCCGCGCCGCCTGTTCGTCTTTCTCGGTGAGGCCGGCGCCGGCAAGTCCGAGATCGCCGTCAACCTCGCCTTCGCGCTGGCCGAGGCCGGCCGGGCCGTCCGCTTCTTCGATCTCGACCAGACCAAGCCGCTGTTCCGCGCCCGCCAGGCGGCCGAAGCGATGCGCGCCGCCGGCATCGCGGTCCATGGCGACACGCAGCTCCTCGATGCGCGCACCGTCCCCGACGGCCTGCGCGACCGGCTCGCCGATCCCGCCGGCACGGTGGTGATCGACGTCGGCGGCGACGCCCAGGGGGCGATCGTCCTCGGCCAGCTCGCCGACCTCTGGCGCGACGACCTCGCCGCCTTCCTGGTGGTCAATCCCTACCGGATCTTCGCCGAGCCGCATCTGGTCGCCGAGGCGCTCGCCGCGATCCGCGAGGCGGCGCGGGTCCCGGTGGCCGGCATCGTCGCCAATCCCAATTTCGGCGCGGCGACCGAACTCGCCGACGTCGTCGACGGCCTTCCGGCGGTCGAACGGCTGATCGCCGGCACCGGCTTCGCCGTCGAGGCGATCGCCGCGATCGCCCCTCTCGCCGCGGCGGTCGCCGCCGCACGTCCCGAAGTCCCCGTCCTTCCGATCGGCCGCCGGATCGTCCCGGCCTGGGAAGACGCCGCCTGAGCAACCGGAGAACGACGATGTCCACGCATGTCGAAATCAGCGCCGAGCTCTGCAAGAGCTGTGGCTATTGCGTCGACGCCTGTCCGCAGAAGCAACTCCGGGTCGGCTCGAAGATCAACGCCACCGGCTACCGGGTCGTCGAGATGCTCGACGAAGAGGAATGCACCGGCTGCAAGACCTGCACCGTGGTCTGCCCCGAGGCGGCGATCCTGCTCGAGGCCGACGAGCTGCGCGAAGCCGCCTGAGGAGGTTCCGATGGAACGCGCCTTCATGAAGGGCAACGAGGCGATCGCCGAAGCCGCGGTCCGCGCCGGATGCCGTTTCTTCGCCGGATACCCGATCACCCCGCAGAACGAGATCCCCGAATATTTCTCCCGCCGGATGCCGGCGGTCGGCGGCGTGTTCGTCCAGGGCGAGAGCGAACTCGCCTCGGTCGCCATGGTGATGGGCGCCTCCTGCGCCGGCCGCCGGGCGATGACCTCGTCGTCGAGCCCCGGCATCTCGCTGAAGGCCGAGGGCATCTCGACCATGGCCGGCGCCGCGGTGCCGGCGGTGATCGTCGACGTCGCCCGCACCGGTGCCGGCACCGGCTACATCTATCCCGGCCAGAACCAGTACGCGATGGCCACCAAGGCCCCCGGCCACGGCGGCTTCAAGGTGATGGTCTTCGCGCCCGCCACCGTCCAGGAGGCGGTCGACCTCACCTACGAGGCCTTCGACTACGCCGACCGTGACCGCAATCCGGTGATCGTGCTGGCCGACGGCCTGATCGGCGGCATGATGGAGGCGGTGACCCTGCCGCCGATGCGCGACGAGATCCCCGATCGCAGCGACTGGGTTCTCGACGGCGCCAAGGGCCGGCCGAAGCGGGCGGTCGCCTCGATCCAGTGGACCGGACCCGATCTCGAGGCGTTCCAGGAGTCGCGGGCCGCGATCTATCGCGGCTGGGCGGAGAACGACGTCCGCGTCGAGACCCGCCATCTCGACGACGCCGAGATCGTCCTCGTCGCCTACGGCACTTCGGCCCGGGTCGCCGGCACCGCGCTGAAGCATCTGCGCGCCGAGGGCGTCAGGGTCGGGATGATCCGCCCGATCACCGTCTCCCCCTTCCCGCTCGCCGTCTTCGACACCCTCGACTACGGCCGGGTCCGCCACGTCCTGTCGGTCGAGATGTGCGTCCCCGCGCTGATGGTCGAGGACGTCGAGCGCGCCGTCGGCAAGCGGGCGCCGGTCTCGAGCTTCGGCCGCGGCGGCGGCCACGTCCCCTCGCCGAGCGAGATCTCGGCGGCCGTCCGCGCCCTCGTCGAACCGAGGTGACCCCGATGAACATGATCTATCAGAAGCCGGTATCGCTCGAGGCGCACGGCAGTTCCTATTGCCCGGGCTGCCTGCACGGCGTCGCCCACCGCATCGTCGCCGAGGTGATCGACGAACTCGGAGTGCGCGACCGCACCGTGGCGGTGCTGCCGATCGGCTGCGCCACCCTCGGCCAGAACTACTTCAACATCGATCTGGTGGTCTCCAACCACGGCCGCGCCCCGGCGATGGCCACCGGCTACAAGCGGGCCCGGCCGGAGAACGTCGTCTTCACCTACCAGGGCGACGGCGACCTCGCCTCGATCGGCCTCGGCGAGATCCTCCACGCCGCCAACCGCGGCGAAAACTTCACCACCATCTTCATCAACAACGGCATCTACGGGATGACCGGCGGCCAGCTCGCCCCGACCTCGCTGGTCGGCCAGAAGGCGACCACCGCACCGCAGGGCCGCGATCCGAAGGCCATGGGCTTCCCGATCCACATGGCCGAGATGATCGCCGGGCTCGAGGCGCCGACCTACGTCGCCCGCTTCGCCCTGCACAAGGCCGCCTTCATCCTGAAGGCCAAGGCCGGGATCCGGAAGGCCTTCGAGAACCAGATCGCCGGCCGCGGCTTCGGTTTCGTCGAACTGCTGACCAACTGCCCGACCAACTGGGGGATGAGCCCCCCGGAGAGCCTGGAGCACATCCGCACCAAGATGATTCCGGTCTTCCCGCTGAAGATCTTCAAGGACATTTGAGGAGCGTCCGATGGAAACCAGTCTTCTCGTCGGCGGTTTCGGCGGCCAGGGCGTGGTCCTGATCGGCCAGCTGCTCGGCTATTCCGCCACCGACGCCGACCTCCACGCCACCTTCTACGCCTCCTACGGCGCCGAGATGCGCGGCGGCACCGCCAACTGCACCGTGCTGATCTCCGACGACGACATCGGCTCGCCGGTGGTCTCCGAGGTCGACACGGTGATCGCCCTCAACGAGCCGTCGCTCGCCCGGTTCGAGAGTTGGGTGAAGCCGGGCGGCACGATCATCGTCAACGCCTCGATGGTCGACCATCCGATCCACCGCACCGACATCGACGCGATCTACGTGCCGGCCAACGACATCGCCCACGAGCTCGGCAACGACAAGGCGGCGAACATGGTGATCCTCGGCGCCTGGATCGGTGCCACCAAGGCACTCGACGCGGCGACCGTGATCGCCACCATGCGCGCCAAGATGGCCTCCAAGGCCGCCTATCTCGCCGCCAACGAAGCCGCGATCCGAGCCGGCGTGGCGCTCGGCGACCGCACCGCCCGGAAGGCCGCCGAATGAGCTTCGCCGACTTCTCCGCCCTCCTCGACCACATGCGTGGCCGCGGCCGCCCGCGCCGCGTCGCGCTGGTCGCCGCCGACGACAATCACGCCCTCGAAGCCCTGATCGACACCGCCGACGACGGGATCGTCGAGCCGGTGCTGATCGGTCCGGCCGACGGGATCGTCGCCCGCCTCGCCGACCTCGGCGTCCGCGCCGACCGGTTCCGCATCGAGGACGTCGCCGACCCGACCGCCGCCGCCCGCCGTGCCGTGGCGCTGATCCACGCCGGCGAGGCCGAACTGCTGATGAAGGGCCGCCTGGAGACGGCCACCCTGATGAAGGTGGTGGTCGATCGCGACAGCCGGCTGCGCACCTCGCGGGTGATGTCGCACGTCGCCGTACTGGAGATCCCGACCTATCACAAGTTGCTGGCGGTCACCGACGTCGCCCTGAACCTCGCCCCCGACCTAGACCACAAGATCGAGATCACCCTCAATGCGGTCGAAGCCCTCGCCGCGATCGGCATCCGGCGTCCCAAGGTGGCGGTGATGGCGGCGGCCGAGGAGGTCAATCCGAAGCACCTCGACAGCACCGACGCCGCCGAGATCAAGCGTCGCGCCGAGGCCGGCGCGATCCCGGGCTGCATCGTCGAAGGGCCGATCTCCTACGACCTCGCCCTCGACCGCGAGGCGGTGGCGCTGAAGCGCTATCGGAGCCCGGTCGCCGCCGACGCCGATCTGATGGTGGTGCCGGGGCTCACCGCCGGCAACCTGATGGTCAAGGCGCTGATGTTCTCGGCGCGGGCCAAGTTCGCCGGTTTCGTCGTCGGCGCCGGCGTGCCGGTGGTGATGACCTCCCGTTCCTCCTCGGCGATCGACAAGCGGATGTCGATCGTCCTCGCCGCGGCCGCCGCCCGGGAGCTCGTCCATGCCTGAGCCGAAACGGATCCTCTGCATCAATCCCGGATCGACCTCGACCAAACTCGCCGTCTGGGAAGACCGGCGCGAGATCTTCCGGATCTCGCTCGAGCACGACGCCGCGAGCCTCGCCGACTATCCGAACGCCGCCGCCCAGTACGGGATGCGCCGGGCCGCGGTGGTCGATGCGCTCGCGATCGCCGGCATCGGCCTCGACACGCTCCACGCGATCGCCGCCCGCGGTGCCGCGCTGCCGCCGCCGCTCGAGGGCGGTGCCTACGTGATCGACGACGCGATGGTCGATCTGCTGCTGAACCGCCCGGTGATCGAGCACGCCTCCAACGTCGCCGCGCCGATCGCCCACGATCTCGGCCGGAGCCTCGGCATCCCCGCCTACATCTACGATTCCGTGGCCGCCGACGAGCGCGATCCGATCGCCCGTTTCTCCGGCCTCGAGGAGTTGCCGCGGATCAGCCTCAGCCACGTCCTCAACATGCGCGCCCAGGCGATCGCCGCCGCCGAACGGCTCGGCCGCCCCTATCGCGACCTCACCCTGATCGTCACCCACCTCGGCGGCGGCATCTCCTCGTCGCTGCACCGCGACGGGCGCATGATCGACAACGTCTCCGAGGACGAAGGCCCGTTCTCTCCGGAGCGCGCCGGCCGGGTGCCGCGCCGCTGGCTGATCGACCTCTGCTTCTCCGGCTCCCTCGACCACGCCACGCTGCGGCGCAAGCTCTACGGCCGCGGCGGCCTCGTCTCCTACCTCGGCACCTCTTCGGCGGTCGAAGTCGAACGCCGTATCGCCGCAGGTGATCTGCACGCCGAGGAAGTCTACCGCGCCATGGCCCTGCAGATCGGCAAGTCGATCGGCGAACTGGCGACCGTGGTCGCCGGACGGGTCGACGCGATCGTGCTGACCGGCGGCATCGCCCATTCGACCCTGCTCACCGGCTGGATCGCCGAGCGGGTCTCCTTCCTCGCCCCGGTGATGGTGCTGCCCGGCGAGAACGAGTTGCAGTCGCTCGCCTTCGGGATCCTGCGGGTCCTCGCCCGCGAGGAGCCGGCCAAGCTCTACCGCCCGCAGATCCGGACGACCGGCACGCCCCAGAGCGCCGCCGCCCGGAGAGTGCCGGAGCCGATCGCCGCCGAACGCTGATCCGGTCAGTTCCGGAAGGTCCGCATCGCCTGATCGACCAGCGGCTTGAACACGTACGAGGCGAGCGAGCGCTCGCCGGTGCGGATGTAGGCTTCGACCGGCATGCCCGGCACCAGTTTCAGCCCCTCGAGCTTGGCGAGTTCCTTGTCGGTCAGCTCGAGACGAGCCGAATAGAAATAGCCGTTGGTCCGCTGATCGAAGCTCGTGTCGGCGGAGACGTAGATCAGTTTCGAGTTGACCGTCGGCGTGATCGTCCGATCGAAGGCGGTGAAGCGCACCGTCGCCGGCTGCCCGGGATAGACCTGGTCGATGTTCGAGGTGGCGATGCGCACGTCGGCGACCAGCTTGTCCTGCTCCGGCACGATGTACATCAGCACGTCGGTCGGCGTGACCACGCCTCCGATCGTGTGAGTGAACAGCTGATGGACCACGCCCGCCTGAGGCGAGCGGATCTCGATCCGCAGCAGGGTCTCGGCGGCACCGACCTGCCGCTCGGCGAGTTCCTGCATCTTGGCGGTGTTGGTCTGCCGATCGGCGGCGGCATCGCTCAGGAACTTGTTGTCGAGCCCGCTGATCTCCAACTGGGTCTCGGTGAGCTTGCCTTCGGTCTGGGCGATCGCCGAGACGAGTTGGGCCCGCTCGCCCTGGAGGCGGGTGGTGTCGCGCTCGAGCTGGGTGAGCCGCTGGATCGGCACCAGCTTCTTCGTGTAGAGCTCGCGAACCCCCTGGAGTTCCTTGTGGATCAGCTCGATCTCGCGATCCTTGGCGACGATCTGGGCGTCGAGGCCACCGATCTGCTGGCGCAACTGCCCGAGCCGCTCGCCGAGCCGGGCCTTGTCGCTGATCCGGGTGACCCGCCGAACCTCGAACAGCCGCATCTCCGCGTCCATCGCCTCGACGGCATCGGGATCGCCGCGCTTGTCGAGCAGAGACTGCGGATAGGTGAGCGCCGGTCGATCGGCGATCTCCTGCTCGAGCCGCGCCGCCCGCGCCTGCGCCTGGACCAGCGCCTTGTTGATGATCGCCAGATTGGCCTTGGCCACGGTGTCGTCGAGACGCAGCAGCAGCTGGTTCGCCTCGACCCGGTCACCGTCCTTGACGAACACCGCGGCGACGACACCGCCCTGCGGGTGCTGGATCTTCTTGGTGCTGGTCTCGACCACCAGCATGCCGCCCGTGATCACCGCCCCGTCGACCGCCACCGCGCTCATCGCCCCGAACCCGCCGAAGAACAGCACCGCGACGCCGATCATCCCGAGCTTGGTGTTCCGGCGCAGCGAGTTCCAGTTCGGCGACTGCTGGCGCAGCGTGTCGAAGTCGCTGGCGAAACCGAGCGGCTTCGCCTCGTAGTTGGCGAGATGCCCGAGCCGTCCCAGGCTCGGAGCCGATTCCTTCGGGCGGGCGACCGCGGTCTCGGTCGTCGCCGCCTCGCTCGGAATCTTCGCTGCCACCGTCATCGGCCTACTCCCTGAACTCACGAAGGCAGAGCTTGTTTGGCCTGCTCCTTCGCCGGCTTCTGCTCCGGCGGGAGGGCCATGCGCGCCATGATCTCCGCCTTCTCGCCGAAGGTGACCATGGTGCCGTTGCGCATCACCAGGACCTTGTCGACCGCGGCGAGAGCGGAGGGACGGTGCGCGACGATGATCACCACCCCACCCCGGCGCCTGACACCGGCGATCGCACGGTTCAGGCTCTCGTCGCCCTCGGCGTCGAGATTGGAGTTGGGCTCGTCGAGCACCACCAGGAACGGATCGCCGTAGAGCGCGCGGGCCAGAGCGATCCGCTGGCGCTGGCCGTGTGACAGCGCCACGCCCTCTTCGCCGATCCGCGTGTCGTAGCCGTCCGGCAGCCGTTGGATCATCTCGTTGACCCCCGCCGCTTCCGCCGCGGCGATGATCGCCTCGATCGGTGCGTCGGGATCGAAACGCCCGATGTTCTGGGCGACGGTGCCGCCGATCAGTTCGATGCCCTGGGCCATGTAGCCGATGTGCCGGCCGAGCTCGCTCGACGGCCAGCGATCGACCCGCGCCCCGTCGAGCCGCACGCTGCCCGCCGCCAGCCCCCACAGGCCGACGATGCCGCGCACCAGCGACGATTTGCCGGACGCGCTCGGCCCGATCACCCCGACCGCGGATCCCGCCTCGACGGTGAAGTTGACGTCGCGGACCGTGTAGGTGCGCGACCCCGGTGGGGCCAGCGTCAGATGCTCGACCGCCAGCGTCCTGGTCGGCGCCGGCAGCGACATCACGTCCGGCCGCGGTGGATTGTTGTCGAGAAGCGTGCCCAGACGGTGCCAGGACTGGCGGGCCTGGACGAACGGGCGCCAGTTGGCGAGCAACACGTCGACCGGCGACAGCGCCCGCGCCGACAGGATCGATCCGGCGATCATGATCCCCGACGACGCCTCGTGACGCAGCACCAGCACCGCACCGACCGCCAGCACCAGCGACTGCAGGATCATCCGGATGACCCGCGACAGGGCGCCCATGCCACCGGTCACGTCGGAGACGGAGAGATTGCTCCCGAGATAGCGGCCGTCGACCTGCAACCAGTTGCGGAACATGTCGTTGGCCATGCCCATCGAGGTGACCGTCTCGGTGTTGCGCACCACGGTGGACAGAAACGACGAGCGGCTCCCCGCGAGTTTGCGCAGATCCTCGCTCGGCCCGCGCGAGAAGATCTCCGTCGAGATGGTGACGCCGACGATGACGATCGCTCCGACCAGAGCCGTCACGCCGATCCACGGATGGAAGAGGAAGCAGATGCCGAGATAGAACGGGATCCACGGCAGATCGAAGATCGCGCCCGGACCGTTCGAGCACAGGAAGGCGCGGATGCCGTCGAGATCACGCAGTGCGGAATCGCCGGGATTGCCCGGCGCACGCAGCGGTGCGGCGAGCGACACCTCGAAGACCCGATAGGCCATCAGATCGGAGACCGTGCTGCCGATCCGCGCCAGACTGCGGTTGCGGATCACGTCGAGCGCCGCGAAGAACCCATAGAACACCAGCATCAGAACGACGAAGCCGACCAGGGTCGGCATGCTCTCGCTCGGCAGGACGTGGTCGTACACGCCGAGCATGAAGATCGATCCGGTGAGCGACAATATGTTGATGAACACCGAGAACACCGCAACGGCGATAAAGCCGTTGCGACACAGGAGCATCGCCTGTTTCAGCTCCCGATTGGTCGTGGTCTTGGCCATGAGTGCCTCGATACGTACCGAAAGACAGGGCACGTGGATTCGATGGGACGACTTCCGCAACGACGGCGACCGGGGATCGCCGCTCCCCTTCGAAGACCCCGAGGTTTCCCCGACGACCGCCGTCGTGACCACGACGACACCCCCGCGGCGAAACACGATCGCGATCGGCGACCCGTCGAACCGTCATCTATGCCCCTTTTCGGGCGCGACACAACTGAAGGTGAACCATGCGGGTTCCCATCCCGTTACCATCCGCGCCATCGGTGACGCGACGGCACTCCGTCATGCACGTCTCGCGAACCGTCCGTCCGGTCCGGTCGATCGCCCGGCCGGAATCTTCGGCGGGAAAATCGAGGTCTCGGGCCCCGCCGACGGCCCATCGCCGGAGCTGCGCCGGCGTGCGCTCTCGTCGGAACGGCCGCTCGGCGAACGACGGAGGGTCGGAGATCAGGCCGCGTCCCGGCGGCCGAACGCCGCTTCGACGCCGTCCCCGAGACGGCGGCGCAGAGCTTCGATGTCCAGATCGCCCCGCGGTGATGCCGCCTCCGGCGCGACGTCGCCCAGTGCGACCGGCTGTGCGACCGGCTGTGCGACCGGCGGCGCGGCGCGGCGCATGTCGGCCTCGACCGCGGCCAACAGATCGCGACGGAAATCGAAGGCGGCGAGCAGGACCGGCGCCGCGACCGACTGCGGCAGCTTCACGCGGATCAACCCGTCCGAGCAGCGGCGGCTCGGCAATCGCGACGCTGCGGCCCACCGGCGCACCGCATCGGTGGTCTCCCCGAGGGCGGCGGCGATTTCCGGATGGGTCGCCCAGACCTGTGGCATGTCGCTTCTCCTCTGACGGCGCTCGCGCGTTCACCGTCGGTCATAGCGACTTTGCTTCAAATTTTTCCTCGAGAATTGCTTCGAATTCGAAGCATCCGCCGACGAGCCCCAGCGGGACGTAGGGGAAGCCGGCCCGTCGGGATCTGCCCGCCGGCCTCTCCCGACCGGCGATGCGACCGGGGAAGGTCTCGAGCACCCCACCGGAAACGAAGATGCGGCGGGGTTTCCCCCGCCGCATCTTCCGATCGTGAACTTCGATGATCGCTCGGGATCAGGCGAAGGTCAGGTCGCTGTCGCTGAGGACGACACTCTTCACGATCGCCAGCACGCTGTCGCTGCCGCCGTCGTGATAGACGACCTCGCTGTAGCCGTTGGCATGGACGATCTCGACGTTGGCGGCCGTGTAACCGGAGAGTTCCAGCTTGTCGGCGCCGACTTCGAAGTCGTTGATCGTGTCGGTTCCCTCGGCCCCCGTGTGGATGAACACGAAGGTGTCGGCACCGGTACCGCCGTTCAGGACGTCGTTGCCGTCCCGGCCATAGAGGATATCGTCGCCGGCGAGCCCCTTCAGCACGTTGGCACCGCTGTCACCGTAGAGCTTGTCGTTGAAGCTCGAACCTTCGAGATTCTCGAAGCCGCTGATCGTATCCTTGCCGTGGCCGACGGTATCCTGCGCCGTGGTCTTGGCGAGATCGACGATCACTCCGGCGACTGCGGTCTTGTAGGTCACGAGGTCGATGCCGTCGCCACCCTTCAAGAAATCGTTGCCCGCGCCACCGTCGACCACGTCGTCACCGGCTCCGGCGTCGACGCTGTCGTTTCCTCCACCGGCCTGAATCGAGTTGTCGCCGGCATTGCCGATGATGGTGTTGTTGAGATCGTTACCCTTGCCGTCGATGTCGTCGGTGCCGATCAGGCGGAGGACTTCGACGTTGGCACCCAGCGTGTAGCTGATATAGGACTTGACGGTATCGATACCGCCACCGGCATCCTCGCGAACCTTGTCGTTGACGTTGTCGACGACGTAGGTGTCGTTGCCGGCGCCACCATACATGATGTCCGCACCGGCCCCGCCGTCGATGAAATCATCACCGTCGCCGGCATAGATCCGGTCATTTCCGTCGCCGGCATAGATGTTGTCGTTGCCGGCACCGGCATCGATCACATCGTCACCACCGCGCGCATAGATGTTGTCGGCATCGGCGGTTCCGGTCAGCGCACTGACGACCACGCCACCGCTGTAGGAGCCGTCAGCACCTTCGGTACCCTGGATGATAGCCATATCAATTCCTCCAAAATTGAACCGACCCGAGTAATTCAATACCGAGGTGGAGCGCACGCCCGAGAAACCTCGACAACCTCGCGAACCCGCAGACTGGCTGAGCATGCGCTACGAGGCTCTCCGCCCCGCCATAGGTCGGGGGTTGATGGGATAATACGTACCGTGCCCCGAAGACGCAAGAAAAAATTGAGATTCGGTTAACTTTACCATTCCGTTCACAAATCCAATTCACCCATCGTCGTCGTCTGCGGTTCACACGAAGGAATCTAGATGACGGTTTGATCAACAGACAATCAAAATGGTCCACGAACCAAACGAAGTTCCCACATTCGGGAGGTGAATAGATCACCGGACCACTGCGGCAGTCTCAGACATGGTCGACCCGAAATGCGATATCGTCGAAACATATCCCTTGTTTAGACGGTCATCCGCAAACGCGACAGTTCTGTATGCAATCTCGATCGACCTCACTTTCCGCAGCATCTACCCGACCGGACGAGCCCAACGCGAATCGCCGACGCGACCGCCAGCCTCGCGTGCAGTGATTCTCCGCCACGACCGAATCGCCGTCGGAGAACTCGACGACGGGGTCGGGGTGAGGTTCGTCCACCTCGCCGAGCGTAGCTTCACCCACCCCGCACGGCCTTTTCGACGACCTCGCCAGCCGCCTTCGATCCCACCTCGCGGGAGAAACGTCGAGCCGGGAAGCCCACATCGACGCTTCCGACGAGGTGCGCCCTTTCGGGGGAGGGGCGGCGAGCCCGGCTCGCCGCCCCTCCCGATTCGGATCCGAAGGATCTCACCTTCAGATCAGGATGATGTCGCCGGTGCTCAGCACCGCCTTGTTGATGAAGACCGCCACCTCCACCGCCGCTCCGGCGCCGTTTCCATCGGCGTCGTAACGCAGGACACCGGTGGACGTGTTGTAGGTGAAGGTGGCCTCCGCGGTCGTCGCGGCCGGCGCGGTACCGACGATGAAGTTTTCGCCGGCCACCAGATGATCGACGTTGAAGACGTGGCTGTCGAAGACGAGCTTGTCCTCACCGACCGTGAAATCACGGACGATGTCCCGGGCATCCGGGAAATTGTCGAACACGAACTGGTCGGCGCCGGCACCGCCGGTCATGTCATCGAGTCCTTCTCCGCCGTGGAGCACATCGTTGCCGTCACGGCCGAGGAGTTTGTCGTTCCCGACGCCACCGAAGATGATGTCGTTGTCGGCACCACCATCGAGCTGATCGTCTCCCGCATCACCATAGATGACATCGTTTCCTGCCATACCGCTGATCAGGTCACGGTCGTCTCCACCGTGGATGATGTCGTTGCCACCACCGGCATCGACCGTGTCGACCCCGCCACCGCCGTAGATCACGTCGTCACCGAGATCGCTCTTGATCGAGTCGTCACCGCCGTTGCCGTAGATCAGGTCGGAGTAGACCGTGGCGAAGGGCTGCCCCGCCGCGGTCGACACCCGCGAGATCACGTCGTTGCCGTCGGTTCCGATGATCGTGTTCGGAGCGACGTCGAGCGACACGGTGGCGGCGTTGGACGTCGCCTCGCCGTCGGAGACGGTGTAGGTGAACGACGCCGGGCCGGTGTAGCCGACCGCCGCGGTGAAGGTCAGCGACCCGTCCGCGTTCAGCGCGACGGTGCCACCGGTCGCCGAGCCGACGCCGGCGATCGTCAGCGGCTGGACGACGGAGGCATCGCCGTCGTCGTCGTTGCCGAGCAGGGTCGCCGCCGCGATGTGCAGCTGCTGGCCGAAGCCGACCGTGAGGCCGGAGTCGGCGACCGCCACCGGCGGATGGTTCACCGCGGTGACGTCGATGCTGACCACGGCGTCATCCGAAGCGGAACCGTCCGACAGGACGTAGTGCACACTGGCCGTGCCGGTGAAGGCCGCATCCGGCGTGAAGTCCAACTGCCGGGTGACGTCGTTGAACACCGCGGTGCCCCCGACCACGGCCCCGACGGTGACCTGGAGTGCCGCGTTCGCGGTCTCCACGTCGTGGTCGTTGCCGAGGATGTCGATCGACACCGGCAGGTTCTGCTGCGTGGTGGCGTGGTCGTCGATCGCCGTCGGCGCGTCGTTGACCGGATCCACCACGTAGCTCAGCGTCGCGCCCGTCAGCGTGCCGCCCTGCCCGTCGACC
>CALFRR010000084.1 GCA_937919435.1 uncultured Alphaproteobacteria bacterium | reverse complement strand
CGATAGCGTGTTCGGCAGTGGTGATCGAATTGCCGAACGGCGTGTTCATGACGATCACGCCCCGGGCAGAGGCCGCGGGGATGTCGACGTTGTCGACGCCGATGCCGGCCCGGCCGATCACCTTGAGGTTCGTCGCCTTCTCCAGCAGTTTCGCGGTGACCTTGGTCGCCGAGCGGATGGCGAGACCGTCGTACTGGCCGATCAGTTCGGCGAGCTTTTCCTTGTCCTTGCCGAGATCCGGCAGGTAGTCGACCTCGATGCCGCGGTCCTTGAAGATCTGGACGGCGGCGGTGGAGAGGGAATCGGAAATGAGAACGCGCGGAGCCATGGCTGCACCTCGTCGGTGGGGCGTCGGGGCCGTCGCCTTCGGGCAGGCCACGTCGACGCCGGGATCGATCGATCGTCGATGGTCTTGATGAGTTTTCGGTCCGGGACGGTCGCGCCGTCCCGGAAGAGAAGGTGCGATCAGGCCGCCGCCTTGGCTTCGGCCAGCGCCCAGTCGAGCCACACGGTCAGCGCCTTCACGTCGGCCGCTTCGACCGTCGCGCCGCACCAGATCCGGAGACCCGCCGGCGCGTCGCGATAGGCGCCGATGTCGTAGGCGACGCCCTCCTTGTCGAGGAGCGAGACGATCGCCTTGGCGACCTTGGCCACCGCCTCGGGACCCTTGGCGACGACGTCGGCATCGACGATCGACAGGCAGACCGAGGTGTTCGAGCGGGTCGCCTCGACCTTCGGCAGGAAGGCGAAGCTCTTCGACGCCGCCACCCAGTCGGCGATCGCCGCGGTGTTGGCGTCGGCGCGGGCCTTCAGACCGGCGAAGCCGCCGATCTCCTTCGCCCACTTCAGCGCGTCGACGTAGTCTTCGACCGCCAGCATCGACGGGGTGTTGATCGTCTCGCCGACGAAGATCCCGTCGATCAGCTTGCCGCCCTTGGTCATCCGGAAGATCTTCGGCAGGGGCCAGGCCGGCTTGTGGCTCTCCAGGCGCTCGACCGCGCGGGGAGAGAGGATCAGCATGCCGTGCGCCGCTTCGCCGCCGAGCACCTTCTGCCAGGAGTAGGTGACGACGTCGAGCTTCGCCCAGTCGAGGTCCTGCGCGAAGGCCGCCGAGGTGGCGTCGCAGATGGTCAGCCCCTCGCGGTCCGCCGCGATCCAGTCGGCGTTCGGCACCCGGACGCCGGAGGTGGTGCCGTTCCAGGTGAAGACGACGTCGCGGGCCTTGGTGTCGACCTGAGTCAGGTCGGGCAGCTCGCCGTAGGGGGCGGTGAAGGTCCGGACATCGGCGAGCTTCAGCTGCTTGACGACGTCGGTGACCCAACCCTCGCCGAACGACTCCCAGGCCAGCATGTCGACGCCGCGGGCGCCGAGCACCGACCACAGCACCATTTCGACCGCACCGGTGTCGGAGGCGGGAACGATGCCGATCCGGTAGTCGGCGGGCACGCCGAGAACCTCACGGGTCAGATCGATGGCGAGTTGGAGACGGGCCTTGCCGGGCTTGGCGCGATGCGACCGGCCGACGAGCGCGCCCGAGAGCGCTTCGAGTGTCCATCCGGGGCGCTTGGCGCAGGGGCCGGAGGAGAAATTCGGGCAAGCGGGCTTGGTGCCCGGGCGGGCATTGGTCGTCGTCATGTTGTAACCATCCTCTCAGATGGGCGCCCCTCGTTGGGGAGGGGTGTCCCGCCGACGGTGCTATCCGTTCCGGTCGACGAAAGCAACCTCCCCTTCCGCGGTTTTTCCGGAATTCCAGATTCCGGCGACGCATTCGGCCATGCGGAACCGAGCCCCCGTGCCCATGCGAGAAGGGCGCGGAGCCTCGCGGCGCCGCGCCCTTCTCGATGCATGGCCGTTCACGACGGCATCAGTACTTCGCCACGACCGGCGTGTAGACCGGCGTCCGCGTCGGCGGGTTCAGCAGATAACGCACGCCGAGATGCAGATCGTTGGCGATGATGTTCTTGACCTTGAGCTTCTCGTCGCAGGTCGTGTAGTCGTAGCAGACGGCCTGACCGGAAGTGACCTTGCCGAGGTCCTTGTAGCTGTAGCCGAGGTCGACCTTGAACCGCGGAGAGACGTCCCAGGTCATGCCGGTGTGCAGCGCCCAGGCGAAGCTCCATTCGCCCCGCGCCGGCATGTAGCCGCCGCTCGCCGGCTGC
The DNA here is from genome assembly GCA_937919435.1 of uncultured Alphaproteobacteria bacterium. Classification (GTDB taxonomy): domain Bacteria; phylum Pseudomonadota; class Alphaproteobacteria; order Rhizobiales; family Ancalomicrobiaceae; genus Siculibacillus. The sequence continues at coordinate 27,292 of CALFRR010000084.1, read as the reverse complement.
GGAGTCGGGTTGGCGAAGGTCGAGGCGTTGTCGGAGACCATGAACTGGGTCGCGGTCTTGATCGTCGACAGCCGGTTGTAGGCCGCGCCGATGCCGCCGCCGACGTAGGGCGTGACGCCCCAGTAGGAACCGAGGTCGATGTAGGCGTTCGCCATCACCGCGAAGGTCCGCAGATCGCCGTCATAGCTGGCGTAGTTGTGCGACGGACGACCGCTGTAGGTGCTCTGGTAGAAGGCGGTGCCGCGCAGCCGCCGGCTGCCGTGATACTCGCCGGTCAGATCCGCCCGCAGGTAGTCGTTGAACTGATAGCCGATGCCGGCTCCGATGAACGGCGCATCGGCGAGGTCCCGATGGATGAAGCTCTTCGGAACGTTGGTTTCCTGGCTGTACAGGTCGGGCTGCGGCGAGATGCCGACGCCGACGTCGCCGCGCAGGTACCACCCGCTCGAAGACGCGGCCGGTTCGGCCAGCGGCGTGACCACCGACGGTCCGCGCAGTCCACCGGACAAGTCCGCCGCCGAGGCCTCGGCCCCGGCCGCGATGAGGGCCGTAGCGGCCAGAAGATGCATCGCGATTCTGTTCATCGTAGATCCCGCCTCGTCAGGAGCGCTTCTGCTGCCCTCGTGATCCGATCCGCCGGAGACGATCGATCGCGGTGTCGAGCCGTCCCGAGAAGGGCGCTCGTCGTTCCGCTTCGTCACCCGAACCCCGGGTGCATCACACCCGCGAGATCCGGCCCGACCTTGACCCGACGTTCCGAACGCTCGGGCCACTCGGATTCGCACCCGGCACCCGTCGTTCATGGATAATTGCGGGTAAACGTTAAGAGCGACTTAACCGTGTGGCTTAACCATGCCGGGAGAAGCCGCGAATACGCGACGTCGACCGCCTCACGACGGTCGACGCGCACGATTTACGGTAATCGAAGAAGCAGGACCGGCAGACCTCAGCCGGCGACCCGCCGAACCGCCCCGACGATGTCGGCGACCACCGACTTCAAGAGGTCGCCGTCGTCCGATTCGCCCATCACCCGGATCAGCGGTTCGGTGCCCGAGGGCCGGATCACCAGCCGGCCGATGCCGGAGAGCCGCTCTTCGCCGGCCCGGATCGCCGCGACCACGGCGTCCGCTTCGAGCGGCCGGCCGCCGGCGAAACGGACGTTCTCCAGGATCTGCGGCACCGGCTCGAAGCGGTGGCAGACTTCGGACACCGGCTTGCCCGAGCGCTGCACCACGGCGAGCACCTGCAATGCGGCGAGCAGGCCGTCGCCCGTGGTCGTGTGATCGGAGAGCACGATGTGGCCCGACTGTTCGCCGCCGACGTTGTAGCCGCCGGCCCGCATCTGCTCGACCACGTAACGGTCGCCGACCCGGGTGCGCACCAGATCGAGCCCCAGCTTCTTCAGGTGGCGCTCCAGTCCGAGGTTCGACATCACCGTGGCGACGATGCCGCTGCGGGCGAGCCGCCCTTCCTCGGCGTAGCTCTCCGCCACCACCGCCATCAGCTGGTCGCCGTCGACCACCCGCCCCTTCTCGTCGACGATGATCACCCGATCGGCGTCGCCGTCGAGCGCGATGCCGATGTCGGCGTCGAGTTCGACCACCCGCTTGCGCAGATTGCCCGGCGCGGTCGACCCGCAGTCGAGGTTGATGTTGAAGCCGTCGGGCTCGGTGCCGATCTTGTGCACTTCGGCGCCGAGTTCCCACAGCGCGTCCGGCGCGACCTTGTAGGCGGCACCGTTGCCGCAGTCGACGACCACCTTGAGGCCGGCGAGCGACAGATTGCGCGGCATCGTCCGCTTGGCGAACTCGATGTAGCGATCCTGGACGCCGTCGATCCGCTTGGCGCGTCCGAGCGACGCCGGCGCGGCGAGGCGATCGCCGAGGTCGCGGTCGATCAGACCTTCGATCTCCGCCTCGATCTCGTCGGAGAGCTTGTAGCCGTCCGGCCCGAAGATCTTGATGCCGTTGTCCTGGAAGGGATTGTGCGAGGCCGAGATCATCACGCCGAAGTCGCAGCGCAACGAGCGGGTCAGCATCGCCACCGCCGGGGTCGGGATCGGGCCGGTCATGAACACGTCGACGCCGACCGCGGTGAAACCGGCGACCATCGCCGTCTCGATCATGTAGCCGGAGAGCCGGGTGTCCTTGCCGATCACCACCCGGTGGCGGTGCCGGCCGCGCCGGAAGGCGAGGCCGACGCTCATCGCCACCTTCATCGCCAGATCCGGCGTGATCGGCCAGCGGTTCGCACAGCCCCGGATCCCGTCCGTCCCGAAATACTTTCCAGCCATCGCCACCGTTTCCCCGGCAAGGTCCAGCGGCGGGAGGCGCCCGGCCGCGATCTCGGACCTCGCTATACCAACGGCTTTCGGGCGAAAAGAGGCCGCGTCGCTTTTTCCCGGGGTGCGAGCCCGGCCGCGACGATGCCGCGGCCGGGATTTCCGAACGGACGACGCCGGCGAAGGACCGGCGCCGCCCCGAGGGGCGCGAGGAGCGTGGGCGCGCCTCAGGCGTGGTCGGCCGCGCGCGCCGCCTGCGCCGCCGAGGCGCGGGCATCGCCGGAGAGACCGTTGAACCACAGATTGAGCGCCACCGCCGAGATCGAGGCGAGCAGGATGCCGGACTCGAGCAGCGGCTGGAGGGCGTGCGGCAGCTTGTCGAAGAACTTCGGCGCGACCATCGGAATCATCCCGAAGCCGATCGACAGGGCGACGATCAGCAGATCGTTCTTGCGCGTCTTGAAGTCGACCCCCGACAGGATCCGGATGCCGGTCGCCGCGACCATCCCGAACATGCAGAGCCCCGCGCCGCCGAGCACGAACTGCGGCACCGCCTCGACCAGCGCGGCGAGTTTCGGAACCAGGCCGAGCGCCAGCATGATCAGGCCGCCGGTGACCGCCACGTAGCGCGAGCGCACGCCGGTCAGGCCGACCAGACCGACGTTCTGGGAGAACGAGGTGTAGGGGAAGGTGTTGAAGATGCCGCCGATCAGCGTGCCGAGACCGTCCGCCCTGAGGCCCTTGGTCAGCCGCGCCTCGTCGACCGGCGTGCCGGTCATCTCGCCGAGGGCGAAGAACATGCCCGTCGACTCGATCATCACCACCACCATCACCAGGCACATGGTCAGCGCCGAGGCGAGATCGAAGCTCGGCATGCCGAACTGGAACGGCATCACCAGCCCGAACCACGGCGCGGTGGCGACCTTGGCGTAGGACATCATGCCGAGCGACGAGGCGACCGCACAGCCGGCGACGATCCCGAGCAGCACCGAGACGTTGGCCAGGAAGCCGCGCCCCCACTTGCTCACCACCAGGATCACCAGGAGAACGAACAGGGCGATCGCCAGCCCGTCGAGTGCGCCGTAGGCCGGGTTCGCCACCTGCACCACCTGCCCGTCGATCACCTTGGTCAGCATCGGCAGGCCGCCGCCGGCCCAGTTCACCCCGATCCGCATCAGCGAGATGCCGATCACCGTGATGATCGTCCCGGTGACCACCGGCGGAAAAAGAGGCAACAGGCGGCTCACGAATGGGGCAACCAGAATGCCGAAGACGCCGGCGATGATCACCGAACCGTAGATCGTCAGCAGACCGAGATCCGGATTGGTGCCGATCGCGATCATCGGCCCGACCGAGGCGAAGGTCACGCCCATCATCACCGGCAGCCGGATGCCGACCCCGGGCAGCCCCCACGCCTGGATCAGCGTGGCGACGCCGCCGGCGAACAGATCGGCGTTGATCAGCAGCGCGATCTGCTCGGGCGGCAGTTTCAGGGCGCGTCCGACGATCAGCGGCACCGCCACCGCGCCGGCGTACATCACCAGCACGTGCTGCAATCCGAGTGCGGCGAGCCGCGGTGTGGGAAGCCGCGGTGTGGGAAGCCGTTCGTCGACGGCCGCAACTGAAGACATGACCTTCCTCCGACTCGTGACCGCACCGGCCGATGCCCTCACCGCGTGCGTCTCGCGTCACGGCAAGCAAGGTCGGGGCCAGATGTCGCGGGCCGAAAGGAAAAGCCCGCCGAAAGGGCGGGCTTCTCGTGTCTCTCGAAGATCGGGGCCGGCTCAGCTCGGCTGGGGCACCACCCCGCCTTCCGGCTCACCGCCCTTGGCGTCGCGGCCCTTGGCGCCGGTCGGCGGCACCGCCGAGGACCGCGGCGTCGCCGTGTCCTCGCCGCCGTCGCGCCGCGGCGGCTTGCCGTCGAGCAGATCGCGGATCTCGTCGCCGGTCAGGGTCTCGTATTCGAGCAGCGCTTCGGCGACCTGCCGGAACGCCTCGTTGCGCTCGGTGAGGATCGTCTTGGCGGTGAGATAGGCCTCTTCGATCAGGCGCTTGACCTCGCGGTCGATCTTCTGCGCGGTCGCCTCGGAGACGCTCTGCTGGCGGCCGACCGACATGCCGAGGAACACCTCGTCCTGGTTCTCGCCGTAGGCGACGAGGCCCAGTTCGTCGGAGAAGCCCATCCGGGTGACCATCGCGCGGGCCATCTTGGTCGCCTGATCGATGTCGCCGACCGCGCCGGAGGTGATGTTCTCCTTGCCGAAGGTCAGCTCCTCGGCGACCCGGCCGCCCATCGCGACGGCGAGATGCGAGGTGTATTCCTTGTACTTCATCGAGTAGCGGTCGCCCTCGGGCAGGAACTTGACCATGCCCAGAGCCCGGCCGCGCGGGATGATCGTCGCCTTGTGGACCGGCAGCCCGGCCGGCACGGTCAGACCGACGATCGCGTGGCCGGCCTCGTGATAGGCGGTGAGCTTCTTCTCTTCCTCGCTCATCGCCATCGACTTGCGCTCGGCGCCCATCATCACCTTGTCCTTGGCGTCTTCGAACTCGGCCATGGTGACGAGGCGCTTGTTGCGCCGGGCGGCGAGCAGCGCCGCCTCGTTGACGAGGTTCATCAGATCGGCGCCGGAGAAGCCGGGAGTGCCGCGGGCGAGGATCCGGAGATCGACGTCGGGCGCCACCGGCACCTTGCGGGCATGGACCTTGAGGATCTTCTCGCGGCCGTTGACGTCCGGGTTCGGCACGGTGATCTGCCGGTCGAAGCGGCCGGGACGCAGCAGCGCCGGGTCGAGCACGTCGGGACGGTTGGTCGCGGCGATGATGATGATGCCTTCGTTCTGCTCGAAGCCGTCCATCTCGACCAGCAACTGGTTCAGCGTCTGCTCGCGCTCGTCGTTGCCGCCGCCGAGGCCGGCGCCGCGATGGCGGCCGACCGCGTCGATCTCGTCGATGAAGATGATGCAGGGCGCGTTCTTCTTGGCCTGCTCGAACATGTCGCGGACACGGCTCGCGCCGACGCCGACGAACATTTCGACGAAGTCGGAACCGGAGATGGTGAAGAACGGCACGTTGGCCTCACCGGCGACGGCGCGCGCGGTCAGCGTCTTGCCGGTGCCGGGCGGGCCGACCAGCAGCACGCCGCGCGGGATGCGACCGCCGAGACGCTGGAACTTCTGCGGATCACGCAGAAATTCGACGATCTCCATCAGGTCTTCCTTGGCCTCGTCGATACCGGCGACGTCCTCGAAGGTGACCCGGCCGTGCGCTTCGGTGAGCAGCTTGGCCTTCGACTTGCCGAAGCCCATCGCCTTGCCGCCGGCCCCACCCTGCATCTGGCGCATCACGAACAGCCAGATACCGATGATCAGCAGCATCGGCATCCAGGAGATCAGCGCGCCGATCAGGCTGAAGCTCTCTCCGGCCGGCCGCGCCGCGATGGCGACGTCCTTGCCGCGCAACAGGTCGATGAACTGCGCCCCCGGCGGAGCGTAGGTCTGGAACGGACCACCGCCCTTGTAGGTGCCGGAGACCTGCTGATCGGTGATCACCACCTGCTTGATCTTGCCGGCCTCGACGTCGTCGAGGAACTGGGAGAACGACACGTCGTTCGTGCCCGAGCTGCGTCCCGGGCTCTGGAACAATTGGAAGAGCGCGATCAGCAGCAGTCCAATGATGACCCAGAGGGCGAAATTCCGGAAATTGGCGTTCATCGTCGATCCCATGCCGACCGGCATCGACGGGCCCGTGGCTCGCCGTTCCGTCTCTCGTTTCAGGGAAGATAGGTCTCGCCCGCGCCGATGCCAAGATGACCGCTCGGATCATCCCGCCGATCGAGCGGTTTTTCGCACGTCGAGCCCGTCGATCGCGCCTTTCCAGTCGAACGTCTCGCCGTCCGGCCGCCAGCCGGTGCCCGCCACCGCCACCAGCCGCCCCGCCACCCGGATCGCCGTCGCGGTCTCCGCGATCGCCGCACTCGGCCGCATTCCCTCGCCGAGACCGGCCGTGGCCGACCCCAGCGCCAACCGTCCGGCCGGCCCGAGCAGACCGAGCGTCACCGGCGCCGGCGCCGCCTCCGAGAGCCGGATCCGTCGATCGAGCCAGGTCGTCGCACCTCCGGGGGCGAGGGCGCACCCTTCGCCGATCCGCCCGGCCTCCGGTGCGAACCACAACCGGCCGCGCCGCGCCTCGATCCGCACCCGCCCGAGCGTGCGCACCACCGGCCGGGCGCCGTCGCCGATCTCCGCGGCGAGCCGCTCGAGATCGCCGAGCCGCGGCCCGTAGGCGCCGCCGCCGAAGCGCAGGATGGTCCGCGACAGGAGCCGCAGCCGGACTTCCTCCGGCGCGGCGTGGAAGGCGGCGAGATCGAGACTGGAGAAGCCGGCGGCATGATCGACCAGCGCCGCCCGCACCAGCGCATCGCACAGACCGTCGAGAGCGAGGCTCGCCCGGGCCATCGCCCGCGCGGTGGCCGTCAACCGGTCGCGGGTCAGGCCGATCGCCGAGAGCCCCGGCAGCGCCGCCCGGATCCGGGCGCGCTCGAAGCGCGGATCGGCATTCGAGGGATCCTCGACCCAGGTCTCGCCGGCCGCCTCCAGCGTCGCCACCAGCCGACGCTTCGGCAGAGCCAGGAACGGACGGACCAGCCGGACCCCGTCGACCACGTCGATCGGCGCCATGCCGGCGAGCCCGACGACGCCGGAGCCGCGGGCCAGCCGCATCACGAAGGTCTCCGCCTGATCGTCGGCATGATGGGCGAGGACCAGCGCCTCGAGCCCGAGATCGGCCATCGCGTCGGCCATCAGCCGATAGCGGGCCCGCCGTGCGGCGGCCTGGAGATCGCCGGACGGCTTCGGGCCGTCCCACACCAACGTGCGATGGGAAAGGCCGAGACGCCGCGCCTTGCCGGCGACCTCGGCGATCTCGGCGGCGGCGGTCGCGCGCAGGCCGTGATCGACGCCGAGCACCACCGCCTCCGGCAGACGCGGATCGACGGTGCGGGCCTTCACGAAGAGATGGAGCAGAGCCGTCGAGTCGGCGCCGCCGGACACGGCGAGCCCGACGCGGGCGAAGTCTCGGAGCGGCGCGAACAGGTCCGCGGCCTCACGGTCCGAGACGGGTGTGTCGTCAGCACTTGACACGGGTCTTCTCGGAGGCGGCGCGGTCGCGGACCGCCTTCGACGCCTTCGGAAATTTGACCAGCAGTTCGTCCCAGGAGGCGCAGGCGGCCTTCTTCTCGCCGAGGCCGGAGAGTGCCATGCCGAGCTTCAACAGGCTGTCGGGGGCCTTCGATCCGTCGGGAAACTGGGTGTAGCTCTTCAGGAAGGCGTCCGCCGCCTCCTTGTGGCGGGACCGGGCGAAATAGCTCTCGCCGAGCCAGAACTGGGCGGCGCCGATCCGCTTGTCGGTCGGATGGTTGGCCAGGAAGGTCTTGAAGCTGGTCTCGGCCAGAGCGTATTCGCCGTTCAGGATGTAGCCGTAGGCGGCGTCGTACTCGTCGCGCGGGCTCGCCGTCGGCGGCGTCGACGCATAACGCGGATCGACGCCGGGCACCGCCGCGACCGCCGCCGGCTCGCCGAGCCCGCCGACGCTGCGCCCCTCCGGCGACGACACCGGCACCCCCGGCGCGCCGAGGTCGAGCGGCGCCGAGGAGCCGATCAGCCCGCCGATCGGATCGCCCGACGACAGCTGCCCGAGCGGCGCCGGGGGCGCGCCCCGCAACGGAGTCCGCGCCGCGTCCGCCGCCACGGCGGCGGCCGAAGCCGCCCCCGCATCCGCCATCGCGGTCGGCTCGATCCCGGCCGGAGCCGCTTCCGAGCGCTTCTGCGGCGGCTTGGCCTGCGCCTTGGCACCGCCGTTCTCGATCTCCTGGAGGCGGAACTCGTAATCCTTCTGCATCCGGACCATCGTGTCCTGGAGCTGACGGATCTGGAAGGAGAGCTGCTCGATCTGGCCGTTGAGGGCCCGCATCTGGCCTTCCATCTGATTGACCCGGACGCCCATCTCGGCGGTCCGGCGATCGTCGTCGCCACCGCCGAACAGGCCCTGCGCCGCCGCCGGCCGTCCGAGGCCGACCACGACGACCAGCGCCAGCAGGAGCGCCGCCAGCAGGCCGCCTCCGCTCCACGCCGACCCGCGGCTCTTCCCGATCCCTGTGTGGAAACCCGTCATGTCCGAATGAACTCCTTCCTCCGTGCGCGAGACGAGCGGCGCCCCGGTCGGCGACCGGAGGAGCCCCTACCATGGCGCGCGGGTTTCGGCCAAAGTTTGTCGAAACGGCCGTTTCGCTTCCCGGTAGCGGGCGTTTGCGCCTTCTGGACATGCCGACGGCGGCTCCGGTGTGACCGGAACCGCCGCAGGCCGTTCGTGGCGGACCCGGCGCCTCACGGAGCCGAGCCGGATGGTCGCTCAGTTGGCGCCGCCGAGCACCGTGACGGCGCGGCGGTTCTGGTTCCAGCAGCTCTCGGCGTCGCACACCGCGACCGGCCGTTCCTTGCCGTAGGAGATGGTCTTCAGCCGGGTCGACGGCACGCCGCGGGCGATCAGATAGTCGCGGGTGGCGGCGGCGCGGCGGGCGCCGAGCGCGATGTTGTACTCACGGGTGCCGCGCTCGTCGGCGTGGCCCTCGATGGTCACCGCATAGCGCGGATACTTGGCGAGCCACCCCGCCTGACGGTCGAGCGTGGCACGCGCCTCGGCGTTCACGTCGGAGCTGTCGGAGGTGAAGAAGATGCGGTCGCCGACGTTGACGACGAAATCCTGCTGGCTGCCCGGCGTGGCCGCACCGGCCCCGCCGAGACCGCCGGCGCCGTCGCCCGCGTTGTCCGACTGGCTGGCGCAGGCGCCGAGCGTCAGCGTCGCGGCGATGATGGCGGCAAAACGCAGGCCGCGGACGAAACCCAGTTCGATCGACATTCCGGCAAGCTCCTTCGGATGACCCCGTTGACTCTTCGGTATCCCTAACGGAACTCGGTTAATTCGGGGTTCAGACGTGTGGTGAACGAAACCCTACCGTCGGCCTATTCCGCCGTGGATCGGGTCTCGCCGCTGTCGAAGACGAGGGATGCGATCCGATCGTGGTGGAACGGTGTTCGGGGGCCGGCGCTTCCGCGGCGCGTGCGCACGGCCCTCGACCGTTGCATTTCTGCATCACTTCAGGAGCGGCGACCAGGCCGGGTCGGAAGCCCCGCCGGGGGTCCGGATCGGCGTCAGCACGTGCCCGGTGACGTCGGCGAGCCACAGCGCGGAGTTGCCGCCCTCCTCGCGGAAGAACATCACGTAGCGGCCGTTCGGCGCCCAGGTCGGGCCCTCGTTGTGGAAGCTGTCGGAGATGATCCGTTCGCCGGTGCCGTCGGGCTTCATCACGCCGATCTTGAAGTTGCCGTCGGTGTCCTGCTTGGTGAAGGCGATGAACGGATTGTCCGGATCCGGCGACCACACCGGGGTGGCGTAACGGCCCGAGCCGAACGAGATCCGCTTGGCGGCACCGCCGCCGCGATCCATCACGTAGAGCTGCTGGGTGCCGCCGCGATCGCTCTCGAAGACGATCTGCGAGCCGTCCGGCGAGAACGACGGCGAGGTGTCGATCGCCGCGCCCTGGGTCAGCTGGGTGACCCCGCGCCCGCCGAGCTCCATCGCGAAGATGTTGGCGTTGCCTTCCTTCTGCATCGAGAACAGGAGACGGCCGCCGTCCGGCGAGAAGCGCGGGCTGAAGGTCATGTTCGGGAAGTCGCCGACCAGCTGGCGGGCGCCCGAGGCGACGTTGAGGATGAACACCTTCGGATCGCCGGCGCCGTAGGCCATGTAGGCGATCTGCTGGGAGGTCGGCGAGAACCGCGGGGTCAGCACCAGTTCCTGGCCGCGGGTCAGGTAGCGCACGTTGGCCCCGTCCCAGTCCATGATGGCGAGCCGCTTGACCCGGTTGGTCTTCGGCCCGGTCTCGTCGACGTAGACGACGCGGGTGTCGAAGAAACCCTTGAAGCCGGTCAGCGACGAATAGGCGGCGTCGGCGACGATGTGGGCGATGCGGCGGACGTTCTCCGGCGAGGCCGAGAACTGCGAGCCGACGATCTGAGTGCCGCCGAACACGTCCCAGACCCGGACCTGTGCCTGGATCTGCCCGCCGGTCTGGGTGACCGAGCCGGCGACCAGCGCCTGGGCGTTGATCCCGCGCCAGTTGGCGAAGTTCGGCGTCACCCCGGCGCCGACCGACTTCTCGAGATAGGAGGCAGGGTCGAGCACCGTGAAGTAGCCGGAGGCCTTCAGGTCGGCAGCGACGATCTGGGCGACCTGGGCGCCGAGGTTGGGATCGCCGGCGAAGGTCGGCACCGCGATCGGCATCGGCTGGAAGGCGGCACCGGGGGTGACGGTGATGCGGAGCTGGGCTGCGGCCGGAACGAGGCCGAGCCCGAGGCCGGCGCAGGCCGTCGCCACCGCCAGGAGCACGGCGGCGGTGCGGCGTCCGAAGGTTCCGCCCCTCGTCGCGCGATCTGCGGCGGCACCGGACAGAGCGGATTGAGGCATGGCGATCATCTTGGTCCTCGTCGCGGAGAAGATCCGAATGAATGAACGAAGGGCGTGACGCTCACACGTCAGAACACGTCCTTGGGATCGAAGGTCGCCTCGACCAGCTGCCAGACCTGGAACTTGTCCGGGGGCATCCGGTAGGGGCCGCATTGCATCAGCGCCCGCTGGGCGGAGCGGGCGAGGCCGACGCCGGCGGGATGAGACGGAACCGAGACCGGTTCCGGCGTTCCGTTGAGCGTACCGTCACGGTTCAGCGAGAAGCGCAGGACCACCTTGATGTTGGCCTCCGCCGCACCGATCGGCGGGTTCCAGCACTTCTTGATCTGGCCGATCAGCGCGTCGGTCTCCGACTGCGTCATCCTCGCCACGTCGAGCCGACCGGACGGCGAACCGAGGCTCGCCACCTTGGTCTCCCTGCCCGACGACGAGCCGGTGTGGCTCTTGTTGAGGACGTCGGAGATCTCGCTCGAGAAGGTCTTGCCGGTGCCGGTCGAGGCGGTCTGCGCCGCGGCCTTCTCGGCCGCCGCCTTCGCCGCCTTGTCGGCCGCCGCCTTGGCGTCCGCCGCGGCCTTGACCGCCTTCTCGTGCGCGGCCTTCTCGGCCGCGAGCTTGGCCGCCTTGTCGGCCGCGGCCTTGGCGTCCGCCGCCGCCTTGGCGTCGGCCGCCTTCTTCTCGTCGGCCTTCTTCTGCTCCTCGAGCAGCTTGTCGAGAGCGGCGGTGTCCTTCGGCGGATCCTTCGGCTTCGGCGGTGCGCCTTCGCCGACGTCCTTGGCCTTCTCCGCCTCCTTCGGCTGATCCGGCTTCGGCTCTGGGATCTTCGGAATTTCCGCCTTCGGCGGCGGCGCCTTCGCCGGCTCGGCCTTGGCCGGTTCCGGCTTCGGCGGCTCGGGCTTCGGCTCCGGCGGCTTCGGCAGCTCGGCGGTCTTCTGCGGCTGGGCCGGCTTGGCCTCCGGCATCGGCGGCGGCGGTTCCTCGCGCGCGTCGGTGCCGGCCCGGTTGCCCTGGTTCTCCTTGGCCGCCTGCTTGACGTCCTTGGGGACGATCTCGTCCTTCGGCTTCGCCGTCTTCTGCCCGAGCCGGATCTGGCTCACCGCCCCGACCGGCACCAGTTCGACCGGCATCGCGTCGACGACGGTCGCGTCCTCCTGCGGCGTGGCACCCGGCCAGCCGAACAGGATCGCCGCCATCAGGACGGCGTGCAGACCGACGGACGTGGGCAGCCCGGGACGAATCACGCCGTCACCTCGCCGCGGTCTCGGGCAGCGACACCAGACCGATCTTCTTGAAGCCGGCGTCGTTCAGCCGCCCCATCACTCTGAGGATCGAGCCGTAATCGGTGGTCTTGTCGCCGCGCAGGTTGATCCGCTCGTCGACGCCGTTCTTGGCGATCGCCTGGAGCTTCGGCACCAGTTCCTCGATCGGCACTTCGGCGTCCTGCAGATAGACCCGGCCCTGGCCGTCGAGCGACACGGTGAGCGGCTTGACCTGCCCCTCCATCGCCTTGGCCCGGCTCTCCGGCAGATCGACGGGAACGCCGACCGTCATCATCGGCGCCGACACCATGAAGATGATCAAGAGCACCAGCATGACGTCGATGAACGGCGTCATGTTCATTTCGCTCATCACTCCGGCACGACGACGGCGTCCCCGCCTGCCGCCGCCCGCACCGCCGCCGACCGCCATCCCCATGGCCATCTCTCCTCAGGCCGCCTGCCGTTCGTCGATCTGACGAGACAGGATGGCGGAGAACTCGTCCGCGAAGGTCTCGAGCCGGGCGCCGAGCGAGCCGGCGTCGGAGGAGAGTTTGTTGTAGGCGATGACCGCCGGAATCGCCGCCACCAGGCCGATCGCGGTGGCGAACAGCGCCTCGGCGATGCCCGGCGCGACCACCGCCAGCGACGTGTTCTTCGACGCCGCGATCCCCTGGAACGCGGTCATGATGCCCCACACCGTGCCGAACAGCCCGATGAACGGGCTCGACGAGCCGATCGTCGCGAGCACCAGCAGGTTCGACTGGAAGCGCTCGACCTCGCGGCCGATGGTGACGTCCATCACCTTGTCGATGCGCTGCTGGAGCGAACCGATCGCCGGGCGTCCGCCCTCGTGGGAGCGCTTCCATTCCCGCATCGCCGCGACGAACAGCGCGGGCATGCCGTGGTTGGTGCGGTTCGACAGGGTCCGATAGAGGTCTTCGAGGCTTTGTCCCGACCAGAACACCTGCTCGAAATTGTCCATCTGCCGACGCGCCCTCATGTAGAGGAAGATCTTGTCGACGATGATCGCCCAACACCAGACCGATGCGGAGAACAGACCGAGCATCACCAGTTTGACGACGATGTGGGCGCTCCAGAACATCGTGAGAAGCGTCACGTCGGCGTGCGGCGCGGCCAGGGCGGCCTGGGCGACTTCTGGATTCATGAGCTACGTTCCTTTCGGCCGAGGACGGCCTCGGGCGAGGGGCTCGAGACCGCGCGGGCGCGCGGTGCCACGACGGGGACTGGGACGCCGATCGACGGGAGTGGCGGCGCTGGCGCCGGCCGGGCCACCGAGGCTCGGGTCCATGGGCTCCCGGCATTCGATCCGTCGCGGACCTTAGTGACGGGCGAATATGACCAAACGAGGGCTCGCGAAGAGTCCGCGCGAAGTCGAGCAAGCCATTGTCAAGGTTAAGAAAGGGTTACGCGGGCGGGTGCCCGGCGCGCAACCCTCTCATTCGGGAAGACCGAAGCGACGCCGGAGATCGGCCGGCACCCGATGCGGGCGGCCGTCGCGCCCGATCGTCACCACGGTGACCGACGCGGTGGCGATCACCTCGTCGCCGCGCATCAGCCGTTGCGCCAGAACCATCCGGACCCCGCCGACCTCGCGGGTCGAGGTGGTGACGGTCAGGAGATCGTCGAGCTTCGCCGGCTTCAGATAGTCGATCTCCATCCGCCGGACGGCGAAGAAGATTCCGGCTTCTCCGGTCATCATCGCCGACTGCTCGATGCCGTGGGCGCGCAGATACTCGGTGCGGCCGCGCTCGAAGAAGCGGACGTGCGAGGCGTGATAGACGATCCCGCCGGCGTCCGTGTCTTCCCAATAGACGCGGACCGGAAGGCGGTGCTCCGGCGCGGCGGCCGGATCGGGCGTGAGGGTGGATTTCATGCCCCGTCGATACACTGCCGCGACCTCGTGGGAAAGGGTCGCATCGGTCGGCAGGGGTGACTGGAGCGGGCGCCGAGGAGCGTCGGATCGCCCCCCGGATGACGGTTCGCTCCCAGACGCACTGCCGCCCCCACTCCCGTCGTTCCCGGCCGGAGCCCCGTAGGGGCGGAGGGGAAGGGAACCCACGCCGACATCTCCACCGTGTCACCGGTCCGGCGACGCGGAGCGGGAGCGGCTCACTCCTCGTCGTCCAGCCCCAGACCGAGTTGTTGCGCCTGGGGGGCCGGCGGTTGCAGGCCGAGATGGCGGTAGGCGGCGGGGGTCATCATCCGGCCGCGTGGGGTGCGCTGCACCAGCCCCTGCTGGATCAGATAGGGCTCGACGATCTCCTCGATCGCGTCGCGCGGTTCGGACAGCGCCGCCGCGATCGTCTCGATCCCCACCGGCCCGCCGCCGAACGAGATCGCGATCACGTCGAGATAGCGCCGATCGAGGGAATCGAGCCCGGCCCGGTCGACCTCCAGCCGGATCAGCGCCCTGTCGGCGATCTCCCGGTCGATCGCCTCCTTGCCGGCGACCACCGCGAAGTCGCGCACCCGCCGGAGCAGCCGGCCGGCGATCCGCGGCGTGCCGCGCGAGCGGCGGGCGATCTCGTTCGCCCCCTCGTCGGTGATCGCCAGACCCATCAGCCGCGCCCCGCGCCGGACGATGAACTCGAGCTCCTCGACGGTGTAGAAGTTGAGCCGGATCGGGATGCCGAAGCGATCCCTGAGCGGCGTCGTCAGGAGCCCCAGTCGGGTGGTCGCGGCGACCAGGGTGAAGCGGGCGAGGTCGATCTTGACCGACCGCGCCGCCGGCCCCTCGCCGATGATCAGGTCGAGCTGGTAGTCCTCCATCGCCGGATAGAGGATCTCCTCGACCGCCGGATTGAGCCGATGGATCTCGTCGATGAACAGGACGTCCCGGTCCTCGAGGTTGGTCAGCAGCGCCGCCAGATCGCCGGCCTTGGCGATCACCGGCCCCGAGGTCGAACGGAAGTTGACCCCGAGCTCGCGGCTGACGATCTGCGCCAGCGTCGTCTTGCCGAGGCCGGGCGGACCGACGAACAGCACGTGGTCGAGCGCCTCGCGCCGGGTCTTCGCCGCCTCGATGAACACCGAGAGATTGTCCCGCGCCGCCTGCTGGCCGACGAAGTCGCCGAGCGTCTGGGGGCGCAGCGAGGCATCGAAATCCTCTTCGCGTTTCTCGCCGGAGACGAGACGTTTGGGTGTGGCCATGGGAATCGGATCTCGCCTCGGACGCGGCTGCTCGCACCTCCCTAGCACGACCGCCGCCTCGGCACGAAGCGGGAACGTCGCATCGTCCCGCCCCGCCGATGCAGATCCGCAACCTCGATCAAGTCGGTCGTGACATCACCGTCGCCGTCCACCACCCGGGAGTACCCATGCCCCGCCCGACGACCGAAGCCGAGTATCGCCGCCGCATCGACCGCGTCGTCGATCACGTCGCCGCCCATCTCGACGAGACCCTCGATCTCGCCCGTCTCGCCGACGTGGCCTGCTTCTCGGCCCATCACTTCCACCGCATCTACGCCGGGCTGACCGGCGAGACGGTGGCCGAGACGGTCCGTCGGTTGAGGCTGCGCCGCGCCGCCGCCGAACTGATCGTCGGCGACCGGCCGACCGTGCGGATCGCGGCGCGGGCCGGCTACGCCAGTCTCGCCGCGTTCTCCCGGGCGTTCAGAGCCGAATTCGGATCGCCGCCGACCCGGTGGCTGAAGATCGGCTCGCCCCTGCCGCCCAGCGCGGCCCCGGACCGGGAGACCACACCGATGACCGATGGAATCGCAGTCGAGATCCGTACCCTTCCCGCCCTCCGCCTCGCCGGCCTTCCCCATCGCGGCGCCTACGGCCGCCTCGGCGAGACCTTCGGGACGCTCTGCCGGATCGCCGGCGAACGCCGCCTGCTCGGACCCGCCACGCGCTTCGTCGCCCTGTCCTGGGACGATCCGGCGGCGGTCGCCGAGGCCGACCTCCGGGCCGATGCCTGCATCGTCGTCGACGCGGCGACCCCGATCGACCCGCCGCTCGCCGAGTACCGCCACCCCGCCGGCCGTTTCGCGACCGTGGTCCACCGCGGCCCCTACGAGGCGCTCTCCGAGACCTATCGGCGGTTCTTCCGCGACTGGTTGCCGGCGAGCGGCGAGAGCCTCGCCGACCTGCCTCCGCTCGAGGAGTATCTCGACGACGCCGGCCGGACCGCGCCGGCCGACCTGCGCACGGTGATCCACTTCCAGCTCGCCGACTGAGGCGGAGACCGCGGCACCGGATCCCACCGGCGCCGGTCCGGAGCGCTCGACGGTCGGGGCGACGCCGAGAAGCGCCGCCCCGACGAAGCGCGAGACGACGCGTGCGTGTATCGGGTATCGGCACACCTTCCGCCTCGAACCGGAGGTCTCGCCCGTGACGCCCCTGTCCCGCCCCGGCCTCCGCCGTTCCGCGGCACCGCCGCTCGCCGCCGCGGTGCTGGCGACCGCCCTGTCGACCGCTCCGTCGCTCGCCGACGAACCGGTCTCCGTGGTCGTCCGCTACCGCAGCATCTATTTCCAGGTCGACCCGCCGATCCCCGCCGGCCGGTGGTCGGAGACCGCCGCGCTGCGCCTCCGGCTCGACGGCCGGGGCGGTGTCGACATCGAGGCCCTGACCGACCGGTCGAGCCCCGCCGCCACCCGGGTCGTCCGCCACGACGGCGAGACCGTCGACTTCGGCAGCTACCGGGCGAGCTACCGGGTCGAAGGGAGCACCCGGGTGACCTTCCGCTCCGACTATCCGGGCTTCACCCTGACCCGTGACGTCCGCATCGCCTCCGGCACCTGCACGCTCGAGGTCGACTACGCCGGGCACGGCGGCGGCGAGGTGACGATGCCGCTGCCCGACGGGCGGATCGGCCGCTTCCGCCGGATCGTCGCCCACGACGCGACCTGCCGGGTGGAGAGTGCCGAGGAGGCGCACACGGTGCTCTCCGCCGGCTGCCACTTCCAATGGGACGACGAGGCGCAGATCTTCCACATGCGGGTCGCCCGCGGTGCCGTCTGCATCGGCCGGTTCGCCCGCAACCTCGTCGATCCCGTGGCGAAGCTCGCGATCACACCCGCCCACGGCACCGTCGAGTCCGTCGACCGCAACGCCCTGCGCTACACCCCCGCCCCCGGCCATCTCGGCCCCGACCGGTTCGAGGTCGACGTCTCCGGGCGCGCCCCGAACGGCCCGCGGCGGGTCCGCCGCGTCGTCGAAGTGACCGTCCTGCCGTGACGCGCCGACCGCGAATTCGTGTAGTCTCGCGCCTCGGGAAGACCACCGATCCGGGAGGACACCGTGACCGTAACAGCCATCCGTAGCGCCGCCGTCGGCGCCGTCCTCGTCGCCCTCCTGCCGTCGGCCCCGGAGCCGGCCGCCGCCGAGACTTCGACGGATCGGCTGACCTGCGCCGCCCCCTTCGACCGCGCCACCTCCCACGCCGCGATCCTCGCGGTCTTCGGCAAGGCCGACGTCGCCTGGCGCAAGGTCGACGGAGCGGAAGGCGAGAAGATCCCCGCCACCGTGATCTTCGGCGATCACCCGGACCGCCGGCTCGAACTCTTCTGGGCCGACGAGAAGGCCCGGCGCGGCCTCGCCTCGTTGCGTCTGTCGGAAAAGTCGGCGTGGATCGCTCCGAACGGCCTGAAGATCGGCATGAGCCTCGCCGCGGTGGAGAAGCTGAACGGCCGCCCCTTCGCGCTCTCCGGCTTCGACTGGGACTACGGCGGCTCGGTCGTCGACTGGAAGGGCGGTACCCTCGACGGGAAGCTCCCCGGCGGTTGCATCGTCCAGGTCCGCTTCACCGCCGGCGCGAACGCGCCCGAAGCGGCCGCCGAAGCGGTTTCAGGCGACCGCACCTTCGCTTCGAACGACCGTAACATGCGGGCGGTCGCACCGGTGATCGGATCGCTCGCCTTCGGCTATCCGCAACCCTGAGCCGGCGCCGATGTCCCGTGCCGCCCGCCTCCTGTCGCTGGTCGATGCGCTGCGCCGCCGGCGCCGCCCGGTGACCGCCGAGACGCTCGCCGCCGATCTCGGCGTCTCCCTGCGCACCGTCTACCGCGACGTCGCCACGCTGCGCGGCGAAGGCGCCCCGATCGACGGCGAGGCCGGGGTCGGCTACCTGCTGCGGCCCGGCTTCACCCTGCCACCGCTGGCCTTCGGCATCGAGGAACTCGAAGCCCTCGCCCTCGGGGTCCGCTTCGTCGCGGCCCGCGGCGATCCCCGACTGGCCCGCGCCGCCGAGACCGCCCTCGCCCGGATCGAGGCGGTGCTGCCGGAGGCCCGCCGCGGCGACCTCGACGACCCCGGCCTGTTGATCGGTCCCGGCCGCGACACCCCGTCCGCCGGCGTCGACCCGGATCTGCTGCGCCGGACGATCCGCGAGGAGACCCGGCTCGAACTCGACTATCGCGACGCCGACGGCCACGCCAGCCGCCGCATCGTCTGGCCGATGGCCGTCGCCTTCTTCGAACGGGTGTCGATCCTGGTCGCCTGGTGCGAGAGCCGCGGCGACTTCCGCCATTTCCGGCTCGACCGGATCGTCGAGGCGCGGCCGACCGGCGAACGCTACCCGCGCCGCCGCCGCACCCTGATGCGCGATTGGCGCCGCGCCGAAGGGATCGGATCGGAGAGCGGGAAACGCTCCTGACGAATTCTGACAGGAGGGTCGGGCGATGGTCTCTCCATCGACCACGCAGGAGGCCCCGATGCCCGATCCGAACTTCGTCATTCTCTATGTCGCCGACCCCCGCCGCTCCGTCGCCTTCTGGAGCGAGATCCTCGGTCACGACCCGATCGAGGTCGCCGACACCTTCGCCATGCTGCCGCTGACCGGCGGCGTGATGCTCGGCCTGTGGTCGCACCGCACCCTCGCCCCGGCGGCGGGTGCCGCCCCCGGCGGGTCCGAGATCGCGATCACCGTGGCGGATGCCGCCGCGGTCGACGCCACTCATGCCGCCTGGGTGGCGAAGGGCGTCCCGGTCCTCCTGCCGCCGACCGACCTCGACTTCGGCCGCAGCTTCGTCGCCGCCGATCCCGACGGCCACCGCCTGCGGGTGATGGCGCTCGCCGAGTGATCCGGACGCGCGACGGCGGGCGTCCCCGAGGGGCGCCCGCCGTTCGTGTCGGTCGGTGTCGTCGTGGAGCGATCAGCCGAAGAGCAGCGCGGTCGGCAGCAGAGTGAAGGCGCCGTCGCCGAGCAGACCGAGCACCACCAGCACCGCCGCCCAGAAGGCGGGGAACTCCCAGCCGCCGTCCGGATTTGAGAACAGCCAGCCCTTGCGTCCGTGCACGGTGACGATGGTGCCGAGGATCAGCGGCACCAGGGCGAGCGCCGCCAGCCGCGGGAAGATGCCGAAGATCAGCGCCGCGGCACCGAGGAGCTCGACCGCGATGGTCACCGGCGCCAGCCAGCCGGGCAGGCCGAGCGAGCGGAAGAAGCCGATGGTGCCGGCGATGGTGAAGACGCGCAGCTTCAGCTGCGCATGGGCGAGAAACAGAGCCGCCACCGCGAGGCGCAGGGCGAAGATCGCATAGGGGGCGACGAGAGTGTCCATGACCGGTCTCCTTGGTTCCGAGGGAGGGCGTCCGAGCCGTTTCGGCTGCGCCCGTCGTTTCGATGAACCCGGAGTACCCCTCCGCCGACCGCTCCAGAAGCCGATGGAATTTCGACTGATCGTTCAATATATACATACAATATAGATTTACGAACGAATTTTGTCCAATTCACGAAACCTAAATCGCCCGCGCGCCGCGGTCCTCCCGTGCGAACCCCGTGCGTCATCGAAGCGATATCGGCCGGCGGCAGAATGCCGATGACGCGGCTCGGCCGAAGGCCACCGCACGCCCAGCTTCCGGAACCCCGATGCCCGACCCGCTCCGCCGTTCGTTCCTCGCCGCCCTCCTCGGGCTGCTGCCCTTCGCCACCGTCCGCGCCCGCGCGGCCGAAACCCGCGAGTGCCAGACCCGCGACTGCGGCTTCGTCTACGACCCGGCGATCGGCGACCCCGATCACGACGTCCCGCCCGGCGTCGCCTTCGAGGATCTGCCGGACGACTGGGCCTGCCCGAACTGCGGCCGCGCCAAGGAACTGTGGTGAAGCGGCGCTTCAGCCGAGCGCCAGTTCCTTCAGGCCGAGCCGGATCAGCTTCTCGGTCGGAGCGTCTTCGCCCGCCGCCTTGACCGCCGCGGCGACCGCCGCGGAGGCGCGGATCTGCGGATAGCCGAGATTGACCAGCGCCGAGACCGCGTCGGCGATCGGCTTCGGCGCGGTCTTCTCGGCGATCCCGCCGGCGAGCGACACCAGCGCCGGATCGACCGAGGAGAAGCTCGGCACCTTGTCCTTCAGTTCCTGGGCGATCCGTTCGGCGAGCCGCTTGCCCACTCCGGAGGCGCGGGCCAGCGCGGTGACGTCCTTGAGCGCGATCGCCGAGGCGAGTTCGCCCGGCCGGAGCGTCGACAGGAGCGCCAGCGCCACCTTGGCCCCGACCCCCTGCACGGTGGTCAGCAGCCGGAACCACTCCCGCTCGTCGGAATCGGCGAAGCCGTAGAGCCGGATCATGTCCTCGCGGACGATCGTCTCGATCGCCAGCACCGCCGCCTCGCCGGGGCGCGGCAGGTTCTGCAGCGTCCGCGCCGAACAGTGGCAGACGTAGCCGACCCCGTTGACGTCGATCACGACGAAGTCCTCGCCGTATTCGTCGACGACGCCCCTGAGCTTGCCGATCATCCGCCCCTCCTGCCGTTCCTCCCTTCTTCTTTCACACCCGGCGGGAGTCGTGAAGCGGGCACCGGCAAGAGGCGAGCGAGGCAGAGCATCGCCGCCCGAGGGACGGCGGGGCCTCACCGATGGATCGGACCGGCGGTCGGCCGGTGCTTCAGTTCCTCGGCGAAGCGGTGATGCGGTTCGCCGCGATGCAGACCGTCGCGGATGACCACCAGTCGATCGAGCGGCACCGCCGACAGTTCGACCGGGAAGTCGATCAGCTTGCGAATCTCGGCTTCGAGGACGTCGCGGGTCGGGTGAATGGACATGGCGCACCTCCGACGATCACGCGAGGATCGTGGACCCGTGGCGCCGCCGGCCGGTCCGCGGTCGATCCCGACCACGCTCCGGCGGAGACGGCCGCCATCGGCCGATCCCCCGCATCGGGAAGAAGATAGTCCTCCGCCCCCTCGTCCGCCATCCGGACGAACGATCAGCCGGCGACGACGACGCCCGCGGCCGGCTCAGCGCCGTCCGGCCTCGGCGAGCATCCGGGCCGGCGAGCGGCGGTGATGGGCGTGGCAGATGGCGATCGCCAGCGCGTCCGCCGCATCCGCCCCGGTCCAGCTCGCCTTCGGCAGGAGGATGCCGATCATGTGCTGGACCTGCGCCTTCTCGGCGTGTCCGGCACCGACGATCGTCTTCTTGATCAGGTTCGGGGCGTATTCGCCGACCGTCAGTCCGGCCTTGGCCGGCACCAGCATCGCGATGCCGCGCGCCTGCCCGAGCTTCAGGGTGGCGGTCGGGTTGGAGTTGACGAAGGTCTCCTCGACCGCCGCCTCGTCCGGCGCGTGCTCCGAGATCACCGCCGCGAGCCCGTCGTGCAGTTCGACCAGCCGGTGGGCGAGGTCGGCGCTCGCGGTCGAGGTGACGGTGCCGCAGGCGACGTACGACAGCCGGTTGCCGCAGGCGTCGACGATCCCCCAGCCGGTGCGCTGGAGTCCGGGATCGATACCGATGATTCGAACGACGGAGGTCATGCCGAAAGGCTTAGCATGTTCCCGGTTCGTTTCGGAAGAGCCGGCGATCGGATCGCACGCCCGTCTTGACCCCGGTTGCCCGACCGGCCTTCATGAACCCATGAAACCTCCGATCGCCCGCGTCGAACGCACCGCCGCTCCCGGCTCCGGATCGCTCCCGAAGGGTGGGTTCGCGCCGCTCGTCCCCGAACTGGACGTCACCGACCTCGACGCCAGCCTGCGCTTCTGGTGCGGTCTGCTCGGCTTCACGGTCGCCTACGACCGCCCGGCCGCGGGATTCTCCTATCTGGAGCGCGCCGGCGCCCAGGTGATGCTCTGCCGGATCAACGGTCACTGGGACACCGGACCGCTGGAGCGACCGTTCGGCCGGGGAATCAACTTCCAGATCATGGTCGAGCGCCTGGCGCCGATCCTCGAAGCGCTCGAACGGGCGTCGTGGCCGCTGTTCGAGGCCCCCTCGGAAACCTGGTATCGGGCGGGCGACCACCTGAGCGGCCAGAGAGAGTTCCTCGTCCAGGATCCCGACGGCTATCTGGTGCGGCTGGCCGAGGATCTCGGAACGATCCCCGCGGAGGACGGCCCCGCCCGAGACCGCCCGGCCGGTCCGTGACCGCCCGCCTCACCGGCTCTCGGCGAACACCGCGGTGGCGAGCCCCGCTCCGATCAGGGCCGAACCGCCGATCCGATTGACCCGCGCGACGATCCGCGGATCGCGGATCGCCCGGCCGGCCCGGGCGGCGAAGGCGGTGTAGGTCATCACGTTGGCGAAGGCGATGGCGACGAAGGTCGCCTCCAGGAGCAGCCACTGGCCGAGGAGCGGCGTGCCGGCGTCGACGAACTGCGGCAGGAAGGCGACGAAGAACAGGATCCCCTTCGGGTTCAGCGCGGTGACCAGCCAGGCGTGGACCATCAGCCGGCCGCGATGGCGCGCGCCGGCCGCCGCCACCGGTCCGCCGTCGCCGCCGGCCCGGAACAGGCGGACGCCGAGGAAGACGAGATAGGCCGCGCCGATCCACTTCACCGCCAGGAACAGCGTCGCCGAAGCGGAGAGCAGCGCACCGACGCCGAACAGCGACGCGGTCATCGCGGTGACGTCGCCGAGCGCCACCCCCAGCGCGATCGGCAGGGTGGTGCGCCAGCCCTGACCGAGGGCGTGCGAGACGACCAGCAGCACCGTCGGCCCGGGAACGGCGACGAGCACCGCGGAGGCGGCGACGAAGGCGAGCCAGACGTGGAGTTCCATGTCGTCCTCCCGGAGAGCGGGTTCGCGGGACGTCCGCCGACCGGCGGACCGAAACGCGAAACGGGCGGTGAGGATCTCACCGCCCGTTTCGAAATCTCTCGTCTTCGAGGAGGATCAGGCGGCGGTGAGCTTCGCCATGACCTCGTCGGAGATCTCGAAGTTGGTATAGACGTTCTGAACGTCGTCGTCGTCTTCGAGCATGCCGATCATCTTCATCAGACTGACAGCCTTCTCTTCGTCGACCGGCACGGTGTTCTGCGGACGCCAGTTGTGCTTGACCGAGGTGGCCGGACCGAGCGACGCCTCGAGCAGCCGCGAAGTCTCCTGCAGCCCCTCGTAGGTGGTCACCACGACGTGGCTCTCGTCGTCCGAGATCACGTCGTCGGCGCCCGCCTCGATCGCCGCCTCGAGCACCGTGTCGCTCGAGCCGACCGAAACCGGATAGGTGATCTCGCCGATCCGGTCGAACGAGAACGACACCGAGTTGGTCTCGCCCAGCGCCCCGCCGAACTTGGTGAAGGCGGCGCGCACCGCCCCGCCGGTGCGGTTGCGGTTGTCGGTCAGCGCCTCGACGATCACCGCGGTGCCGCCCGGGCCGTACCCTTCGTAGCGGACCTCGACGTAGGCGTCGCCTTCGGCACCGGCGGCCTTCTTGATCGCGCGCTCGATGTTGTCCTTCGGCATGTTCTCGGCGCGGGCGTTGAGGATCGCCAGCCGGAGCTTGGAGTTCATCGCAGAATCGGGGCCGCCGGCCTTGGCCGCCACGGTGATCTCTCGGGCGAGCTTCGAGAACAGCTTGGACCGCACCGAGTCCTGCTTGCCCTTGCGGTGCATGATGTTCTTGAACTGTGAATGTCCGGCCATGGTCGTCTCTTCTCGATCGGTCGGTGTCGTCGGATCCGGCGATCGCTCGATGGCTGCCGCTCGCCCATGAGGAAGGGCACTTGGGGCGGGACGGCGGGGAGCCCCCACGTCCCCGTCGGCGATCGTCGGGAATGACCGCGCTTATAGGCGGGTCGGTCGTCGAAATCCAGCGCCGCCGATTCTCGGCCTCCCCGGCCGCGCCGAAACCTTCGCCACCATGGCTTCGGCCACCCGTAAGAAACCGATCCGGCTTTGTCCCGAGCTTTCGGCGGCCTCTGGCAAACGAGTTGAAATAACAGATGGAATCGGCCCGCCGAGCCGGTTTCGACGCGCCCTGGGAGCCGCATTCCCGCCGAAACGCCGCCACAGCCTTGAGGCGGACGCCGCGTTTGGTATGGTGGCGGCGGCACGAGATCGGACCCGCGTGCCTCGACGACGGCCCTCCCGCGCCCGACCGCGCCGGCCGGCCCCGCCAGAGAAGCCAACGATCGTCCGACCCGTCGCCGCACGGCGACGGCACAGAGAGGCGGGAAAATGCCGATCGAATCCGCAGTTTCGGTGGCGATCGCCAAATCGGCCTTCGGGTATGCCCTGATGGCGGCGATCGCCATGGCGTCGGCCGTGTTCATCCATTTCCTGGTCGCCGGCATCGGCGCGATGAGCAGACGTACGCAGAAGGCCGTCGAGGCCGCCAAGCCGGCCGCACCTCCGGTTCCGATCGCCCCCGGGGTCGAACCCGGCATCGTCGCGGTGATCGCCGCCGCCGTCGCCGCCTCGATCGGCCCGGCCCGCATCGTCTGGATCGGAGAGGCGTCGCAATCCTCCGGCTGGACCGCCGAGACGAGGGCGCGTCAGCACACCTCGCACAATCCACACCCCTGATCACCGACGCCTCGGCCGAGTTCCGCCGCGCCCCACCCGGAGGGCCACGCCAGTGTCCGACATCTCGTTCCTATCGATCTTCCAGGGCATCGCCACGCTGGCCGACAGCGATCCGCACATCATGTTCGGTCGCATCGGCCTGATGCTCCTGGGCTTCCTCCTCATCTACCTCGGCCACAAGGGCGTCCTCGAAGCGCTTCTGATGATCCCGATGGGCCTCGGCATGGCGACCGTCAACGCCGGCGTGCTGACCTTCGCCGAGGGCAAGAAGGGAACGTTGTTCCTCGACCCGCTGGCCTCGACCACCGATCAGGTGGTGACCCAGATGCAGATCGACTGGTTGCAACCGATCTACACGCTGATGTTCTCGAACGGTCTGATCGCCTGTCTGGTGTTCCTCGGCATCGGCACGCTGCTCGACGTCGGTTTCGTCATGGCACGGCCGTTCCGCTCGATGTTCCTGGCGATCTGCGCCGAACTCGGCACTCTGATCACCTTCCCGCTCGGCGTCTGGCTCGGCCTGCCGATGGGCGAGGCCGCCGCCACCGCGACGATCGGCGGTGCCGACGGCCCGATGGTGCTGTTCGCCTCGCTGATGCTCGCCCCCGAGATCTTCGTACCGATCACCGTCGTCGGTTATCTCTATCTCGGCCTGACCTACGGCGGGTATCCCTACCTGGTGAAGGCACTGGTTCCCGCCAGGCTGCGCGCCATCGAAATGCCGCCCGAGAAGACCCGCCCGATCTCCTCGGGTGAGAAGATGGTCTTCGCGGTGATCGTCTGCGTCATCCTCTCGCTGCTCTTCCCGGTCGCCGCCCCGCTGTTCCTGTCGGTGTTCCTCGGCGTGGTGGTGCGCGAATCCGGATTGACCTACTTCTACGAACTCTTCTCCAATCAGGTGCTCTACGGCGCCACCTTCTTCCTCGGTCTGGTGCTCGGCGTGCTCTGCGAAGCCAGCACCATCCTCGACCCGAAGGTGCTGATCCTGCTGATCCTCGGCATCCTCGCCCTGACCTTCTCGGCGATCGGCGGTCTGCTCGGCGGCTACGTGCTGTGGTTCGTCACCGGCGGCAAGTACAATCCGGTGATCGGCATCGCCGCGGTCTCCTGCGTGCCGACCACCGCCAAGGTCGCCCAGAAGCTGGTCAGCCACGAAAATCCCTCGTCGATCATCCTGCCCCACGCCCTCGGCGCCAACATCTCCGGCGTCATCACCACCGCGATCTTCGCGGCGGTGCTGGTCTCCATCGTCAAGGTGCACTGACGCGCGATGCTCCGACACCGGCCGCAACCGTTCGCTTCAGGCGATCGGTTGCGGCCGGTGTTCGCATTTCCGGCGACGATTTTTACGGGCGGGTAACCACCCGCATGCCACTTTTCGCCGTCGGGATGATGTTCCGAAGCGTTTCGGAGCGACGCGGTCCCGCCGGGCGACGGAGAGCGGGAATGTTCGGACGATTGATGAGGCGTGCCGGCGGGGCCGAACCGGTGGCGACGGCAGTGGTCGGACTGCCGATGTCGACGTTCGAGGCGATGCTCGACCAGATGCCGGTCAACGTCCTCCTCGCCGATCCGAAGACCGGCGTCATCACCTGGGCGAACCGGATGAGCGTCCGGACGCTGCACGCGATCCGCCACGAGCTGCCCGCCGACGTCGACCCCGACCGTCTGGTCGGCCGCTCGATGGACGTCTTCCATCGCGATCCCGCCCGTCAGCGCGGCATCGTCGCCGATCCGAAGAATCTGCCCTGGAACGCCAAGATCCGCCTCGGGAAGGAGCGGCTCGACCTGCGCGCCGCGGCGATCGTCGACGCCGCCGGCACCTATCTCGGCTGCATGGTCACCTGGTCGGTGACCACCGCGCTGCAGAACGCGGTCGAAACCTTCGAGACCGAGGTCATCCGGTCGATCGACACCGTCTCCGACGAAGTGGCGGCGCTGCGCGGCCATGCCGAGGGGATGACCCGGATCGCCGGCGAGACCGCCGGCAGCGCCGGACGCACCGCCGAGGCCGCCGCGACCGCCACGTCCAACGTCGAGAGCGTCGCCGCCGCGGTCACCGAACTCGATGCCTCGATCGCCGAGATCGCCCGGCAGGCCAGCCTCTCGGCGGAGGTCGCCCGCGGCGGCGTGATGCATGCCGGCGAGGCCCGCGACAAGGTCCAGCGCCTGACAGAGGCCTCCGAGAAGATCGGTCACGTCGTCGGCCTGATCCAGGACATCGCCGCCCAGACCAACCTCCTCGCCCTCAACGCCACCATCGAGGCGGCGCGGGCCGGCGACGCCGGACGCGGCTTCGCGGTGGTCGCGGCGGAGGTGAAGAACCTCGCCGGCCAGACCACCCGGGCGACCGAAGAGATCACCGGCCAGATCCAGACCATCCAGGGCGCGACCCGCGAGGCGGTCGCCTCGATGGCCGAGATCTCCGGCACCATCGATCGGATGAACGAGGTGTCGAGCGGCATCTCCGCCGCGGTCGAGGAACAGTCGGCGACCACCGCCGAGATCAATCGCGCCGTCCAGGGC
>CALFRR010000083.1 GCA_937919435.1 uncultured Alphaproteobacteria bacterium | reverse complement strand
GCTTACAGTCGGTTATCGGGAAATCGGATACCCCCGGATACACAAAGGATAGCGCGTCTGGGGTCTCTCAAAATCTGTTGCCTGCGAGGGCGTGCTGGTTCGAGTCCGGCCTGGGGCACCAAATCTCTCACATCGACGCGACTGCTGATCCCCGATCGGGTCCGCTCACGACTGCCTCCGGCGCATGAAGGCCTCGAAGGCACGGTATTGCGCCTCGTCGACCAGATATGTGTCGGAACTCGCCCGGTTCGGCTCCGAACGAGACTCGGATGGCGGATCGCGCCGGCCGACGAGATCGTCCAGAAACGCTTTGGCATCGTCATAGGTGCGCGCATCGCGGAGTGTTCGGCGAAATTCCGTCCCGTGATCGACGACATAGAATTCGATCTCGTAAATCGTCTTGTTGGTCATGATGGTGCCTAGTCGCGATTGCGGGGATATGCCGTGATGACCCGAAAGCCATTTTTTGCACTGGGATCGCGGCGAATGTAGACGCCCACGCCGTATGTTTCCCGAATGCGGGGCTGGCTCCGGATCGTCGATGCGTATGCTTCGATGCCTGTCGGCGAACCGAAATAGGCGTCGATACGCTGCTCATCCAGGATACCGCTTCTTACGCCATCGACGATGTCGCGGTTGCGATCGAGAGTCGCATTCACCAGCTTGTCTGCCGCTTCCAACGAAGGGAAGGATCCGCTTCGTATGTCGTGCCGGTCAGGGCTGGGATCCATCAGGATCGAATCGCGAACGTATCCAGTGAGGGTGCCCGGTGTCGCTCCGACGTGTTTGGAGATCGTATGTCCGCCGCGCTGTTCTTCGTCCAACAAGTCCACGTGGGACCGATCGGGCATATCGGCCTGGGCGATCCGTGTGCCGCCTCCCGTGTCGACCCATCGTCCGTGATCGCCACGAGGTTGATTCGGATCGTAGCCTGCTTTCAATCTCAGATAGTGTCGCAGATCGGCAATGAGCAGCTTGAGATAAGCCAAGTCGCCCTGTAATTCGAGCAGATGAGCGTCCTGCGTCTTCCACGCAGAGAGTTCCTCGATGTCGGTCATTCGGCGCAGCTCTTTATCGATGCGATCGATGTAGTCTAATCGTCGAGTGACTCGCGGGGATAAGTTCGTCCTTTTCGGCGATGGGAGGAGATGCCGACAGCGAGGTGAAGCGCATTATCCATCTCAAAATTCGTAAAATATTTCAATTGGCTACGTGTTCGCAGATTTGCCCGGGATGGCGCACCACTTCTCCCGAAGCGCTGCCGTTCGAGCGGACGACGCGGCCGTCGCGGCGACGGCGTCGGTGCGCGCCTCTCTCGGCCGTTCGGCGGGCGGATGCCCCGACGACGATCGGTGGCGCATCACTCGGTTCCGTCTCCCGACACGTCGGTGCGGACGTGTCCGAGGCGGCGCGACGAAGGACGTCGGCCGGCTCCCCGCGTCGCGTGGAGTGCCGTCACGGCGCGATCGACCGCGACAGGAGCATCGCCGACGCCGGGCAGAGGCTCTTCGCCTGCCGGGTCTCGAGGATCACCGTCGGTGCGGTGGTCCGCTCGACCCGGGAGAAGCCGCGGGCCGCGAGCCAGGGAGCGATGGTGGTGGTCAGGCCCCAGGCGCGCCGGGCACCGAGATCGTGGGCACGACGCAGCGCCCGCGCGACGATCGCCGCACCGATGCCGTGCCGTCGCCGCTCGACGGGAACGACGAGCGATCGCAGCAGGACCTCTTCACCGTGCGTCTCGATGCCGGCGAATCCGACCGGCGCACCGGAGAGCGTCTCGTAGGAGAAGAAACGACGTCCCGGCTCGTCGAGATCGTCGACCGGAAGACCTTCGGCGGCGAGCGCGGCGGCGAGGGCCGGATCGTCCCCGGCGATCGGCCGGTCGCGCAGTGCCGGCTCGCCGTCGTCCTTGACGAAGTCGGGCATCGGCACGTCCGGCAGCAGGTCGAGCACCAGATCGGAGGGGCGGCAGAGCTTCACCCCGGCCGGGGTCGCGACGATCGGCCGGTTGATCAGGATCGGATGGACGGCGATCGCATCGAGGATCGCGTCGTCCGAGACCGTCGGATCGGCGAGACCGAGCGCGTCGTGGGGCGTCCCCTTCCTCCGCAGGATCGCGCGGAGCGGCACGCCGATGCGGTCGACGAGATCGAGCAGCTCGGCGCGGGACGGCGGCGTCTCCAGATACTCGACCACCGTCGGCGCGAAACCGGCGTGACGGATCAGCGCGAGGGCGTTGCGCGACGTGCCGCAGGCGGGGTTGTGCCAGATCGTGACGTCCATCTCGAGCCTCATGGTTTACCGCCGAGCGGCGTCGCCCCGTCGAGGCGGCCGATCTCGCGCAGACGGTTGGTGAGCGCCATGCGATCGATGCCGGCGATCGGCAGGGCGGTGAAGGCGGAAATCCGGTTCCTCAGGTGGCGGAAAGCCGAAACGAAGGCGGTTTCCCGGGCGAGCCCGGGCCCTTCGACCGCCGCCGGATCCTCGATGCCCCAGTGGGCGGTCATCGGCTGGCCCGGCCAGATCGGGCAGACCTCACCGGCCGCCGCGTCGCAGACGGTGAAGACGAAGTCCATGATCGGCGCGTCGGGTGCCGCGAACTCCTCCCAGCTCTTGGAGCGGAGCCCCCCGGTCGCGTAACCGGCGCGCTCGAGGGTCGTCAGAGCGAGCGGATCGACCTCCCCCTTCGGTCGGCTGCCGGCGGAATGGGCGGCGAAACGGCCGGCGCCGTCCCGCGCGAGGATGCTCTCGGCCAGGATCGAGCGGGCGGAGTTGCCGGTGCACAGGAACAGGACGTTGTAGATCCGTCCGGTCATGCCGTTCCTCCTGTGGAAGCGGGGGCCCGCGGAGCCGCCTTCGAGGTCGCCGTCGCGACAGCCGGCCGAGAGAAATCCGACGAGATCCTCGATGCCGGCGACTTCCGCCCGGTAGACGATCGAACGGCCGCGGCGGTCGGCGGCGACCAGCGCGGCGCGGGCGAGGATGCCGAGATGGGTCGAGAGCGTGGTCGGGGGGACGTCGAGCCGACGCGCGATCTCTCCGGCCGGCAGTCCCTCGGAGCCGTGGCGCACCAGCAGGGTGAAGACATCGAGGCGCGTCTCCTGGGAGAGGGCGTGAAAGGCGAGAAGCAGATCCGACTTGTCCATATTTCTACTATTCTGGAAATATCGATCAAAGGCAAGCCGGGAGACGCGCCGTTCGGCTCAGCCGGTTCCTTCTATCTTCTCCCGGTTGCGTCGGCGGTAGGCCTCGGCGAGGCACTCGACCGGGTGGACGACGGGAAAGTCGGTCATCTGTCGGAACTGCATCCGACAGCCCAGGCATTCGGTCACCACCCGCTCCGGGGCGGCCGCGCGCGCCTTGTCCATCAGGCGTGCCCCCATCGCCACGGAGGTGTCGTGGAAGCCCGCCTTCAGTCCCATGACGCCGCCGAGGCCGCAGCAGTCGTCGCCGTCACCGAGGATCGGGAGGTCCCGCCCTCCGACGTCGGCGAGCAGCTCGCGCCAGGGCATGCCGATCCCCTGTTCGCGCAGATGGCACGGCGGGTAGTAGGTCGCGGCGGTCTCGGGAAGGACGACGTCCCGGCGGAGGCGCCCCTCCCGGTCGAGGATCCGGAGATATTCGCCGAGCTCGAAGACATGGCCGGCGATGCGGATCCGAACCTCCGGATCGATGTCGGCGAAGTACCCCGCGTCGCTCGCATCGCCGGAGTAACGGCGGCCGAGGATCTGGTTGATCACCCACGGTTCGTGGAAGGTGTCGGCCGCCGCATTGGCCCTGCCGGTCGGCGCCAGATCCTCTTCGGCCAGCCGGCGGTGGATCGCCTCGGCGTCTCGCCCGAGTTCTTCGGCGAGGTCCTCGATCCGGCGGCGCCGGTCCTCGGCGAACTGCGCTCCGCGCGCCAGGACCGATTTGAACATGAAGCTGCAGGTCGGACAGGCGGTGACGACGTCGTATCCGGACTCGATCGCGATCGAAAGGGCGTCGATGTTCTCGGACACGCGTTCGAAGGTTAGATCACGGTCGCCTTCGAGGTGGGGCGGCATGCCGCAACAGGTCTGCGGCGGTACCCAGACCGCGATGCCGTTGGCCTTCAGCACCTCGACCGTCGCGATCGCGATCTCCGGATAGAACCAGCGGGCGGTGCATCCGACGAAATAGGCGACCCTGTGCTCCGCCTCGTCGCACCGTCGGTCGAGGCCGTGGCGTGCCGCCCAGTCGTCGAAGGGGCGCGTCGGGACCGGCGGGACGAGCCGATCGGGATGCACCCCGATCGTCCGTTTGGCGAGGCGCGCCAGTGGCTCGAAGCCGAGTACGCGATTGGTCAGAGCCGGTAGAACGCCGCAGAGCGCGGCGAGCTTCGGCACGTCCTCGAGCAGCCGGACGCCATAGCCGAGACCGTCCCGGGCGACGAAGGCGTCCTTGGCCTCGCGGATCTTCACCCGGACGTCGGCACAGGGGCACAGGCCGCAGCCGTTGCACAGGTCGATCAGTTCCGACAGCTCCCGCGAACTCGGGTCCGCGCCACCGCGACGGACCCGCTCCTGCAGCGCCGACAGACGCGGGAAATAGAGGCAGGGACTGTCCGCCAGCTGTTCGATGCACTGCCCGCACCCCGAGCAGAGTGCCGTGGCGTCTCTGGCGACGTCTTCCGGGACCCGGATGGTCATGGCGCGGCCTCCCGATGGTTCTCGAACCGGTCGCCCGTCCCTCACCGGCGTCTTCCCGCCGAACGGAGATTGACGGGGGCGTCTCTTCGATGCATCATATGCTCATTCGCGCATAAGCGAAAGAGGACATGATGGATCCGACGGAACTGATGGCGGCACTCTCGGAACCGACCCGCCTCGAGGCGATCCGGCTGCTCTGGGACGGGCAGGAGCACTGCGTCTGTGAACTGATGGAGAAGCTCGGCGCCAGCCAGTCGCGGATGTCGCGGCACATGGCGACGCTGCGGGTCGCCGGTCTGGTGACCGATCGACGCGACGCCCAGTGGGTCCGCTATCGCCGCAATCCGCGCCTCGATCCTGCGGTCGCCGCGGTCGTCGACGCCGTTCTGACGCTGCCGGTCGCGAGACGCGAGGAGGAGGCCGCATGAGCACCTGCTGTTCCGCCCCCGCCGCGCCGCCGAAGAAGCGCCGTCCCGCGTCGTTCCCGATCTTCGTGACGGCGGCGTCGCTGGTCGCCTGGTTCGCGGTCTACCGGGGGCTCGAGAGCTTCGCCGATTGGGTCGTCTCGCATCTGCCGCTCGAACCGGGTGGACACGCCCGCGAAGCGCTCGCCTTCTTCGTCTTCGACACGCCCAAGGTGCTGATGCTGCTCACCCTGGTGGTCTTCGCCATGGGGGTGGTCCGGAGCTTCTTCTCGGCCGAACGCACCCGGGCGCTGCTCGCCGGCCGGCGGGAGGGCGTGGGCAACGTCGCCGCCGCCGGTCTCGGCATCGTCACGCCGTTCTGTTCGTGCTCGGCGGTGCCTCTGTTCATCGGCTTCGTCTCGGCGGGCGTGCCGCTCGGAGTGACCTTCTCCTTCCTGATCGCCGCCCCGATGGTCAACGAGGTGGCGCTCGGCCTGTTGTTCGCCCTGGTCGGCTGGCAGGTGGCCCTGACCTATCTCGGCTTCGGTCTCGGCGTGGCGATCGTCGCGGGCTGGGTGATCGGCCGGTTCCATCTCGAAGGATGGCTGGAGCCGTGGGTCCGCGAGGTCCGGGCCGGCGCCGTCGACCTGCCGATGCGGGAGACGAATCTGGAGGACCGTCTGCGGGCCGGGGTCGACGCGGTCGTCGACATCGTCGGCAAGGTCTGGATGTGGATCGTCGGCGGCATCGCCGTCGGTGCCTTCATCCACGGCTGGGTGCCGGTCGATCTCGTCGCCGCGATCATGGGACGCGACGCCTGGTGGTCGGTGCCGGCGGCGGTGGCGATCGGCATTCCGATGTACTCGAGCGCCGCCGGGATCATCCCGGTGGTGCAGGCGCTGCTCGCCAAGGGCGCGGCGCTCGGTACCGTGCTGGCCTTCATGATGGCGGTGATCGCCCTCTCCGCACCGGAGATGGTGATCCTGCGCAAGGTGCTGACGGTGAGACTGATCGCCGTCTTCGTCGGGGTGGTCGGCTGCGGGATCCTCGCCGTCGGCTTCCTGTTCAATCTCCTCTTCGCGGTGTGAACCGCCGGGAGACGAACACGGTGAGCGTCGTCGCCACCCGTCGCGAACGCCTCCGGCCGCCGCACGCCGCACCGACGGCATGACCGACGGCCCGAGGAACCAAGGAGAGGAAGTGCAGATGAAGGACGTCAAGATCCTCGGCCCCGGCTGCAAGCGCTGCCAGACGACCGCCGAGATGGTCCAGGCGGAGGCCGACAGGATGGGTGTCGGGATCACCCTGGAGAAGGTCACCGACTACGCCGCGATCGCCGCCTACGGCATCGCCGCCACCCCCGGCATCGTCGTCGACGGCAAGGTGGTGCATGCCGGCGGTCTGCCGAAGGCCGAGGACATTCCGGCCTGGCTCGGCTGATCCCCTCGCGGCCGCGGTCCGGGTCCGGATCGGCCGCGCGGCACGCCCCGTCGACGGGGTCGTCGTCCGCTTCGGACGGCGGCCCTCCGCGTCGCCGAGCGGGCGCTCCGCCTTCCCATCGCGACGGTGGAGCGGTATGGCTCGTCGCGCGGACGGTCGCCGCGGGTCGAGGGCGAGGTCGGAATGTCGCATCGCCGTGATGCCTGGTCGGTGGAGATCGCCGGCGGGGTCGAGCCCTTCGAAGCGGAATGGTCGGCGCTGGTCGGGCCGGGCGACGCCACGCCGTTCCAGAACTTCGGGTTCATGCGGCTGTTCTTCCGTCTCGTCGCCGCACGACGGCCGGACGAGCCGGTGGTGGCGCTGGTCCGTCACCCCGACGGACGTCCCGCGGCGATCTTTCCGATGCTGCGTTCGCGGCGGCACGGGCTCGGGTGGTTGCGCACCGACGCCCGCCCGGTCGACTACTGCGCGCCGATCTTCGATCCGACGGTCCGGCCGGCGGAGGCCGGGGCGATCGCACGGGCGGTCCTCGCCGCGGTGCCCGGCGCCGACGTCCTCTACTGCAACCGGATGCCGGCGACCTTCGGCGAGGTCGCCAACCCACTGGCCGCGCTGCCCAACGCCGGACGGCTCCGGCTCTCGGCCTGGGTGCTGCGGCTCGCCGGGCGGAGCCGGGCGGAGGTCGTCGCGACCCAGACCTCGAAGTTCCGCCGCCATCTGCGGCGCAGCCTGCAGAATCTGGCGAAGGCCCACGCCCACGGCTTCACGTTGAACGTCGGCGAGGCGATCGGCGAGTCGGAGATCGCCGACTTCCGCGCCCTGCGTGCCGAGAGTGCGGAGCACAAGGCCCGCGCCAACATCTTCGAAGAACCGGAGTGGCGGGATCTCTACCGCGGTCTGCTCGACGGTCGTGCGGCGCCTCTGCGACCCTGGCTGTCCCGGCTCGAGGCCGACGGCGAGCCGATCGCGGTGCTGTTCGGCTTCACCGACGGCCGGCGGGCGGTGGCGATCATGACCGCGTCCAAGACCGATCACCGAATGGTCTTCGCGCCCGGTCTCCTGCTGTTCGACGAGACCATCGCCCGGTTCCAGACGATGGGCACCGACTTCTTCGATCTGTCGATCGGCGACATGGCCTACAAGCGGCGTTTCGGCTGCGACGAGATCCCGCTCCACGACGCGCTCTTCGCACGCGGTCTGCGTGGGCGGCTCTACTATGTTCTCTGGAAGACGAAGATCGCGATCCGGGCTCGGATGAAGAAGATCTCGCAGGACTGAACGACCCGGACCGACCTGTGATCCGAAGCGTTTCGGATCGGTTCGCCGGCCCGTCACCGCCGGATTTCGCCGTTCCCTTGCGTTAACCAGTTCTTAACTCTCTCCACGCGGGTGGACGGGAAAATGGTATTCGTCGTCGCAGAGGTCGACAGCGTCGGCTCCGATGAGGTCAATTCATGCCGTCCCATGCGTCGGAGATGGTCGGTGTCAGGTCGGGTGAGCCCGGCCTGGCCGACGATCTGCGCACCCTGTTCCGGGCGTTCTCCTGCCGTCGGCGCCTGATCGCGTCGATCGTGGCGACGTTCCTGCTGATCGGACTGGGGTTCGTCTGGGTCTCCGCGCCGGCCTACACCTCGAGCGTCGACATCTTCGTCGATCCGCGCGAACGCAATCTCGTCGATCTCGGGGTGACCCCGACCGGACTGGGATCGTCGTCGCAGGGCGCGGATGCGGCGCTGGTGGAGAGCCAGATCGCCATTCTCGGCTCGCGCGCGGTGCTCGGCGCCCTGATCGAACGGGAGAAGCTCGAACTCGATCCGGAGTTCAACGGCACCGCCACGGGGGTCGGCGCGATGCTCCGGGACGGGGTGAAGGCCCTCGTCTACGGGCCCAACGTCGCCGATCACACCCACGCCAGCCGGTTCGACCGGGCGCTCGCCAGGCTCGAGCGGGTGGTCAAGGTGAAGCGGGTCTCCCAGACCTACGTTTTGAACATCTCGGTCACCACCGGCTCGGCGAACCGCTCGGCGCGGCTCGCCAACGCGCTCGCCGCGATCTATCTCGGCGAGGGCCAGACGGCGGCCGACGACAGTGCGCTCGAAGCGGCGCGGAGCCTCGAGGCCCGGCTCGCCGAGTTGCGCGACGCCAGCGAGAAGTCCCAGCGTGCGGTCGAAGACTATCGCCGCGACAACGGCCTGATGGGCGTCCAGGGCGTGCTGGTCGACGAACGGCGGTTGGCGGAGTTGAGCGCCCAGGCGGTCGCCGCCTCGGTCGCCACCCAGTCGGCGCGGGTGGTCCTGGAGGGCCTGCGGCGGGGCGATGCCGACGCGGTCGTCTCCGAGGTCGCGACCCGGCTGCGGATCCAGATCGAGCAGGCCAGACTCGAGGAACAGGCGATCGCCGGCACCTACGGAACACGCCATCCCCGGCTGGCGCCGGCTCGCGAGGCGCGGATCTCGCTCGAGCGGGCGCTGGAGGCCGAGATCGCCCGCATCGTCGCGCGCGCCGAGAGCGATCATCGCAACGCCGAGACCCGACAGGCCTCGCTCGAGGCGATGCTGGCGCAGTCGGAGGACCGGTTGGCGCGATCCAAGGCGGCCTCGGTGAAACTGCGCGAACTCGAACAGATCGCCGAACGCGATCGCTCGCTCCACGACGCCTTCGCCACCCGCGCCAAGAAGGCGCGCGAGCAGATCGCCCTGCCGATCACCACCGCCCGTATTCTGTCCGCCGCCGAACCGGCGTCGGTGCCGAGCGAGCCCCGCCTCGCCGTCGTCTTCGGCGTCTGCCTGTTCCTCGGCTTGACCGTCGGTTTCGGCGCGGCCTGGCTGATGTGGCTGTTCCGCGGCCCGCCGGTTCCCGCGGCGTCCGCCGCGGCATCGGCCGCCGCCCGCCGTCCGGTCGCCGCGCGATGACGGGCCGGTCCTTCCCATCGGCCCGGCCGCGCGCCGAGATCGGCCGGTCTGCGACCGTCGGCCGTCCGGCGCTGCCCGGGCGGCGGAGCTTCCTCGCCGGAGCGGCCGGCCTCGCGGTCGCGGCGGCGATGCCGGCGGCACGGGCCGAGACGCCGAGCCTCGCAGGGCTCGCCGCCCGCTCCGGCCGGTTCTTCGGCTCGGCCCTGACCGGTCGGCAGGCGACCGGCGACGATCCCTACGCCCGGCTGCTCGATGCGGAGTGCTCGGTCTGGGTTCCCGAATGGGAGCTGAAGTGGGGCGCGCTGGTCCGCGACGTCCGCGACGTGCCGGACTTCCGGTCGGTCGACGCGCTGATCGCCGCGGCACGGCGGTCGGGCAAACGGGTCCGCGGTCACACGCTGCTCTGGCACGAACATCTGCCGGCCGGGATCGGCGATGCGGCGACCCGCGCCGACTGGGATCGTCTCGTCGTCGGTCACGTCGGCGAGGTCGTCGCGCGCTATCGCGACGCGATCTTCCAGTGGGACGTGGTCAACGAGGCGATCGAGCCGGAGCACGGCCTCGCCGACGGGATGCGGCGGTCGCCGTTCCTGAGCATGCTCGGATCCGGCTGGGTCGGCGAAGCCTTTCGGCTGGCCCGTGCCGCGGCTCCGAACGCGAGGCTCCATCTCAACGACTACGGCGTCTGCTACGCCGACCCGCGCCAGGAACGGCGACGCACCGCCGTCCTCCGGCTCGTCGAGCGGCTGCGGCGCGACGGTGTTCCGCTCGACGGCTTCGGCATCCAGGGCCACCTCGACGTCCGCTCGACCTTCGACGAGGGAGTGTTCCGGCGCTTCCTCGAGACGCTGGCGGGGTTCGGACTCGAGATCGTGATCACCGAACTCGACGTGCGGGAGGCCGATGCGGCGGCCGGGCGGAGCCTTTCCGAGCGGCGCCTGCGGGCGGCCGAGGAGGTGCGGCGGGTGCTCTCGGTGGCGCTCGACCAGCCGGCGCTGAGCGGCGTGGTGACCTGGGGGCTCTCGGATCGCGAGAGCTGGCTGCGCCGGCGAAAGGTCCGCCCGGTTCCCGACAACCAGGGCCTGCCCTGGGACGACACTCTGACACCCACCCCGATGAGAGAGACGCTGGCGGCGCTGTTCGCCGCGGCGCGGACACGTCATGACTGAAGCGGTGAATCATCCCTCGGCGGTGCTCGGGCACGAAGTGCCGGCCGCGGCTCGTTCCCGCTCCAAGGCGGCCCTCGATCGGGTGGTGGCGCTGCTCCTGCTGCTGCTCCTGTCGCCGATCCTGATCCTGGTGGCGCTCGCGATCCGGCTCGACAGCCGAGGTCCGATCCTGTTCCGGCAGGACCGGTACGGCCGCGACGGCGAGATCTTCGCGATCTACAAGTTCCGGACGATGACCGCCGCCGCCAGTCGGGAGGCGTTTCGGCAGGCCTCGGTCGGCGATGCCCGGGTGACGCGGCTCGGGCGGGTGCTGCGCCGGACCAGCATCGACGAACTGCCGCAGCTGCTCAACGTACTGCGCGGCGAGATGTCGCTGGTCGGACCGCGGCCGCATCCGATCGCCCTCGACGATCATTTCGCGACGCTCATCCCCGGCTACATGCGGCGCTACGCGGTCCGCCCGGGGATGACCGGTCTCGCCCAGGTGAGCGGCCATCGCGGCCCGACCCCGACGGTCGACGCGATGGCGGCTCGGGTCCGGCTCGATCGGGCCTACATCGCCGGGTGGTCGTTCTGGCTGGATCTCCGTCTCCTCCTGCGCACGCCGTGGCAGTGCCTGTTCGAGGTGAGACATGGCCGATGACGCCGCGGTCCGTTTCCGACTGATCGTCGGCGTGCACGATCTCGCCGATCCGCCGGACGCGCGCGGCGACGAACTCTCGTCCT
This sequence comes from uncultured Alphaproteobacteria bacterium, assembly GCA_937919435.1. Taxonomy (GTDB): domain Bacteria; phylum Pseudomonadota; class Alphaproteobacteria; order Rhizobiales; family Ancalomicrobiaceae; genus Siculibacillus. Next base: position 18,096 of record CALFRR010000083.1, on the reverse strand, counting down.
GGATGCCCTTCGCCGAGGTCGCGCCGCTCTTCGACCGGATCCTCGACCACACGCGGGCGACCGGCGCGCGGCTGCACGTCACGTCCGACGACGGATTCCGATCCGATCACGCGCTGCTGCTGCCGTGGCTGGTCGAGCGGGGGATCGGCGGAACCTTCTTCGTGCCGACCGGGTTCATCGGCCGTCCCGGCCGGCTCGGCGTCGCCGAGATCCGGGAGATCGCCGCCCATGGTCTGCGGATCGGCGTGCACGGCGTTCGCCACATCGACTGGACGGCGGTTCCCGAACACGAGTTTCTCGCCGACGTGCGCGAGGGGCGCGACCGGCTGGAACAGACGATCGGCGCGGCGATCGATCTGGTGGCGCCACCCTTCGGCCGGTTCGACGGACGCGTCGCGGTGCGCCTGCTGGAGATGGGCTTCCGCGAGATCCACACCTGCCGCCCGGGGCCGGCGCCGGTCGGCGAACCGTTGGTGCCCCGGAACATGCTGCGGGCCGGACGGGTCGAGGCGGTCCTCGCCGCCAGCCGGCGGCGGGGCGGGCCGATCGACGTCGCCCGCTGCCGTCTGCGGCGTCTGCGCGAGGTGATGCGGTATCGCACGGGGGCGGCATGAGGAACGCCGTCGTCTTCTCGATCCTCGATCAGGCGCTGCTCAGCGCCTTCAATCTCCTGCTGAGCCTGGCGTTCATCGGTTTCGCCACGCCGAGCGAGTTCGGCCGCTTCGCCTTCGTCCAGGCGGGGGGCTTCTTCGTCACCTCGGCGCAGAACGCGCTGGTGGTGATGCCGCTCAACTACCTCCTGCCCGGGCGCCCGCCGGAAGAGGCCGACGAAAGGTTGTCGATGCTGACGTCGGTCAATCTGGCGCTGACCGCGGCGGTGCTGCCGGTCGGCTTCGGGCTCGGCGCGGTGGTGGGGGCCGACACGACGTTCCTCCTGGCGATCCTCGCCTATTTCGCGGTGGTGACGATCCGCGACTACGCCCGCAACACCCTGGTGGTGAAGGGCGAGATCCATCGGACCCTGATCTTCGACGTGGTCGCGGTGGCCGTCGCCTCGCTGCTGGCGGCGGGGCTCTGGCGTCTGATCCGGCCGGAGGCGGCGGTGCTCGCCGCCCTCGCCGGCGGCAACCTCGTCTCGCATCTCGTCTGCCGGGTCGAGGCGAAGACCGATCTCCGGCGCTTCCCGGCGCATCTCGCCGCCTATCGCCGGATCTGGCGCGACACTCGGTGGGCGCTCCAGGGCGCGTTGCAGAACGAGGTCGCGGTGCGCGGCTGGGTGTTCCTCGTCGAGCGGATGCGCGACACCGCCTCCCTCGGCATCCTCAACGCCGGCCGGGTCGCCGTCTCGCCGTTGCCGCTGATCGCCGCCGCCTGGGCCCGGGTCGCCCGGCCGCGTCTGGTGGCGGAACTGCACCGCGGCCGACCCGACCGGGTCCGGCGACTCCTGTGGACCGGGGTGGGGGTCGTCGTCGGCGTGTCGCTGCTCTACGGTCTGGCGTTGATCGCCGCCTGGCCGTGGGTCGAGGATCTCGCCCGGCGGCGGCACTACGGCGAGATGGGAACGATCGTCGCCGCGTGGTGGCTGCAGGCGCTCGCCGTCGGACTGACCTCGGTCCTGTCGGCCCACATGGAGGCGCAGCGACGGTTCCGCGCCCTCGCGGTGATCAGCTTTCTCGGCGGCGCATCGGCCCTGCTCCTGGTGTTCCTCCTGCTCCGGGCCGGCGGCGCGATCGGCACGGCGGTGTTCGCCCTGGCCGGTGTCGGCATCGCCGAGTTCGTCGCGCTGGCGGTCCTGACCCGCCGTGGTGCCGTGGGAGGATCGCGGCCGGCGGTCGACGCGGAGGGTCCGCGATGACGGTCACGGACGAAGCGGATGGCGGCGCGGCGGGGTGGCGCACACGGGCGGCCACGGCCCTGCCCGCGCTGCTCGTCGGGTATCTTCTGATTCTGTGGCCGCTGGTCTACGGGCACGGCACGATCACCGCCGATCTCGCCACCGGCCCGATGCCGGAGGCGTCGCCGCAACTGCTCAACCGGCTGGTGTTTCCGGCGGCGGCGGCGGTCGCGGTCGTCCTGCTGGTCGCCGAACGGCACCGCCGGGCGATGCGGTTCCATCTCCTCGGGGCGGCGCTGGTCGGCGGTTTCTTCGCCCTTCTCGGGGCGAGCGCCGCCTGGGCGGCGGAGCCGACGACCAGCCTGTCGAAGTTCGTTCTGCTGGCGCTCGAGACGGTCGCCCTGCTGCCGGCGGTGCTGGCGGTCCGGCGCGTCGACGATCTGATCCGGCCGTTGTTCTGGGTGGTCGCGGCGGCACTGACGATCAATCTGGCGGCGGTCGCCGTCCTGCCGCCGACCCCGATCGGCCATGCCGGGATCTACGCCCACAAGAACACGCTCGGTGCCGTGGCCCTGCTCGGAGGGCTGTTCGCACTCTACGGGACGACCCGGAGCGACGCCCGGATGCGGCTCGCCGGCTGCCTGCTGCTGCCGGTGGTCGGGCTGTTGATGGTGCTCAGCCGGTCGAAGACGTCGCTGGCGCTGCTGTTCGTGGTGCCGGTCCTCGCCTTCGCGGCGGGCTTCCTCGGACGCCGGCTGAGGATCGCGCTGCCGATCGTCCTGGCGGTCGGGGCCGGCGTGGCGATCTTCCTGGCGAGCGGGGCGATCGACGGGATCTCCGCCGCCGATCTCTCGCGGATGGTGAGCGGCGACGACACTTTCACCGGACGCTCCGAACTGTGGCGGTTCGCGGCCGGGGCGATCGCCGAGCGGCCGATCCTCGGCTGGGGCTATCAGTCGTTCTGGGGCGTCGAGGGCTCGCCGCAGGCGAGCCTTCCGGACGGGTTCCTCAGGCGGACGCCACATGCCCACAACGGCTATCTCGATCTCCTGCTGCAGGGCGGCGTGGTGGCGCTGGTGCTGTTCCTGGCGATGCTGACGATGGCCGCGCGGCGGATCGACCGGATCGCCGATGCCGATCCCGGCCTCGGTTTCCTCGCCACCGCGCTGCTGGTCGAAGGGCTCCTCCTCGACCTCCTGGAAACCGACTGGCTGCAGAGCCTGTCGGCGTCGAGCCTGCTCACCACCCTGCTGATCCTCGTCGCCGCGGTGAAACCGAGGGAGGGCCGGTCGCGATGATCTCGGTTCTGATCGCCAGTCTCGGACGGCCGTCGCTCGCCGAGACCCTGGCGAGCGTCGCGCGGGCACGGGTGCCGGCCGGCGAGACGGTCGAGGTGATCGTCGCCGACGACGGCGGCGAGGGCCGAGTGGCGGCGGTGGTCGCGGCATTGCCGGCGTCTTCGAATCTCCCGGCGATCCGGGTCGTCCCGGTCGGGGCCGGAAACGTGTCGCTCGCCCGCAACGCCTGTCTCGACGCCGCCCGCGGCGACTGGCTGATCTTCGTCGACGACGACGAGACGGTCGACGCCGGTTGGCTCGAGGGGCATCTCTCGGCGGCCCGCGACTTCGACGCCGACGCGGTGTTCGGGCCAGTCCATCCGCGCTATCCGGAGGAAACCCCGGCCTGGTTCGTCGCCGCCGATCCGCTGTTCCAGGACTGGCGCTGGCAGGAGGACGGCCGCCGGGTGCCGCACGGGCGGACCGGCAACACCCTGGTGCGTCGCGCCGCGCTCGGCGACCTGCGCTTCGATCCGGTCTTCGGCCGATCGGGGGGCGAAGACCACGACTTCTTCCTGCGCTTCGCCGCGGCGGGCGGGCGGATGGTGGTCACCGACCGAGCGCGGGCCGACGAGACGGTGCCGGCCGAACGGGCGACCCCGGGCTACGTGCTCGAGCGGGCGGTCCGCACCGGTCAGCTCTACGCCCGGATGAGGCTCGCCGGACGCGGACCGCTCCACCGCCTCGGTTTCGCCCTGGGGGCGGCGGTCAAGTTCCTCGGCGGTCTGGTGGTCGCCACGGTGCTGCGACCGCTCGACCCCGGCCGGGCGCTGCGCCTGCGCAAGCGGGCGGCGACCAATCTCGGCAAGCTCCGGAGCCTCGCCGGGCGGCCGCTGATGTCGGCCTGGGACGGAGAAGACGAGCGTGGCGGCGGTCCCTCCGATGGCGAGGCGGGGGAAGGTTGCGGGGCGACCGGCGTGCCGCCGGTGCTGCTGCACGTCTCGTCGGACTATCTCGATCCGATCCGTCCGCCGCCGATCACCGATGCGGTGGTGCGGCTGGTCGACCGGACGGGCGATCATCGCCGGATCGTCGTTTCGTTGCAGCGGGTGGTCGATCCCAGGCGCATCGCCCGGCACGACTTCGGGACGGTCGACGGGCGGCGGCTGATCGTCCTGCGCTACTTCGCACCGCCCTTCGGGATCGGCATGGCCGCCTGTCAGGCGATCGTCGCCTTCCGCATCCTGCGCTTCCTCGCCGCCGAGGGGCTGCGGCCGGACATCGTCCACACCCACCGCTTCACCTTCGAAGGGATCGCCGGCTGGCTGGTCGCCCGCCGGCTCGGCGCCGCCTTCGTCGCTTCGACGCGCGGCGAGGTCGAACGCAAGGTGTTCCGCGCCAAGCCGACCTATCGCCCGCTGTTCCGCCGGATGGCCCGCGACGCGGTGCGGATCTTCCACGTCTCCGCCTGGTTCGCGGAGGGCTTCGCCCGGCACACCGGGATCGATCCGGGCAAGGTGCGGACGTTGCCGAACATCGTCCTCAACGCTCGGCGGGAGATTCCTGAGGTCACGCCGGAGCCGGTGCTGGTCGCACCGATGTCGCTGCGGGCGCTCGACAAGAAGGGTCTGCCGGATCTGATCGCCGGTTTCGCCCGGGCCGGATCGGCCCTCGACGGGATTCGGTTGGAGATCATCGGCGAGGGGCCGCCCGAGGTGCGGGCGCGGGTCCGCGCGATGATCGCGGCGCATCGGCTGGAGGGCCGGGTCGAGCTGCGCGACTTCATGGCCCACGAGGCGCTGCTCGATCGCCTGACCCGGGCGCTCGGACTGGCGATGCCGTCGCACGAGGAGACCTTCGGGATGGTCTATCTCGAGGCGCTGTTCGCCGGCATCCCGATCCTGCACACCGTCGGGGTCGGGATCGACGGCCATCTCGATGGGCTCGACGTCGCCGTCCGGGTCGCGGTCGGCGACGTCGAGGCGATCGCGGCGGGGCTCGTCCGTCTGGTCCGCGACAATCCGCGGCTGCGCGCGACGATCCGGGCCGAGGCCGGTGTCCTCCACGACCGCTTCGCTCCGGCGGCGATCGTCGGGCGATACCGCGCCGAGATCGATGCGGTGATGCGGGAGCGTCGCGGCGGGAAGGCGGAGACCGGCGTTTCAGGGCCGGCCGCGGCGGATCCGCTGCAGGTAGAGTAGGAAGATCTTCGGCCCCTCGACGAGATAGCGCCGCCACAGCCGCCGCGGTTCGGACAGCAGCCGGTGCAGCCATTCGAGCCCCAGCCGCTGGACGCTCTCGGGCGCCCGGACCAGCGATCCGGAGAGGAAGTCGACCGCCGCGCCGACGCAGCAGATCAGGCCGCCGCCCCGTCGCGCCGCCCGGACGTCGGTGGCGAACAGCTCCTGCTTGGGAAACGACAGACAGGCGAACAGCACCTGCCAGGGAGCGGCGGCGACGGCGGCGACGCAGGCGTCCCATTCCGGGGTGCCGCGCACCAGCCGCTCCGGGGCGTCGAGGTGGAGGATCCGGCGATCGGGATGGCGGGTCCGCAGCGCTTCGGTCCGATCCGGGGGCGGGCCGACCACGGCGAAGGCGAGATCGCGGCCGGCGGGAGCGGCGAGCAGATCGGCGACCCGGTCGGTGCCGGTGCGCGGGGTCAGATCGATGCCGCTCGTCGAGGCGAGGCGGCCGAGGATCCGGCTGTCGCAGAGGAACAGATCGGCGCCGAGATAGGCGGCGCGGTCGGCGGCGGAGAGCCCGCGTTCGATGGCGACGACGTGCTGGACGTTGGGGGTGACCAGGATCGTGGTCTTCGGGGCGCGGGCCGCGGCGACCAGCAGGGCGACGATCTCTTCGGTCGAGCCGGTCTCGAAGGGGATGTCGAAGAAGGTCCGCTTCATCGATCGGCGCCTCGCGGTGCGGCGGCGAGCCCGTCGAGATGCGCGGCGAGGCGGCAGGCGAAGGCGGCGATGCTCAGCGTCGGATTGCACTGGCCGGAGGTCGGGAACACCGCGGAGCTCGCCACCCAGAGATTGTCGACGCCGAAACAGCGCAGGTTCGCGTCGACCACGCCGTCCTCCGGCCGTTCCGCCATCCGCGCGGTGCCGATCTGATGGGTGCCGTGGGCGGCGATCTCGAGGATCGCATCGACGGTCTCCGCCTCCGGCCGGCGGTATTCGACGGTACCGAGGCCGGTGCGCTCCAGCCAGGCGGCGAGGCGGCGGTGGGCGCGCAACACGGCTTCGGCGTCGGCGCGCGCGAAGCGGTAGTCGATCACCAGCTTCGGCAGGCCGAGCCGATCGGTCGCCTCGGACAGCCACACCCGGCTGTCGGCCCGCGGCGTCTGTTCGGCGTGGTAGGAGAGACCGTAGCGCCGCCCGGCGTTGCGCACGAAGAAGCCCGGCATCGGCGGGCGGGCGACGTAGCGCCGAAGGAGGAAGCGGCCGAGCGCGAGGGCCGCCCGCGGCAGATCGCGCAGGATGTTGGCGAGATGCGGCAGGATCGCCAGATCGTCGGGGATGTGGCGCCGGCGGATCGCCTCGGCGATCAGCAGGCGGCCGAAGGGCGCGACGGCGAAGGCGAGGCAGACCGCCGACAGGAGGCCGCTGCGGTGGCGGGGATCGGCGATCGGCGGCACCACCGGCCAGAAGGAGACGTTGACGAGGTCGTGGGCGCGCTGTTCGTCGTCGGAGGGGACGAAGCGGCGCCGCGCATAGGAACCGTGGCCGTCGAAGAAGAAGTCGTAGGCGGCGTCGGCGGTTTCCGAACGGAAGGTGACGTCGGCGACCTCGCCGATCACGTGCCCCATGTAGTAACGGCCGAGCGGACCGTCGGGGCCGCCGAACAGATGCGGGTGCTTCTTCCGCAGGACGAGGAGTTGGCGGGTGCTCTCCAGTCCGCCGCAGGCCAGCACCACCCGGCGGACCGGCAGTTCGTGGCGGCGCCCCTCGCGGTCGGCGACGGTCAACCGGCGGATGCCGCCGTCCTCGAAGGCGAGATCGAGCACGGTGCTGTCGAGGCGGACGTCGATCCGATCGGAGCGCTCGATCTCGGCGGCGTGGAGCTTCTGGACCTCGGCGATCCGCGAGAAGCGTTCGAGCCGGGTATGGTCGAAGGCCGGATCGTCGACCGCCAGTCCGGGGATCGGCGCGTCGAAGACGGTCTCGCCGGCGGCGAGGTAGGCGACGGCCGGGGCGTACCAGGGGGCGACCTCGGCGTGCGAGATCGGCCAGCCGGCGTCGACCAGACCGGGGCGCGGCTCGAAGTCGATGGGATCGAAGGGTTGGCAGCGCACCGCCCAGAGGTTCGAGGTGCCGCCGAGCCGGCGGGCGACGGCGATCGACATGTCGTCGTGGCGGGCGGGCTCGAGGATCTCGGCGTCGGACAGCGCCTGTGTCTTCGGATCGGCGGTGGTCGTGCCGGATTCGAGCACAAGGACGCGCCGGCCGCGTCGGGCGAGCTCCAGAGCCAGCACCAGCCCGGCCGGACCGGAGCCGACGACGGTGACGTCGTGGTCGGGGATCGGACGGGCGTCGAACGATGGATGGATCACGATCTGCCTCGGTCTTCGGTCGCGTCGCGAGCGGACGGCGGGCGGCCGGTGCCGATCGGCGCATGGATCTCGTCGAGCAGCCGCAGGACGGCGGGGTCGGGCGGCGGAGCGGCGGCCTCGACGCCGGCCGCGAGATGGCGGGGGGAGAACATCGAGGCGAGCACCACGCCGTCCGGATTCGCGGCGAAGGCACCGCGCATCAGCAGGCGGGCCGCGACGTCCTCGGCCGGCCCGGTCCAGCCGGCGTCGGCGAGGCGGGAGCGCAGGGCGGGATCCTCGGCGAGACGTCGGGCGAGCCGGTCGGCGGCACCGGCGACCCCGAGCACCGAATGGGTGACGAAGCCGGCAGGGCGGGCGATCCGCCGACGAAGGTCGGGGAGCGGCCGCAGCACGGGATCGTCGGCCAGTTGGAAGACCGAGAAGATCGGCGCGGCGGCAGCCGCTTCGGCGGCGGCGCGCGATCCGGCGACGCCGATCAGGCGGGCGAGGCCGCGGGTCCGGACCCGTTCCAGAGCGGCGAGGATCTCATCGCGGCCGAGGTCGGCGGGATCGGGATCGTGGAGGGCGTAGACGTCGAGCCGGTCGGTGCCGAGACGGGCGAGCGAGCCGGTGATCGAGCTCTCGATCAGTTCCGGAGTCAGCGGAATCCGGGTGTTGCGGGTGGCGGAGACGGCCCGGAAGCGGCGGCGCAGGCCGGAGAGCAGCCCGACCACCGGGCGGCCGAGATCGTAGATCCGGCGGATCAGGCGGTCGTGGCGGGGTGGGGCGAGGCCGACCTTGGAGCAGACGAAGACGCGATCGCGGCGGCTCGCCAGGAAGTCGGCGAGGATCGTCTCGGCCCGTCCTGCGCCGTAGGAGGGGGCGACGTCGAACCAGGTGACGCCCTGCTCGAAGGCGGCGTCGAGCATCCGCCGGCCGTGCTCCGGCGAGATCCGCGAGCCGAGCGAGGCACAGCCCAGCCCGAGCGGCGAGGTCTCGATGTCGGTCCCGGGAACCGGCACGGTGCGCATGCATCTCCTCCGGTGGTGGTGCACCGGCTCGGACGGACCGGTCGGTGCGGCGTGGGTCGGTGCAGAGATACCCCATTCCCTTCGGCGAGGCCACGAAGGACCGCCGAGCCGTAGCGTCACCTGCCGGCGGCGCCGACCCCGACGCGACGACGCAGGGCGGTCGAATCGGAGAGCACCGGCAGTTCGGCGAGCTGTTCGAGGAACACCCGGGCGGCGACGCTCGGCAGGGTCTCGCCGAACAGATAGAGGTTGTATTCGAGTTCGAAGGCGAGACCGCGGGCCGGCAGGACGATCAGCCGGCCGCCCTGGGCGTCGGGGCGCACCGCGCCCTCCGGCACGAAGGCGAGGCAGCCGCCGAGGGCGAGCTGGATCGCCGCCTCGATCCGGCCGACCTCGATCAGGCTGGCCGGCAGCGGCACGTCGCCGAACCATTCCTCGATGCGACGGCGGGTGTAGGCGCCGCGTTCGCGGATCACCACCATGTGCTCGGCGAGATCGATCGGCGACACCGAGTCCCGGCCGATCAGCGGATGGTCGGGCGGGGCGACCAGCGCCAGCCGCTCGACGTGGATCGGGGTCACCGACAGGCTCGACGGCAGATCGGCCATGCCGCCGGCGAAGCCGAAGTCGACCGAGCCGTCCTCGACCAGCTGGATCACCTTGGCCGAGTTGTGAAAGCGGACGTCGACCTGGATCTTCGGATGGCGCCGCTTGAAGGCCATCAGCGCCGGCGGCAGCAGATAGGCCATGAACATGGTGGCGGCGACCCGCATCCGCCCGCGCTCCAGAGCGGTCATCTCGGACATCGCCAGTTCGGCTTCCTGCTGCGCCTTGATCACCGCCCGGGCCCGTCGACGGAACTCCTCGCCCTCCGGGGTCAGGTGGATGCGCTGGCCGGATCGGACGAAGAGCCGCACCCCCAGCTGATCCTCGAGCGCACGGATCTGCTGGCTGACCGCCGGTTGGGTGACGAAGGTCTCGCGCGCCGCCCGGGTGAACGATCCGGTCTCCGAAACGGCCAGAAACGTGGTCAGAAGTGTCGGATTCATCGCGATTTTCCATCTTTCGCGGCGGTTTCGTCGAAATTTCCGGCGAAACGGCGGACTCGGCGCCGCCGGCGGCGGAGTGCCGGGCGACGCCGAGTCATAAGTAGATACTTATTGTTTTGATAAAACAAGATAATTTATTCTTCTGACAGGAGGCGACTACCCTCCTCTTCGAAGTCGGGTCGAGAGCCCCCGCCGCCGCCCCTCCCGACCACCGACGGGGCGCCGGCGCTCGCGGAGACAACGATGGCAAAGGAAATCGAACGGAAGTTCCTGGTGAAGGGCGACGTCTGGCGCAGTCTCGCCGAAGGCACGCTCTATCGGCAGGGTTACCTCAACAGCGTCAAGGAACGCACCGTCCGCATCCGGACGGTCGGCCCCCGTGCCTTCCTGACGATCAAGGGCGTCACGGTCGGTTCGACCCGGGTCGAGTACGAGTATCCGATCCCGACGGAAGACTGCAACGCCATGCTCGACGGCCTGGCCGAACAGCCGATCATCGAGAAGAAGCGCTATCGCATCCCCTTCGAAGGTCACGTCTGGGAAGTCGACGAGTTCTTCGGTGAGAACCTCGGCCTGATCGTCGCCGAGATCGAACTGAAGAGCGAGGACGAGAGCTTCGCCAAGCCCGAATGGATCGGCGAGGAAGTCGGCTCCGACCCCCGCTACTTCAATTCCAACCTGATTTCCCACCCCTACACCAAGTGGGCGAAGTGAAGGGCCGGAGACCTCCGATGACCGAAATCCAGACCAAGAACGTCGCCACCAGCGCCGAAGAGGCCGCCAAGATCGCGCCCCGCGCCGAATTCCGGGTCTTCGGGCAGGGCATCGTCGCCCTCGTCGAGAAGAAGATGTGGGACGCCGGCGCCAAGCTGTTCAAGGCGCGCAAGATGCCCGCCGAGACCTACTTCCTGTCGCGCAACACCGACTCGGCCAACATCAAGGTCCGCGACGGCCTGCTCGACATCAAGACCCTGGTCGGAGTCACCCCGCAGGGCTACGAGATCTTCCAGCCGCGCGGCAAGTTCCAGTTCCCGGTGAAGAAGGCCGAACTCCAGGCGATCCTGGCGGCTCTCGAAGTCTCGATGCGGCTCGACGCCGAGACCTACACGCTCGACGACTTCGTGGCGCTCGCCCGTGCCCACGCCGATCTCGCCCCGGTGACGGTCGAGAAGATGCGGTGGGGCTTCACCGTCGACGGCATCATCTGCGAGTTCGCCCAGGTGTGGTTCAACGGCGCGATGATCGAGAGCGCCTGCTGCGAGAGCGAAGACCACGCCGGCATGGAGAAGGCGATCGCCGTCCTCGGCATCGCCGATCTGCCCAACACCAACTACCTCAAGGCGGCGAAACGGGTCGTCGGCCTGTGAGACCGTGCCGGCGGATCCGGGTCGCTCCGAACCCTCGGATCCGCCGGCGGTGAATCAAAAACGAAGAATCCCCGGGAGGGACCGAGACCATGTCTTCGCAGCCCGTCCAATCCTTCGATCCTCTCGACATGCGGAACTACTCTCTGGAGAAGTTCAAGGACATCAAGCCCGGCAAAATCATGCAGACCGTCAAGGTCTACGGATTTCCGATCGCCGTTGCGTTGTTCTTCTTCTTCCACATGCGGTGGTGTGGGCGCATCGAGCTGTTCGAAGGACAGAAGATGCCGCAGCTGTGCTACAGCGCGCTGGGCATCTTCGTCGCTTCGCTGATCCTCTGGATCACCGAGACGATCCCGAACTTCCTGACCTCGTTCATCGTCATCGTGGTGGCGGTCACCACCGGTTCGATGAAGATGCGCGAAGCCTTCGCGATGCTCGGCGAACCGGTGATGGTGCTGAACATCGCCAGCTTCATCCTGGCCAGTGCCCTGGTCGCCACCGGACTCGCCAAACGGGTCTCGTTGTGGCTGGTGCTGCGGATGAAGGGCAATCTGAGCATGCTCCTGTGGAGCTTCATCCTGCTCAACCTGATCTTCGGTGCCTTCATCTCGGCGACGTCGGCCAAGACCGCGCTGGTCCTGCCGCTGTTCATGGTGATCTCGGCGATCTACGGCGCGACCGGCGGCGAGAAGCGCAACAACGTCGGCCGCAACATGGTGCTGCAGAACCTGCTCGCCAACAACGTCTCGGCCAGCGCCTTCATGACCGGTTCGGCGGCCAATCTGGTCGCGGTGTCGCTGCTCGAGAAGGCCGGTTCGCCGGTCTCCTACGACAAGTGGCTGATGGCTCTGTTCCCGCTCGCCCTGATCCAGTGCGCGATCGCCTGGTGGACCGGAACCCGCGTGATCTTCCCGATCTCGAAGGACGAGGCCAAGCCGGTGCTGGACGGCGGGTTCACCCGCCTGGAGTCGGAATACCGGGCGCTCGGGGCGATCAGCATCGACGAGATCAAGGCGGCGATCGTCTTCTTCGGCGTGCTGATCCTGTGGGCGACCGGTGATCTCACCGGGATCAAGGCGGAAGTGGTGGCTCTCGGCGGCGCCTGCATCGTGTTCATGCCGTCGGTGCTGAAACTGCCGCGGCTCGGCGTGATCAAGTGGAACGACGCCGACATCCCCTGGCACATGCTGATGTTCTCGTGGGGTGCCTACGTCCTCGGCGGGGTGGTCGAGAAGTCCGACATCGTCGGCCTGTGGATCCACGGGATGCTCGACACCTGGAAGGTCGACGGCGCCGCCCCGGGCATGAAGCTCATCGTGTTCGCCGTGCTCTGCGCCCTGTTCGGCATCACCACACTGATCAGCGAGAGCAAGACCGCCCGTACGATCATCATGTTCCCCATCATGATCGCAGTGGCGAAGAAATTCGGCTGGGATGTCGTCGGCTTCTGTCTGCCGATGGCCTTCATGATCAATCAGGTCTACGTGCTGTACTTCAATTCGAAGCCGGCGAACATCAGCTATCTGACCGACCACTACTCCAATGGCGAGTCGTTCAAGTTCGGTATGGTTCAGCTGACCCTGGCCTGGTTGCTGGTCATCCTGTGGGCGCAGTTCGTGATGCCGCTCATGGGCTTCAACAGTCGGCTCTGGTGAGGCGCAGCCGCCCGGCATCCTGCCGCCGCCGGGCGGACGCGCCACAGGTCCCGCCGCCGCCGGTTCCCTCCGGCGGCGGTGGGATCGATCCCCCCGAGGTCTCGCCGACACCGGTCCGGCAGTGCCCCGCCGTACCGTCTCGGCCCACCCTTCCCCACGAGCCGTCCATGGTCAGCCCGTTCTTCGACCGCCGCGATCACGAACTGGTCGCCCTGATCGACGAGCATCTCACGCGGACCGCCCGTGGCGGGCGCGGCGAGACCTCGGCGCGGCAGACCACGTTCCATCCGAACGGTCTCATCGAACTCGCCTCGTCGAAGGCCCTGCGGGTCGCCTGGGCGGTGATGGGGCTGATCGACGACACCGTCCCGTCGACCGCCCAGGAACGGCTCGATGCGCTGCGGGCGCTGAAGGCCGAGGCGTGTTCGTCGGCCCGCACGCCGTTCCGGCTCAACACGGCGCGGGCGCTGATCCAACTGATGAAGGAGCTGCTCAGGGCGCGGGGCGACCGCGACGAGCAGCTGCGCCTTGCCCACGACTTCAACAAGGCGGCGAGCGGCCGGCCGCGGATCGTCCGCGACGTGCTGCACCGCTACAATCTCCTGGAGATGCCGGAGGCGTGGAACCAGCGGTCGTTCGACTACCACGTCCACGATTCCCATTCCTCCGGCCGCAAGTCGCCGACCCACCTGATCATGGACGCCTGGCTGAAGGGCATCCGGACGCTGAAGGTGATCTACGACGACCATGCGCCGCAGGCGCCGGCGGCCGAACTGGTCGCCGCGGCGGAGGTGATGGGCCTCACCATCCGCATCGGCATCCGCTTTCATCGGTTCTTCCGCGGCACCCGGGTGACGGTGGTGTGGACGCCGCGCGGCTTCTCCGGTCCGCGCGGCTTCACCGAATTCCTCGATCTGCCGCCGATGCGGGCGCTGTCCGCCGAAGGGCGGGCGATCGACGCGGCGCGCGGCGCGCTGTTCGCCGAACTGGTCGGCGACTACAACCGCGGCTATCGGCACGAGCTCGACCGGCGGTTCGGCATCGCGGTCCCCGAGCTCCAGCTCGCCGAGTTCGGCGCGGTGGTCGGTGGTGCCTCGCCGTCCTGGGCGCATCTGGCCGACTGCATCCACCGGCGCACCGTCGCCGCGATCCGCGCCGCCTGGGCGGATCTCTCGATCCCGCCCGAAACGGGCGATCCGGCGGCGCTCGACGCGCATCGGGCGAAGCTCGGGGCGATGGAGCAGTTCTCGCCGGCCACGGTGCTCGACGACTGGCTCGCCGCGGCGATCGCGGTGGGCGAACTGCGGCTCGCCCGGACGCAGCCGCGGCTCGCCGAGGAGACGCCGGCCGAACTCCTGGAACGTCTCGACGAAGTGGCGAGCGACTATCGTGCCTCGATCGACAGCCGCAATCTGACGCCGTCGCAGGTGCTGCAGCTCCTCCACCTCTGCCGTGGCCGGATCACCCATCTCGAACTGTTCGAACTCCGGACCTTCCGGCCGGAGGAACTGCCGCGGCTCGCCGCGATGAACGAGCTGCGGGAGATCGTCAATTCCGGCAATCCCGCCCGGTTCAAGCGGCTGGTCGGAACGGCTCTGGCGGCGACGCCGCCGGAGGCGGCGGACGAGGTGGCGACGCTCGAGGATCTGCTGCGCTCGATCGGCGACGTCGCCGGCCACTATCGGCGGCGGCCGCTCAGCGCCTTCGTCGGCTCCTCGTCGTCGGGTCGTTCCGACTGGGGCGGGCAGCACGGCATGGGTTTCGTCCTGGTCGAGACGCTGCCGGTCGCCGAACAGCGCGCCTGCTACCGGCGGGGTGAGCGCACCCCGTTGCCGCTGCGCTTCTCGCTGACCGAGACCATCGAGCGCTCGGCCGATCGGGCGATCCGGGCCCGTTCGGCGCTCGCCGAGCACCGGCTCCTGGCCTGGGGCGTCTATTGGTTCTGGCGGCTGGTCGGACTGTTCGGAATCGTCAGGCGCGAGTGGACGGCGCCGCTCGAGAGCCTCGAGGTGATCGATGCCGGCAACGTGCTGCCGCTCGGCGGAGTCGGAGTGTTTCCCGGCAACCGGTTGGGCGGCGGCGAGACGGGCGGGCGGCGGCCGCGGCCGTGGCTCTACGTCAACACGCTGTGGGTCAACCTGGCCTTCGTCGCGGCCGGCTTCATCCCGGCGATGCTCGCCTTCCGGGCGACCCAGACCGGGTTCCTGGCACTGTGGGGCGCGCCCCTGTGGTTCTTCGTCACCGGCAGCCGCAACATCGTCCAGGCGGTGATCTCGGGGGGCGGCCTGTGGCGCCACTCCGACCTCGGCTGGAAGGACTACGTCAGCTGGACCCGGCTCTCCGAATCGCTGTTCTACACCGGCTTCTCGGTGCCGCTGCTCGAACTCGGGGTGCGCTATCTGGTGCTGCAGAAGGGCCTCGGGCTGACCGCCGCGACCAGTCCGGCGACGGTCTTCCTGACGATCGCCGCGGTCAACGGCGTCTATCTGATGAGCCACAACCTCTACCGCGGCCTGCCGACCGCGGCGGCCTACGCCAATCTCGGCCGGTCGCTGTCGGCGGCACCGGTGGCGGTGCTCTACAACGCGATCCTCTATGCGGCGCTGAAGCTGTTCGAAGTGCCGAACGCCGAGGGCTGGCTGATCGCCGCCTCGACCCTGGTCGCCAAGACCGCCTCGGACACCGCGGCGGCGATCATCGAGGGCTACTTCGACCGTCAGGCGACGGCGCGCCTGCGCCAACGCGACGTCGGCGAGGTGATCTCGGCGCTGTTCGACCGCCAGGCGGCGCTCGAACTCTGCTTCCCGGAAGCGAGCGCGGTCGACCTGCTGCGGCGGCCGTCGGCGCTCGTCCATTCCGACCGGCGGGAGGTCCGCCGCATCGCCGCCGAGATCACCGTCCACTGCCTCGATCTGATGTATTTCCACTTCAACCAGCCACTCGCCGCCCAGTCGATCGGCCGCATGGCGGCGCGGATGCAGCCGGCCGACCGCGTCTTCGTGCTCGAGGCCCAGAATCTGCTGGAGCTCGAGGACGACGTCGCAGGGCTTCTCGCCGGCGATGCCTTCGCGCTTCCCTCGCGTGCCGCCTTCGCCTTCTATCGCGACCACCATCGGCGCTTCCGGGCGGTGCTGCCCGGCCTGCTCGGGCTCGCCCGGAAGGCCCCGGGGGGAGTGCCCGGTGCGGCGTGACCGCTTCGCCGGCCGCCGCCGTCGGGCGGTGCCGATGCGCCGAAATCCTCGGGAGGACATCCAGATGCGCATACCGACCCTCGCCTTCGCCACGCTGCTCCTCGCCGGTGGTGCGTTTCTCGCCGACATCCCCCGCTCGGTGGCGCAGACCGCGGCGCCGTCGCTCGCCGCCGAGTTCGCCAAGCCGGACCAGTCGGTCGAGTACCACATGATGATCGCCGTACCGGCCTTCGCCGAGGCCGATCTGCCGAAGCTGTGGAAGTCGGCGATCGTCGATCGGCTGGCCGGCGTCGCCGAGGTCGGTCAGCCGAAGAAGCCGCGCCCCGGCATCTACGTCGACGCGCGCGACCGCGGTCTCGACCGGCAGAACCTGATCGTCCGGGTCCGTCCCGGCCAGATCACGATCAAGGCGCGGGCGAGTTCGGCCGACGTTCTCCTCGATCTCGCGCCCTGCACGTCGAAGAAGTACGAGATGGACTGGTTCGGCACCCCCGACTACTCGATCTCTTCCGACATCAAGTTCAAGGACGGCGAGTTCGACGCCGGCCCGAACACCCTGACGCCGGAGAAGCTCTGGGACTTCGTCGCGGCGAAGTGTCCGGCGGTCGCCCGGCAGATCGCCCCGGCGGTGAAGGCGGTGCCGGGCATCGAGATCCCGGGTGTGGCGACGATGTATTCGGCCGATGCCCGCCTGACCCATCCGGCGGCGGCCGAACTCGCCAAGGACGGGCTCGAGGCGGGGGTCGCCGTGTGGTTCTTCCCGCCGACCGGCAAGATGCTGGTCGAACTCGCCTTCTCCGGCTCGGTGAAGCACCGGGCGGCGGCCGAGGCGATCTTCGCGGCGGCGGTGGCCGAGCTGAAGGCCGGCAAGGCGCTGGCCGACGATCAGACGCCGAAGACCCGGCAGTACTTCGACGCCTATTTCGGGGCGAAGGCCCGCTGAGCGGGTCGGCGCGTCCGATCCTCCCCGTCTCTGCCGCGACGGCGTCGACGGCGGGACGGGATCTGCCGAACTCCTCCGCCGGGCGGCTCCGCTCCGACGTCGACGCGATCGGAAACATCGGAGGAATCCCCATGCGCATGTCGACACGTGCCTTCGCCGTCCTGCTCCTGGCGGGCGGCGCCTTCCTCGCCGCCTCCCGGTCTTCGCCGGTCGAGGCCGAGACCGGATCGCTCGCCTCGGTCTTCGCCCGGCCCGAGCAGACGGTCGAGTATCACTTCATGATCGCCGTCCCGGCGATCGCCGAAGCCGACCTCGCCAGGCTCTGGAAGGCGGAGATCGTCGATCGGCTCGCCGCGGTCGCCGAAGTCGGACCGCCGAAGAAGCCGAAGCCCGGCATCTACGTCGACGGGCGCGACCGCGGGCTCGAACGGCAGAATCTGATCGTCCGGGTCCGCCAGGGCCTGATCACCCTGAAGGCGCGGGCGAGTTCGGCCGACGTGCTGCTCGATCTCGCCCCGTGTTCGGCCAAGAAGTACGAGATGGACTGGTTCGGCACGCCCGACTACTCGATCTCCTCCGACATCAAGTTCAAGGACGAGGAGTTCGACGTGGCGCCGACCGCCTGGACTCCGGCGAAGCTCTGGGACTTCGTCGCAGCGAAGTGCCCGGCGGCCGCCGAGCAGATCGCGCCGGCGGTGAAGGCGACCCCGTCGATCGAGATTCCCGGCGTGGCGAGGATGTATTCGGCCGAGGCGAAGCTCACCCATCCGGCAGTGGCCGAGCTCGCGAAGGACGGGCTCGAGGCCGGGGTCTCGGTCTGGTACTTCCCGCCGACGAACAGGATGCTGGTCGAGTTGGCCTTCACCGGTTCGGTCAAGCGTCGCGCCGAGGCCGAGACGATCTGGGCGGACACGCTCGCCAAGCTGAAGGCCTCCGGCGCGCTGGCGGAAGACCAGTCGTCGAAGACCCGGCAGTATTTCGACGCCTATTTCGGTCCCAGGGCGAAGTGATCCCGAGCGGTTTCCCCGTGTCGGAGCGCCGCAGGTCACGACGGGGGCCGCGGCGCGAACCGATCCCCGGTCCGGATCGCCCCCGGACCGGGGGCTCTCATACCGAGTTCACGAAATTCGGACTCGTCCGAATTTCGTGAGTCACGGCCTGACCGGCCGACGCCCGTTCGGGCTTGCCTTCGCGGATGAAGTTCCGAACAGGTCG
>CALFRR010000082.1 GCA_937919435.1 uncultured Alphaproteobacteria bacterium | reverse complement strand
CTATCGCCGCCTGACTCAAAGCGCCGAGCCTCCGACGAACCCGGCGCGGTTCAGTTTGATTTTTCTCGGCAAATTTCAAGATTCGGCGCTTGAACGCGGGGATCATGCGAACCTTGATATGGTCACTACTAGCCATGTAACGCCCTTTTTGGGGTTCCACAGGGGCGCGCCCCTTGGCCTGCTGTGCGCAACGCTCACATGGCTGGCAGTAGTAGCGTGCTCGTGGCCATACTTCAATTATTTGTGCGCACAAAACCTTTCCGAGGAAAACATTTTATTCGGAAGGCGACTTCTTAAGGCGCGAAATAGTGCTGTGGCAAACATTATACGAACGCGCAATTTCGGTTAATGGCTCACCATTCGCCCGCCTTTCTAGCGCTTCTCTTTGCTGGTGAGGGGTCAACTTTGAGCGCCTTCCCATTTTCACCCCGCGCGCCACTGCTCGTGTGCGGCCCTCTGCCGTTCGGGAGCGAATCAACTCCCTTTCAAATTCGGCGAGGCCTCCGAGAACCGTGACCATCAAGCGCCCATGAGGGGTCGAGGTGTCCGCCCACGCGTCATGGAGAGAGCGGAACGCGCCTCCACGAGATGTGATCTCGGACAGAATATTCAGCAGATCGCGCGTCGAGCGGGCGAGCCTGTCGAGACGGCATACCAAAACGGTATCTCCGGCCTCAATGCGGTCGAGCAGACGGCGAAGCTGCGGACGGTCTCGATTGGCCCCACTCAGCTTTTCCTGCAGCACGCTGTCGGCACCAGCGACATGCAGCGCATCAATTTGAGCGTCGAGTGTCTGCCCATCAGTTGAGACGCGGGCATACCCGATCACCGCCATGTGTCGCCCCCTTTACGCACGTGATTTTCGCACAGCCTAAGGGATTGAAATATCACATTTCATATGCTTGTGCAAAATTCATGAGTTTCGCACGAAATGCTGGACGCCGTGTGTGGAGAGCAACACGGCTACCCCCACCGTGCGGCGGTCTGAGGCTTTTCGGTCGCTGTCGGTGCCTGTAGAACGCGCACGAGCACTTACCATGCCCCGTTATTGCAGATAGTGTTTCGCCAAACACACAAACCGGGCAACATTCATATGGCCGAAAACTACCAGACGCTCTTATCCCACTCCTATCTCCGAGCGGTTTACGACACGGAGTTTCGGCAATTCCAGAACAGCCCGGCCGAAGCCGCCCTAATTGAGCGGCTATTAAAGTGGTCGAAGAAGACATTCCAGAAGGAAACTTCTTCCGAGGCCGCTTTCATCAACGTGTTTTTCGAAGAAACATGGGGCTACGTCCCAAGCGGGAAATCACACGCAGGACATGGATACACTGTCTATTCGCAATTCCCGGTCGCCGGGGCTGGGGCCGGTGGCGCAGTTGGGCAGGCCGATGCGGCGCTCGGCCATTTTGACCTGAAAGCCATCCCCCCAACCGCACAGGTAATGTGCGAGTTCAAGGACGTCCGCTCCAACTTGGACGGCCCGCAAAAGCGTAAGGGCAACAACCGGTCGCCAGTTAAGCAATGCGCGGATTATCTTCGCGAGGTGATGCGGCCTCTTTATGGCAACGAGGCAATCCAGCCCACTTGGGGCGTCGTCACCGACATGAACGAATTCCGCCTCTACTGGCGGAACACCATGCCGAGCCAGTACCAGCGTTTTATCATCACGAAGGCGACCACCGATGAAGGGATTTCATTGCTGGGGAGCGACGAGGCGGCGAGTTTCCAGCGGTTCCTCTTCGTGCGGCTTTTCCACGCTGAAAGTCTCCTCAGCAAAGGGGGCCCATCCGCCCTCCTCCAACTGCTAAAGAGGCAACGGTTTGAGGAAAAGGAGATCGAGAAGGCCTTCTATCTCGAATATCGCGCCTACCGAGAACACCTTGTTGACTTGCTCATCAAACACAATCCGAGCTTTCCGGGCACGACGGGCCGGTTGGTGCGCTTGGCGCAGAAGCTGATCGACCGCTGCATATTCGTCATGTTCTGCGAAGACATGGGCGAACAGCTGAGCTTTCCGCCAAATGCTCTCAGTGATTATCTGAGTGAGCTGAGCAAAAGTTCGACATTCGAGCCTGAGGAGCAGGATGCGTGGAACAAGCTGAAAGAGCTTTTCGACGCTATGGACAAAGGAAAAAAGTTTCGATCGCGTCCAATCAATCGCTTCAACGGTGGTCTATTCGCGACCGACACAGAATTAAACGACCTCACAATTCCAAACGAAGCCTTTTGCACAGCGCTTCAGGGCGAAAACGACGAAAGCCTCAAAGCGCACCCTCTGACATTGCTGTACTTTGCCGGAACCTACAACTTCGGCACGGCGGGAAAAGCGGGCCAAGCTATCACGCTCTACACTCTGGGCCGCATCTTCGAACAGTCAATCACAGAGCTGGAAGCGCTTGAAGCCGAAAAGGACAACAAAGAGTCCCTCACCATCATCTCGAAAAGAAAGCGGGATGGCGTTTTTTACACCCCTGAATGGGTGGTTGAGCGCGTGGTAGCGGAGACCCTCAGCCCCCGACTCGATGAAATCCGAGACGAACTCGGATGGAGTTTTGATTTTGAGGGTGACGAGGACGCCATTGCGAAGCAGCTCGCCCGGGAGCCGTCAAAACGAAGTGAGGCGTTCAAAAAGCACGTCGAAGCAGTGGGCGCCTTTCGCGACCGTTTGGATGTCTTCACCGTGCTCGACCCCGCCTGCGGATCAGGTGCGTTCCTGATTCACACCTTGGAGTTTCTCTTGCGCGAGAGGCGGCGGGTGCAGCGCGAGCTGGCGCTTGTGACCGGCGGCAAGCGCGAGGGGTTGTTTGAATTCAAGGCTGATGATGAAATCCGCCACATCCTTTCGAAAAATATCTTCGGCGTAGACATCAACCCCGCTTCAGTTGAAATCGCGCGCCTCGCCTTATGGCTTCACACCGCGAAATCGGACCAACCGCTTTCGAACCTCGACACCAATATTGTTGAGGGCAACTCCTTGGTCGGTAGCGAGGTGTATGACTTCAGGAAAGACCTCCTCACCTCAACAGACATCAAGAAAGAAACCATCAACGCCTTTGATTATGAGAAGCAATTCGCCGTTGTTTTCGACCCAAAGCGGTCAGGCGGCCCCGGCTTTGACTGCATCATTGGCAATCCGCCGTATGTGAAGCTTCAGAATTTCAAAACGGTGTACCCAGACACCGCCGACTTTCTGCGCAATGCCACCGGCAAGGGTGGCGCTCCGCGTTACGCAAGCTGCCAAACCGGCAGCTTCGACCTCTATTTGCCGTTTATCGAGCGGGGTTTGGAACTGCTAAATGTGCAGGGCCGGTTGGGATATATCGCGCCCAGCCTGTGGCGATACAACGAGTATGGCGAAGGCTTACGCACCCTGCTTCACAAGGGTGGTCACCTTGATCGGTGGATCGACTTCGGCTCGTTTCAGGTGTTTGATGAAGCCATCATCTACACCGCACTGCAATTTTACAGCAAGAGCAAGAATGATCGTATTCGGTTTGCGCTCGCCCCAACGGGCGAAATTACACGCGTTCATGAATGGGACGATAAGGACTGGTATGTCACTTATAAAGAACTTTCGAAGGATGATACGTGGATCTTTGTTTCGCGTTCTGAGCGAGCATTGATCGAGCGACTGAAGAAAAAATGCCTCCGACTTGATGATTACGCGGTGTCACGCCATATTTTTCAAGGTCTTATCACAAGCAAGGACCCTATCTATCATTTCGAGCGGCTCGGCAAGGGCCGCTATGAACACCAGCCTCCGAAGGAGGCCAACAAAAAGGTAAAGCCTCCGACGGAAATAATTGCGCTAGAGGATGCAATCATGCATCCACTCGTCTCTGGGCAGGAGGCTAAGCGGTACGAAGTACCGGCGACAACGACTTTTATATTGTTTCCTTATCACTACAAATCCGGTGATATGGTCCTGTTTTCGGAGGTCGAACTTGGTTCAAAGTTCCCAAAGGCTTGGAAGCACCTCAAGCGCTACGAGCAGACGCTTCGAGCACGCGAGAATAGCGGCTTTAATGACAGCACTTGGTGGCGGTTTGGTCGGAATCAAAATATTGATAAGCAGGAAGAGCGGAAATTAATAGTCGCGCAAACGGTCAAGGTACTGTCCGTATGCCCCGACTACAATGGCACCTTTTACCTAAATAATGTTCGCGTAAATGGAATTATACCAAAAAATAAGAATGAATTCTGGTATTTGCTTGGCATCCTCAACTCGGCAGTAGCCAATTGGGTATTCCGGCGGATAGCAAAACCAAAAGAAGGCGGCTATTTCGAAGCAAACAAACAATTTATAGCACCATTACCGATTCCAAAGGCGACAGAAGAGCAAAAAAACAAGATATCAACCTTCGCCGAACAGCTAACGGAGCTGCATACGCAGCTTCGAGACGTCGAATGTGCATTAGAACGCCGCTTCTATACATGTGAGGTTGAGGAGAAGCCCATAGAATGGCTTTGGCCTTCTGTTCAAACACTGGATAGTTGGAAGTCAAAAGCACCATCGGCACTCACGGGGCGTCAAAAGACGGTCTGGGCAAAGGAAAAACGCTTAGTCCAAATCGGTGGCGCGGCTTCGGCCCTAAAGGACAAACTTCGTCCGGGTGCGGTTCTCGAAGTGAAGCTTGAGGGTGGCGAGCTGTCCCTTCACGACGATGGCATCCTCGTGCTCGACGGTGTCTTTGTGTCGAAGGCTGAAGCCCAGACTGTGTTGCTGCATTGGCGCCAATATCTGCGCTCAATCACAGTGGCGGAAGGACTTGATGTGGCTAAATTTGCAGAGGCTCTACGCTGCATCCGGAAACCAACCACTGCGGCCGTTGCAGAGCAAATTGCCGAAATTGATCTAGAGTGCCGGACTGTTTTGGGTGAAATCGAAAAGGTGGAACAACGACTGAATAGCCTTGCATATGCAATATATAGCCTTTCGGCCAAAGAGATTGCAATGGTAGAAGGCGGATGATTACATATATGTAAGCCCACTTCTCATCGACGCTGCAACGCCGCCGGCGGACGTACTCTTCATCCGGATCCACGGACCAGCCTCCATCAGGGCTGCCGGCATCAGTGCTGGATCAGCCTGCGGCAAGACTGGTCGGAACGACGATATCGGACAAGGCGGCCGTCACCGGTGGGATACTGTTCGCGCGACGGCGTCAAATTTGCTTGCGCGCTTTGAGTGCTCGCTTAGCGTAATTGTCTTGTTGAGAATGTCTTGATAGCAAGAAAAGTCCCATTCTTGAACCAAATCGGTTTCGGATATTTGAATTTGCTCGTCAGTTCTAAGAATTTTTGTTCCATATTGGAGTGCTACGCCATCCAGAGAATGCCCCGTCTGAAGTGCTATAGTGCGCTCTTCAACCTTCTTGGCTCGCATCCAATCCTTGAACGTGTGGCGTAGTGAGTGAAAAACCTCTTCATGCTCCTTACTCAGGCCCCACGCATTGAATAATCGCTGGTACCTCTTGGATGCGGCATTCTTCGGAGATGCAGCCGAGTGGAAAATTTCGAAGACCCACGGGGAAGGATTGCTTCGGCGCATTGCCCATTCCACGAAGCCAAGTTCGATTAGCTTCTTATGTAACACCATCAGCCGACGGCTTTGGGCTGTCTTCAAGCGACGGCGGCTTCGTTCGTCGCCAACTTCAATTTGGCGGGTGAGGTCGGCAACCCAGACGCCATTTACTTGGCGGATGTCCCGCTTTTGCAGAAATACGAGTTCTCCAATCCTCGCCCCCGTCAGGAGTGCGACCACCGGCATCCAAATGTCTGCGCTTTCACGGGATCGGGCGGCCTGAGACAGGAGGCGGTTTACCGTCTCATAGGGCAAGCCGTAGCGGATGACCCCTTCGCCGTTCGCTGCCACCACGATCTTTGGTGCATCACGGAAGCAATATTCCACTTCATTTTCTGCACATAGCCATCTGATGGCGGTTTTCACCTTTCCAACATATGTGACAAGAATTGTCTTATCGCAAAGATAAGTCGCTTTCGGATCGAGCTTTATTTCATTTTCGGCGATGATATCAGCTATCGTGCGGTCTCTCCACTTCGGCATGATCGTGTGACGTTCCGGCAAAAACGTCAATTTGCGCGCAAAGCGCTGTAGATCGCTAGGAGAGTACGCGCCGACGGCTTTGTCGCCGATCAGCATGATGAAGTCGTCAATCTTCTTCTTTAGCTGCGCGACCTCACGCCCGGCGACCCCACGCGTTCGGCGATTTTCGAGGAAACTCTCCTTCGCCTCGGACAGCAGTGGTCCTTTATATGAAAGTCGTTCGGTCAGAGCTTCGTTCGATTCGCGAAGTTTGCGGTTCTCATGGAGGGCAATGGTCGCATGTCTCAACGTCTCGATCGAATGCGTTTCCAGCTGATTTCGCAGTTCGGAGCCTGCAACGACCACATCCTGAAGGGCGCGAAGCGACCCTTGTGTTTCAGTCAAAGTCTTTGCGATATTTGATTTATTTTGCAAAGCAGCATCAAAATTCTCTTTGATGATCTCAAGCTCAGCTATCTTGTAATCGATTGCTTCGGAATACCGGTAATTCCGATCGATCGTTTTTTCGAAAAACTCCGCGTATTCTTTCGATATATCAATCGCTTTCTGCCTCAAGTTCTGAATGACAGAATCCAAAACCTGATTTCTCTCATATATTGAATCTCGCGTTTCATGATTGGTACGACGAGTTTGCTTCTTAGAGACGCGATCCCAATCCGAAATTGTTGCGTAGATCTCATCAATTTCCTTCACGAGGGCGTCGAGAAGCCGCTTTCGACCATTCGCGAATTGACCCGCCTCGATAGAAAGTGCGGCAAACCCTTTGAATCGCATCTCGGACCTCCACCGTTCGACGGTGCCGACGAGGATCCGTGCGATATGGCCCGCGTCATCGATACGACGTGTCGGCAGACGAAGGCGAATGGGCGTTCGTCCGAGGAGGGATTCGAGATCCGACGGAACGGCCATCTGAAACCAGATGGAGGATCCACGATTCCACAGGTAGGAAGCCCGTGCCATGTGTATGCCGTCGTGTATGAGATCACGACGACGCTAAAAAACCACTAACGATTTCAAAGAGTAAAGTATGGCGGTGAGAGAGGGATTCGAACCCTCGATACGCTTTCACGTATACACGCGTTCCAGGCGTGCGCCTTAAACCACTCGGCCATCTCACCGGGTGCCACATGGGCGCGGCCTTCATAGAAGATGGTGACGCGGCGCGCAAGTCGTCCGACGGCCCCTCTCCCGTGGAATGCCGAAAGTCACGCCCCCCTCGCCGAACTCCTTCGCGAACCGCCTCCGGAAATCCTCGACGCGCCCCTGTGGTGAACTGCCGCGGCTCCGGCGACCGGACAGATCCCGGCACCGTACTCGGGTCGGACACCCCCGGCGAGGTCCATCGCCCTCCGCCGCCGACGTCGAGGGACGACCCCGTCGCTCCGATGTGCCCCGTTCGGGGGCGGGTGCCCGTCGCGGCTCGGTTTGCGGCCGCGGCGGCGGGTCCACCGCCTCCGGATCGCGGAAGACTGCGCCCGCGGCCGGTCGGAATCGACGCCGTTTCGGCCGGTCGAGATCCGAAGATGGGCTTCGCTTCACGTGGTCGGAGTACGAGGCTCGTTCTCCCGGGTAGGCAAACATTGCCGAGTGGGTAGCTTTTTCCTATTCTGGAGGAATATTTTGCCGTTACTGAATTTTGTAAAAAATTGACTTTTCTGCGCCAGGTTTTGCTCGCTCGTGCGTTCCAATGACGAAGACGAAGAGTGCGCCACCTGGCGCCTTTCGATTACGTCGAGGATGCGGGCGATGGCTCAGGCTGCAGGCTCATGTGCGTCGGTGCGGAGGGTGGCGTTCGGACCCGTCCGCATCGCCGACGCGGATTCCGAGTCCATTCGAGGCACCATGGTGGCGTGCGACGACGACGAGCTGCTGCGGCGCATCGCCGATGACGACCAGGGGGCCTTCCGCTCGCTCGTCGAACGCCACATCGACCGTGCCTACGCACTCGCACTCAGGATCCTGCAGAACGCCGCCGACGCCGACGACGTCGTCCAGGACTGCATGCTGAAGGTCTGGACCCATCGTCGCGATTGGGAGGGTGGACGCGCCAGATTCTCCACCTGGCTCTACCGGGTCGTCACCAACCGCTGCATCGATCTGCGCCGGATGCCGCGGATGAGCGACATCGAAGAAGCGCCCGAAGTGCCCGACGGCCGGGAGGACGCGCTGAGCGAACTGCATCGGGCCGGCGTCGTGTGCATGCTCGAACGGGCACTCACCCGGATCCCCGATCAGCAGCGCATCGCCCTGATCCTCTCCTATCACGAGAACATGTCGAACGCCGAAATCGCCGAGGTGATGTCGACGACCATCTCGGCGGTGGAGTCCCTCCTGAAGCGTGGGCGCCAGCAATTGCGCCGTCTTCTCGAAGGCCATCAGGAAGACATCCGGCAGTCGTTCAAGGAAAATTAACGAAAAAATCGCGCTCGCCTCAGGTTTTTTCGCCGGGTTGGAGCGCATCCGGACGTTACAGGCCCAGACGCGGGATGCACCCGCGTCGGCTCGAAGGATCTCCGACGATCGCCGAGCCGTCCCATTCGAGGAGTTGCGCCCATGCCCGTGATCTCGACCAACACCGCTGCGAACTCGGCCGTCCGTTACCTCAATATCAATGCTTCCGAACAGTCGGAATCACTGTCCAAGCTCGCCTCCGGGTCGCGCATCACCCAGGCGTCCGACGACGCCGCCGGCCTCGCCATCTCCACCCGCATCTCCTCCGACGTCACCACGCTGACCCAGGCGGCGACCAACGCGTCGCACGGCGTGTCGGTGCTGCAGACCGCCGACGGCGGCGCCTCCAACATCTCCGACATCCTGGAGCGCATGAAGTCGCTCGCCACCGAGGCGGCTTCGGGTACCGTCACCGACGACGACCGCACCTACATCAACGCCGAGTTCCAGGAACTCGTCGACGAAATCGACACCATCGCCACCGGTACCCGCTACAACGGCGAGAGCCTGCTCGACGGCTCCTCGGCCTTCGACAGCGCCTCCGGCGGAACCAGCGTGGTCGTCGGCTCGTCCTCCGCCGACACCATCAACGTATCGATCGACAGCCTGACCACCACCGATCTCGGTCTGGTCGCCACCGAAGACGAGACCGCCGCCGACCTGACGGCGACCCTCAGCAAGATCGATCTGTCCGACGGCGACGTCACCCTGACGATCAAGGGCGATGCCGATGCGACGGTCACGCTCGACTCGACCGCCGACACCGACGACGACGGCACCCTGTCCGCCGACGAGATCGGCGCCGCCTTCGAAGCTGCGCTGGCGAGCGGCGGCTCGTCCAACGTCGTCGCCACCTACGACGACACCACCGGCGTGCTCTCTCTCTCCTACGAGGGTACGAAGACCGGTGCGTCGTCGTCGATCTCGATGTCGGTCGACGAGGACAAGACCACCAACACCGACTTCAGTCTTTCCGACATCGGCTTCTCCGTCTCCTCCAGCACTGGCCGCAACGCCGGCGATTCGCTCGACGTCTCCACTCAGGACGGCGCCAACGCGGTGCTCGACAAGCTCGACGCGGCGATCGATCTGGTGTCGAAGGCGCGGGCCGAGATCGGCGCCCAGGAATCGCGTTTCGAGTTCACCTCCGATTCGATCGCCACCTCGATCGAGAACCTGGAGGCCGCCAACTCGGCGATCACCGACGTCGACGTCGCTTCGGAGGAAGCCAAGCTCGCTTCGGCCGAGGTCAAGGTCCAGGCGGCGGTCGCCGCCGCGTCGTCGGCCAACGAGATGACCCAGAACCTGCTGAAGCTGCTGCAGTGACGCGAACGTGCGTCGGGGAGGCTCGTGACGAGCCTCCCCGGGCGAACGAGGAGGTCGGTCCATGACGTCGATCACCAGTGCGACCACGAGTTCGACCGCCGCGACGACGGCGACCTCGACGACGACTTCGACCTCCGACAGTTCCTCGACCTCGTCGACGACCACCGACCTCGCGTCGACCGACGTCTCCTCGATCGACTGGGATGCGATCATCGAGGCGTCCTATCAGGCCAAGCTCGCCAAGGCGGACACGCTCGAGACCAAGATCACCGCCAACGAGGCGAAGATCGCCGCCTACGAAGAGGCGCAGACGCTCCTGTCGACGCTGATGGACACGGCCCAGGCGCTGCGCGCGCCGACCGGCACCATCGATTCCGCCGACGACGTCTTCCTCTCGCGGACCGCCTATCTGACCGCGGTCGGCAACGTCGACACCGATTCGACGGTGTCGGTGACCGCCGACGACGGCGCCGCCACCGGTTCGTTCGATCTGACGATCTCGCAGCTCGCCAAGGCCCACAAGGTCGCGAGTTCCACCTTCACGAGCTCCTCCGACGACCTCGGGCTGTCCGGTGACTTCACGCTCGGCATCGAAGGCGGCGACTCGGTCACCATCACCGTCGACTCGTCCATGTCGCTCGCCGACATCGCTTCGGCGATCAACGAGACGAGCGACGACACCGGCGTCCAGGCGTCGGTGCTCAAGGTCTCCTCGACCGAATACGAGCTGATCCTGTCCTCGGTGGAGACCGGCGAGACGATCGTGGTCGGTGACGACGACGGCGTCCTGGCCGATCTCGGCGTGGTCGACGACGACGGCGCCTGGAGCGACGAACTCCAGGCGGCGCAGGACGCGATCTTCACCATCGACGGCGTGACGATCACCCGCTCCACCAACGACGTCGACGACGCCATCGACGGGGTGACGCTGCACCTCTATTCGACGACCGAGGACGACGCCTCGATCACCGTCGAGGTCGGCGAGAACCTCTCCGACATCAAGGACGCGATCATCGCCTTCGTCGATGCCTACAATGCCTATCGCGAATGGGCGCTGACCCAACAGGAGACGGCGACCGGCGGCGGTGCTTCGGACGACGCGGTGCTGTTCGGCGACGGGACGATCCGCGGCATCAACATCGACGTGGCGGCGGCGCTCAACTTCTCGCTCGACGATTCGTCGCTGCGGACGCTCGGCATTTCCTTCGACGAGAACAACTACCTCGTCTACGACGAGGACACGCTCGACGACCAGTTGCTCGCCGACGTCGATTCGATCGAAGCCCTGTTCGCCTATTCCTTCTCGTCCTCGTCGAGCGACCTCCGGCTGCTCGCCCGCGGCACCGGTGCACCGACCACCTTCACCCTCGACATCACCGTCGACGCCGACGGCGACATCTCCGGGGTTTCGGTCGACGGCGACGATTCGCTGTTCACCTGGGACGGCTCCCGCATCAAGGGGGCCACCGGTACGATCTACGAGGGTTACACCTTCGTCTTCACCGGCGACACGTCGCAGACCGTCACCATCACTCAGACGACCGGCATCGCCGAGCAACTCTACAACGTCACCGAAGCCGCGGCGAACACCAGCGACGGGTCGCTCGAAACGCTGATGGAGACTCTCACCGAACAGGACGACGACTACCAGGAGCAGATCGACGACATCGAATCGCGGGCGACCACCTTCAAGGAGAACCTGACCGCCCGTTACGCGAAGATCCAGGCGGCGATCTCCGAGGCCCAATCGACGCTCGACTATCTGGAGGCGTTGCTCGCCGCCCAGAACAGCGACTGACCGACCGAACCCACGCCTCGCCGGCTCGTCCCGTCGCCCCCTCCGGTGCGGCGATCGATCCCGCGCGGGGTGTTCGATCCGAGCCCCGACCATCGGGAGAAACGACGGTATGAATCCCCAACTGCAGATGAGCATGGCGGCCTATCGCAAGGCAGCCACTTCGGTCCACCCGAGCGTGGCGGTGGTCAGGCTCTACGACGAGACCATTCTGGCGGTGATCCAGGCGATCCGCGCCAAGGAGGCGCACGATCACGAAGGGGCCTTCGTCAAGGTCCTGCGCGCCGCGACGATCCTGCGCGGTCTCTCCCACAGCCTCGACTTCGCCAAGGGCGGCGCCATCTCGGAGCGTCTGTTCTCGGTCTACAAGCGGTACATCCTGTTGCTCCACGTCTCCTACGGCAAACCGGACGTGGTCCGGCGCTATCGCAGGCTGCTCGAGGGGCTGACCGAGCTGCGCGACGCCTGGGCGTCGATCGCCGGCATGCCGGCGCGCGACTTCGTCCCCGAGATCGACGCGGCCACCCGCGCTTCGCTCGCCGCGCTGGCGGCCGGTGCCGCTCCCGGTGCCGGGCGCGGTGGCCGCCCCGAAGGAACCGTCGCCCGCAACGGTCGGGCCGACCGGCTGCGGCGACGCAACGTCGCGGCGTCCGGCGGCGAGCCCGCGCCGATCGGCCCGAAGGGGGCCGGCGGCCGGCGCGGTGGCAGCCCGCGACCGTCCCGGTTCGAACGGCCGGAACCACGCGGCTGAGGCTCTCGTTCGGAAAACATCGACATGGCCCGTGAGAAACCTGCTAGAACAGATCTCGCCTCTCCGGCCCGCCGCGGCGCGGGGAGGTGGGAGCCGCATTGCGACCACGGGCACGTCCGGACCGAAGGGGGGCGTGCGGATGAGAAGACCTGGACGAATGGACATCGAGCGGTTCGAGGATCTGGTCGATCGGCACGGCGAGGACATCTCGCAGTGGCCGTCGGCGGTTCGCGACGAAGCGGAAACCTTCGTGGCCGCGACACCGGCCGCGCGGGAATGCCTGCGCCGGGCCCGGGCCCTGCGGGCGGCCTTCGCGTCGACCCCTCCGATCCGCGCGCCGCGCGACCTCACCGCCCGTATCATGGCGTCGATCGAGACCGACGAGACACCGTCGGCGTTCGTCGCGCCCGGCGGCCGGGGCGCGCAGATCCGGCTGCCGCAGGCGCCGTCACCGGACCCGGCGGGAGCGGACACGGTCTTCGGATCGCCGGCCCGGGACGTCTTCCGGCGGCCGTTGCGCTCTCTGATGGCCGCGACCTTCGTCTTCGCTCTGGGCTTGACGCTCGGGGTCGCCCGGATCGCCGATCCCTCTTCGCAGGTCGCCGCCGAGGAGACGCTCCTCTTCCTTCCGATCATCCGTTGAACGGGGTCGCGATGCCCTTCGGTCTCTCCGATTCGTCGCGTCTGCGCCCACTGCTGTTCGGCTCGATCGCCGTCAATCTGCTGTTGATCGGCTGGGTGGTCGGTTGGACGGCCGGTGGCCCGCGGCCGCCGGCTCCGCACGGCTTCGGACTCGCCGAGCGTCTCGAAGGGCGGCTCTCCGCCGAAGGGGCCCGGCGCATCGCCACCCGGGTGCAGACCCTCCAGACGGAGATCGCCGGCGGCATGCGCGCCTTCGACGAAGGCCGTGCCGGGTTGCGGCGGGCGGTCGAGAAGGATCCGCTCGACGAACCGGCGGTGCGGAGTGAGTTCGACGCCATGATCTCCTCGCGCACCTCTCAGGAGGATCGGGTCCGCGAACTCGTCGTCGGCATGCTGCGCGATCTCGCCGCCGCCGATCGCCGGGCTCTGGTCGAGACCCTGTTCCTTCCGCCGCCGCCGCCGGATTCGCGTCCGCCGCGCCCCTGAGACATGCCCCCCCTTTCGATGACACGGAGTCCGTCCCGCCCCGGCGACGGACCGATGGCGTTCGCCGGGCTTCTCCCGTCGCGGATGTACTCCCGAGAATTCGGTCGATCTCATTTTTGTAGGCGTAGTCGAAAAATTAGCGCCTGAAATATTCGTCTCGTCCGTTTCACTGTAGACGCCAGATCAAACGACGGCATCGAACAGCAACAGCCCCGCCCGGCGCGACCGTCGGCGGGGGACGGGCGAGGCTTGCCATGACCACGATCAGCACCGCGACGACCGCCACCTCGACGACGTCGACCGCATCGACGACCTCGACGTCCTCGTCGAGTTCCATCGACACCAGCGAGTTCCTCACCCTGCTGGTCGAGGAGATCCAGAACCAGAACCCGCTCGATCCGACGGACACCAGCGAGTTCATGAATCAGATGATGTCCTACGCCAGCTATTCGCAGCAGGTGGAGATGAACTCGACGCTGCTCTCGCTGCAGGAAACGGTGAGCAGTCTCGCCGATCAGCTCTCCAGCGCAGCCTGAGGAGTAGGTCCGATGAGCCTCTCCGGCGCGATCAGTTCCGCAGTTTCCGCGCTTCAGGCGCAGGCCACGTCCCTGTCGATCGTCTCGGCCAACCTCGCCAACTCCGAAACCACCGGCTACAAGGCGAGCTACGCCAGCTTCGAATCCCTGGTCACCGGATCGGGGAGCTCCGCCTCGAGCTCGTCGGGCGGCGTCCTGGTGTCGAGCCGTTCCAACGTCACCGAATCGGGTCTGCTGGTGGCAACGACCAGCACCACCGATCTCGCCATCGACGGATCCGGGTTCTTTCCGGTGGTCGCGGGCACGTCCGGCACCGAGATCTACTACACCCGCAACGGTGCCTTCGAACTCGACGACGACGGGTTGCTGAAGAACAACGGATATTACCTGGTCGGCTGGCCGACCGATGCCGACGGCAACGTCATCGGCGGCACCACCTCCGGCAATCTCGAGACCATCGACGTCGACGCCCAGTCGAGCTACGCGGCGGCGACGACGACCGAGACCATCGTCGCCAACCTGCCGGCCAATGCCGAGGTCGGCGACACCTTCAAGAGCTCGCTCGCCATCTACGACAGTCTCGGCGGCGCCTCGACCGCGACGCTGACCTGGACCAAGACCGGTGACAACACCTGGACGGCGACGGTCGCCGACCCGGTCTCGTCGAGCGATTCCACGTCGACCGCCGGCACCGTCACCTCGTCGGCGATCACCATCACGTTCAATTCCGACGGAACGCTGGCGAGCACCGATCCCAGCCCGGCGACGGTGACCGTCTCCGGCTGGGCGTCGGGAGCGGCGGACAGCACGATCACTCTCGACCTCGGCGAAGTGGGCAGCGCCTCCGGCCTCAGCCAGTATTCGTCGAGTGCCGACACGCTGTCGGTCTCCGCGACGATCACCCAGGACGGCGTCGCCTACGGCACCATCTCCGGCGTCTCGGTCGAGGACGACGGCACCGTCCTCGCCTCCTACAGCAACGGTGCTTCGGTGGCGATCTACAAGATCCCGGTCGCCACCTTCACCAATGCCAACGGGCTCACCGAGATGAGCGGGGCGGTCTATTCGGTCAGCAACACTTCGGGGACGGCGACGCTGCACATCGCCGGCACGGAGGGGGCGGGGACCATCTCCGGCGGGACGTTGGAGTCCTCGACCACCGACACCAACACCGAGTTCTCGACCATGATCGCGGCGCAGCAGGCCTATTCGGCGGCGGCGCAGGTGATGAGCACCGCCAACGACATGTACGACACGTTGCTCAACGCGGTGAGCTGAGCCATGGCCCGATCCGACCTGCCTCACGACCTCGAACGCCTCCTGTTGCGCCGGACCCATGCGCTCCGCGCCGCCGATCGTTTCGGCCCTCCCGGCCGGACCCGGCGTCTGAGCGTCGAAGACCATGGCGAGGTGCGCGGCTTGATCTGCGATCTGCACGACATCGTCGACCGTCTCGCCCGGCATCTCGACGCCACCGGCCGGCAGATGGACGACGCGCTGCGCGGCCACTCCGCCAGCCTCGCCTATCTCACCGTCGGCCGAGCGGTCACGCCGCCGAAACGGCGCCACGACGCCTGACACGCACGAAGGAGACCGCCATGTTCGACTTTCCCGCCCGCCCCACCGCCGTCGACGACGATGTGTCGCCCCGCCGGATGATCGAACTGATCCGGAACCTGACCGAAGTCCTCGAGGCGGAGAACGCGCTCCTCGCCCGCAATCTCCCCGCGTCGGTCGCCGCCACCGCGGCGGCCAAGGCCGAACTCGCCGGCGAACTCGGACGCCTCGTCGACGACCCCGACCTGGGGCGGCGGGCGGCGGCGCTGACCGGCGAGAAGCGGTTGCTGCTGCTCCACCAGATCGAGCGCGCCCAGTCGGCCTCGACCGAGAACCTGACCCGGCTCGCCGCGGCGATCGAGGCGACCCGCCGTCGGGTCGCGGCGGTGATGGCGGCGATCCGCGAACAGGTCTCCACCCGCGGTCCGGTCTACGGCGGCAACGGGCGGATCGCCGACCGGATTCCGCTCGGCATCGTCGACGCCGGCCGACTGGTCTGAGAGCCGAGGGAGGGGGAGGGGGCCATGTCGCTGTCGATCGCCGGGCACATCGCCTGGTCGGCCGTC
Organism: uncultured Alphaproteobacteria bacterium; assembly: GCA_937919435.1. Classification (GTDB taxonomy): domain Bacteria; phylum Pseudomonadota; class Alphaproteobacteria; order Rhizobiales; family Ancalomicrobiaceae; genus Siculibacillus. Next base: position 49,522 of record CALFRR010000082.1, on the reverse strand, counting down.
TCCGCCGCCCAGGTCCAGATCAACGTCACGTCGGCCAACATCGCCAACGCCGACACCGACGGCTACACCGTCAAATCCGCCACTCAGGTCTCCACCGTCTCGTCCGGTGTCGGCACGGGCACGAAGATCACGTCGATCGACAGCGACGTCGATCCCTATCTCTTCGCCACTCTGGTCGACGCCGATTCCGAACTCGGCGCGGCCACGGTGACCGCCACCTACACCGATCGGCTCCAGACGCTGCTCGGCACGGTCGACGACGAGGGCAACACCTCGATCGCCAACGATCTGGCGACCCTGGAGAGCACACTCTCCGCCTTGACTTCGTCGAGCGACGACGACACGGCGAAGGCCGAGGTGATCGATGCCCTCTCCGACACCGCCGACCGGATGCGGTCGTTGTCGGCCTCGATCCAGTCGCTGCGGGCCGATGCCGACGGCGAGATCGCCGACGACGTCGACGCGATCAATCAGGCGCTCGAGACCATCGACACGCTCAACGATGCGATCGTCGCGGCGAACGCGGCCGGCCGGTCGACCGCCGATCTCGAGGACCAGCGCAACACGGCGCTGCGGACCATCGCCTCGCTGATCGACGTCGACACCACCACCACCTCGACCGGCGCGCTGTGGATCACCACCACCGGCGGCACCGCTCTGCTCGATGCCTCGGTCCACGAACTCACCTATTCGCCGGCGGCCGCGACCACCGCGGACACCGTGTTCGACGCGATCACCGTCGACGGCCGGGACATCACCGACGAGATCTCGTCGGGCGAGATCGCCGGATTGCTGACCCTGCGCGACGAGACGCTGGTCGACGCCCAGGACGAACTCGACGCCCTGGCCTCGTCGCTGATCGAGACCCTCGACGCGATCGCCGCCGACGGCTCGGCGGTGCCGGCCCCGGACACCCTGACCGGCATCGCCGACGTTTCGACGAGCGACGCCTTCTCGGCGACCGGTTCGGTGCGGATCGCGCTGGTGGACGACGACGGTGTCCTCTCGTCCTGTGTCGATCTCGATCTGTCGAGCTACGCCACGGTCGGCGACCTCGTCGACGCGCTCGACGCGATCGACGGCATCGACGCATCGATCGACGACGACGGTCATCTGGTGCTCGCGTCGAGCGACGGAGAGACCGGGGTGGCGGTCGGTGCCCTCGACGGGGCGATCGGCGACGACGGCGAGAGCTTCTCCGCCTGGTTCGGCCTCAACGCGGTCCTGACCGGCAGCGATGCCTCCGACATCCGCGTGTCGAGCGACCTGCTCTCCGACTCGAGCCTGCTGGCGGTCGGCAGCCTCTCCGACGACGCCACCCTCACGGTCGGCGACACCGTCCTCACCGCCGGGTCGTCGAGCGTCGCGACCGCTCTGTTCGATGCGATGACCGCTGATCGATCATGGACCGCGGCGGGCGGCCTGGGCGCGCAGAAGGGGAACTTCGCCGACTATGCGGCGTCGATCGTCGCCGATCTCGCCGGACTGGCGTCCGATGCCGAGAGCGATCTCACCACGACCACCGCCGTGCAGAGTGCGCTCGCCGACAGTCTGAGTTCCGAGACCGGCGTCAACATCGACGAGGAGACCGCCAAGCTGTCGACCTATCAATCGCTCTATTCCGCCGCCGCCCAGCTGCTGCAGGTGGTCGAGGAGATGTTCTCGACCCTGCTCGACGTCGCCAAGTCGGCGGGCTGATCCGAGAGGACGACGAAATGTCGATGCGAGTCGCCACCTTCGCCAGCACCGGTTCGCTGCTCACCGCCGCTCTGCGGGTCCAGGCGGAGGAGGCGAAGATCACGACCCAGCAGTCGTCGAAGCTGGTGTCGTCCGACTACGGCGGTTACGGCAGCAGTTCCGGCAGAGTGGTCGACCTGGATGCCTCGATCACCCGCTCCAAGGCCTATGCCGCGGCCGCCACCACCGCCGACAACCGGGTCACGCAGATGTACTCGGCGGTCGATTCGATGGTCGACCTGATCACCAACTTCAAGTCGGATCTGATCTCGTTCGACGTCGCCGTGTCCGACGACGGTACCGCCACGCTCGCCGAGGAGGCCGCCGATGCGTTGGAGAGCCTCTCGTCGCTGCTCAACAGCCGCTGGGACGGGCGCTACCTGTTCGCCGGCAGCGCCGTCGACACCGCCCCGGTCGACACCGACGCCCTCACCGCGCAGACCGCGCCGTCGAGCGCCGACACGTCCTACTACCAGGGCGACGACACGATCGTCTCGGTGAAAGTCGGCGCCGAACGCACCGTGTCCTACGGCGTCACCGCGGACGAGGATGCGTTCGAGGCGGCGATTCGGGCATTGACGATGATCGCCGCCGGCACCGCCGACGAGGATACCCTGTCGGAGGCTTCGGAGCTGCTCGACACGGCGATCGACGGTATGGCGGCGATCCAGTCGGGGCTCTCCCGCGACGCCTCCGACCTCGAGACCGCGGTCTCCGACCAGGAGGACTACCAGGACTTCGCCTCGTCGCTGGTCAGCGAGGTGACCGAGGTCGACATCGCCGAGGCGGCGGCGAAACTGTCCACCTATCAGGCGCAGCTCGAGGCCGCCTATGCGGCGATCGGCAAGATCCAGAGCCTGTCGCTGTCGAGCTACCTCGACTGAACGGTGTGATACCGAGTTCACGACGTTTCGACTCCTTCGAAACGTCGTGAACGAAGGCAAGCCCGAACGGGCGTCGGCCGGTCCGGTCGTACCGCTCATGAAGTTCGGACGAGTCCGAACTTCATGAGCCCGGTATGAGAGGCCCCGCCGCTCGGCGGCGGGCCCGTCTCAGAGCTTCCGGAGGTCGACCGAGACGATCCGGTGGTCGGCGCCCTTGGTCAGCACGAGGTCGGCGCGCGGCCGGGTCGGCCGGATCGAATCGTGCAGATTGACCAGATTGATGTTGGTCCACAGGTCTTCCGCGGTCTTCAGCGCCTCTTCCGCCGAGATCTGGGCATAGCGGTGGAAGTAGCTCTCCGGGTTGCGGAAGGCGGTCTCGCGCAGCCGCATGAAGCGGTCGACGTACCACTGGTGCAGCAGGCGGTCGTCGGCGTCGAGATAGATCGAGAAGTCGAAGAAGTCGGAGACGAACGGCATGCCGTTGCCGTTCTTCGGCAGCTTCGAGGTCTGCAGGACGTTGAGCCCTTCGAGGATCAGGATGTCCGGCCGGTCGATGGTGATCGTCTCGCCGGGCACCACGTCGTAGACCAGATGCGAATAGACCGGGGCCTCGACCGCGCCCTTGCCCGCCTTGATCGCCGAGAGGAACTCGAGCAGCGCCGGCAGATCGTAGCTCTCCGGGAACCCCTTGCGCCGCATCAGCCCTTCGCGTTGGAGGACGGCGTTGGGATAGAGGAAGCCGTCGGTGGTCACCAGATCGACCTTCGGGCTCGCGCCCCAGCGCGACAGCAGCGCCTTCAGGATACGCGCGGTGGTCGACTTGCCGGCCGCCACCGAGCCGGCCAGGCCGATCACGAAGGGCACCTTGGTGCCTTCGACGTCGAGGAAGTTCTTGGTCACCCGGAACAGGCTCTGGGTCGCCTCGACATAGAGCGACAGCAGGCGCGACAGCGGCAGGTAGATCTCGACCACTTCTTCGAGACTGACCGGATCGTTGAGGCCGCGCAGCCGGGCGAGATCGCTCTCGTCGAGCGTCATCGGCATGTCGGCCCTGAGCCGCGCCCACTCGTTGCGATCGAAGCGTCGGTAGGGCGAGACCTCGCCCCCGGACCGCGGCGCCTCGAACCGGAGATCGTCCGCCTCGCCGCGCGGTTCGATGCGTTGATCCACCAGAGCGATCTCCCTCGGCCGGGATGATCCGGCACTCGTTCTTCAATCGCGGCGATCGGCCGGCCGCGACGCCTTCTCTTCGAGCCCGGTGCGTGCCGTGCGCCCTTCGAGCACGTCGAACACCTCGGCGAGCGGTACCTCGGCGGCCTTCAGGACGACGAGGAGATGATAGAGCAGGTCGGCGGTCTCGCCGACCAGTTCGGCCCGGGTGCCGGCCACCGCCGCCAGCGCCGTCTCGACCGCCTCTTCGCCGAGCTTCTTGGCGCAGACCGGCATGCCCCGACCGATCAGACGACGGGTGTAGGATCCCTCGTCCCCGGAGGCGGCACGACGGGCGATGATCGCTTCGAGATCGGCGAGAGTGAAGCCGGACATTCGGATCGGATTCCTTCGGGTGAGCGGACCGTTCGATCGGGCTCAGGCGTCGAGCCGCATCGCGATGCCGGCCGCCGCCATGTGGGCCTTGGCCTCTCGGATCGTGAAGGTGCCGAAGTGGAAGATCGACGCGGCCAGCACCGCGCTGGCGCCGCCGATGGTCACGCCGTCGACCAGATGATCGAGCGTGCCGACCCCGCCCGACGCGATCACCGGCACCGGCACCGCGTCGGCGACCCGACGGGTCAGATCGAGGTCGAAGCCGATCTTGGTGCCGTCGCGGTCCATCGAGGTGAGCAGCAGTTCGCCGGCGCCGAGATCGGTCACTTCACGGGCATAGGCGATCGCGTCGATGCCGGTGCGGTTGCGCCCGCCGTGAGTGAAGATCTCGAAGCGCGGTTCCTCGTCGTCGCCCGACACCCGCTTGGCGTCGATCGCCACCACCACCGACTGGCCGCCGATCTGGCGCACCGCATCGGCGACGAAGCCGCGATCCTTCACCGCCGCGGTGTTGATCGACACCTTGTCGGCGCCCGCTTCCATCAGGGCACGGATGTCGTCGAGGGTGCGGATGCCGCCGCCGACCGTCACCGGCATGAAGCAGACTTCGGCGGTGCGGCGCACCACGTCGAGGATGATGCCGCGGTTCTCGTGGCTGGCGGTGATGTCGAGGAAGCAGAGCTCGTCGGCGCCGGCCGCGTCGTAGGCTTCGGCCGCGGCGACCGGATCGCCGGCGTCGACCAGATCGACGAAATTGATGCCCTTGACCACTCGCCCGTCCTTGACGTCGAGGCAGGGGATGACGCGGGACTTGAGCATGGGCACCACCGCCGTGCTTCTGCGAGCCAGCCGTGCGGAGGAGCCCCACACGGAAAGTCTTCTCATACAGGGCCGGGCGCCCCGAAGCCATAGGCCGGGTCGTGGTTTTTGCGTCGCAGCAGAGCCCCGCCTGACGAAGATCAAGCGGAAGATCGCCGTCCCGTGCCATCGATGGGGCGAGGGGCGGCCGTCGCCGCCCGCCGAAAACCGAGGCCGACGATGCCGCAAGCTCCCGTTCTGGGCGTCCCCCTGATGGACCGTGACCACGCCGATATCGTCGGCCGTTTCGAACGCATGGCGACATGCGCCGATGCCGATCTCCCGGCCGCCTTCGCCGAGATCGAAGCGGAGATCCGCGCCCACTTCGCCCGTGAGGAGGAGCTGTTCGCCCGACACCGCGTGCCGATCGCCCATTGCCATGCCGAACAGCACGCGCTGTTGCTCGCCGCCTTCGAGACGCCGCGCCGGGCGATCGCGTCGGGCGACACGCCGGCTCTGCGCCGCTTCCTGCTCGCCGATCTGCCGCGGGCGGTCGCCGAGCACGTCGACACCGTCGATCGGGTGACCTCGGGCTTTCTCGTCGGTCTCGCCGACGACTAGGACGGGGTCGATCACTGCGCCGCGAGGTGCGGTGCGGGGTATCGTGTCGGGCCGGGTCTCGTGTTAAACCGGGATCGCGAAGCGTCGTGTCGACCCTAACCGGTCGAGCGGCGCCGTTGGTTTTTGTCCCGAAAGTCCGACATGACGATCCGTACCCACCGCCGCGACCTGCCCGATCTCTCCAACTACCGGGGAAGCGTCGCCATCGACACCGAGACCATGGGCCTGTTGCCGCACCGGGATCGGCTCTGCGTCGTCCAGCTGTCGCCGGGCGACGGAACGGTCGACGTCGTCCAGATCGAGAAGGGGCAGACCGAGGCGCCGAACCTCGTCCGGCTGCTCGCCGATCCGGCGGTCACCAAGATCTTCCACTACGCCCGCTTCGATCTCGCCGCGCTCTACCACGCCTTCGGCGTGATGCCGGAGCCGGTCTACTGCACCAAGGTCGCCTCGAAGCTGGTGCGCACCTCCACCGATCGCCACGGCCTCAAGGACCTCTGCCGCGATCTGATCGGGGTCGAACTGTCCAAGCAGCAGCAGAGTTCGGACTGGGGGGCGGAGACGCTCAGCGAGGCGCAGCTCTCCTACGCCGCCTCCGACGTGCTGCATCTCCATGCTCTGGTGGAGAAGCTCGACGTGTTGCTCGATCGGGAGGGGCGGCGCGACATCGCGGACGCCTGCTTCCGCTATCTGCCGACACGGGCCCGCCTCGATCTGATGGGATGGACCGAGAGCGACATCCTCGATCACTCCTGAGGCGGATCGATCGCGTGGAGCGGACGGCATGTGGCGGGAGGTCGAGATGAGGCGACCGACGGAGGGCACCGGTATCGAGCGGTCGCGCGCCGCCGCGCCGTCGTTGCGCGCCGGTTCCGCCGACACCACCGCCCTGCGCGCCGCTGCCGACCGGCACAGCCGGCGGGTGGCCCGCCTGAAGATCGCCATCCCGCTGATCGGCGTCGTGGCGGTCGCCGCGATCGCCGGGGTCGCGGTGGTCAAGGCGAAGCTCGCGGGACGGTTCGGGGTCTCCCAGGTGCTGTTCTCCAAGGACGGCCTGACCATGGTCGAGCCGCGGCTGACCGGCCGGTCCGGCGATCGGCGTTACGACGTCACCGCCGTCAAGGCCTTCCAGCAGGTCCAGGATCCCAAGATGATCGCGCTCGAGGGCGTCGACGGTCGTCTGGAGCTGACCGACGGCAACTGGGCGAAGATCGAATCGACGGCCGGCAACTACAACGGCAACCACGAGAAGCTCGATCTCTCCGGCGACGTCACGGTCGTCACCTCGACCGGCTGGCGGGCGACGACGCTCGCCGCGCGGGTCGATCTGGTCTCCGGCCGAATCGATGCGGAGGGCGAGGTGCGGATCACCGGCCGCACCGCGAAGATCGACGCCGACCGGCTCGAGGCGACCGACGAGGGCCGCAACCTGGTGTTCACCGGCGACGTCCGGATGACCGTTCAACCCGAGGCCGGCCCGGCCGCGTCGCCCGACGCCGCCCGACCCGCCGCTCCGTGAGGCGTTTGCCATGCGCTCTTCGAGGCCCCTCGGCCGCCGCGGCCTGATCGCCGCCCTGATTCTCGCCGCCGCCCTGCCCGCGACGGCGACCGCCGCCCGTGCCCAGACCGCCGCCGGTTCGAGCTCCGGCATGTCGGAGGCCTTCAAGGGCTTCGGCTCGAACGGCAAGGATCCGATCCAGATCGAGGCCGATCGGCTCGAGGTCCAGGACAAGGATCGGATCGCCGTCTTCTCCGGCAACGTCAACGTTCGCCAGAAGGACACGGTGATGAAGACCCAGCGTCTCAAGGTGTTCTACGAAGGCAAGGCGGCCGAGGGTCTCGCCCAGGCGGCGAACGGCGGCGACCAGCAGATCCGCCGTTTCGAGGCCGAGGGGCGCGTCATGATCGTCCAGAAGGACCAGACGGTGACCGGCGAGCGCGGCTGGTTCGACATGAAGACCCAGACGGCCGAGGTTCTGAACAACGTCGTCCTGACCCAGGACAAGAACGTCGCCCGCGGCGAGAAGCTGGCGATCGACCTGAAGACCGGCCAGTACACGCTCGGCGGATCGCGGGTCATCATGATTCTCGAACCGAAGAAGACCGACGCGCCGCCGGCCCGCTGAGCCCGCCCGGAGACCGCCCTTGATCGCTCTGCCCCTCGCCTTTCCCCGCCCGACCCATGCCGCTCCGACGGACGGGGGCGGCGGCGCGTCCGGTGCCCACGAGGAGGGGCTGGTCGTCCATTCGGTGGCCAAGGCCTACCGCAAGCGCCGGGTGGTGGAGAACGTCGGCCTCGACGTCCATCGCGGCGAGGCGGTCGGTCTGCTCGGCCCCAACGGCGCCGGCAAGACCACCGTCTTCTACATGATCACCGGGCTGATCCGGCCCGACGCCGGCTCGATCCGGCTCGACGGCTACGACATCACCCGGCTGCCGATGTATCGCCGGGCCCGTCTCGGCATCGGCTATCTGCCGCAGGAGGCGTCGATCTTCCGCGGCCTGACCGTCGAGGAGAACATCTCGGCGGTGCTCGAGGTGGTCGAGCCGGACCGGGCGCGGCGGCGCGAGGATCTCGAGAACCTGCTCGGCGAGTTCCACATCGACCATCTCCGCAAGACCCCGTCGATCGCGCTCTCCGGCGGCGAGCGCCGCCGCTGCGAGATCGCCCGGGCGCTCGCCTCGCGTCCGTCGTTCATGCTGCTCGACGAACCCTTCGCCGGCATCGACCCGATCGCGGTCGGCGACATCCAGGCGCTGGTGCGCCACCTGACCGGCCGCGGCATCGGCGTGCTGATCACCGACCACAACGTCCGCGAGACGCTCGGTCTGATCGACCGCGCCTTCATCATCGCCGGCGGCCACGTGCTCACCGAAGGCCATCCCCGCGAGATCGTCGACAATCCGGACGTCCGCCGGCTCTACCTCGGAGAACAGTTCAGCCTGTGATCCCCGCCGATCGCGGGCCGCTCGGTCGGGCCGTGGCGGCGGATCGCGGGGGTCTTCGACGCGCGCCGCGCGTGGCCGGGCGGAGCGAGAATCCGTGGTTCCGCGGCTCGTCCCCGCTTTCCCACCCCCTCACAAAATCGGTTTGCCCCCCCTCTCGCCTCGGCTTACACTGCCGGTGTTCGAGGCAAGATCCGGACCATGATCGGTCCGGCCGAGGAGAGGTGAACGGGATCCCGATGGCGCTGTCCCCCAAGCTGGAGCTCCGCCAGAGCCAGTCGTTGGTGATGACGCCGCAGTTGATGCAGGCGATCAAGCTGCTGCAATTGGGCAATCTCGATCTCGTCGCCTATGTGGAAGCCGAACTCGAGCGAAATCCCCTGCTGGAACGCGACGAGGGCGACGACCGGCCGGTCGCCGGCGAGGCCGGCAACGGGGTGGAACACGATGTCGCACCCGCGTCCGACGGTGCCGCGGCCGGCGAAACGGACGGCGGCGGCGACTTTTCCGGCGACGCCCCCGAGATCGCCATCGACACCGCCTTCGAACAGCCCTCGCCGGAGATCGGCGAACGGCTCGACGCGGACTTCTCCAACGTCTTCCAGGACGACGCCGCGCCCGAGCCGATGGATCCGACGCGCCTTCTCGGCGAAGCCTGGTCGCAGACCTCGTCCCGCGGCGGTTCGGGGACCGACGAGGAGTACAATTTCGAGAGCTGGGTGGCGGCGGAGGTGTCGCTCGCCGATCATCTCGCCGAGCAGCTCGCGCTGGCGGTCTCCGATCCGACCCGTCGGCTGATCGGTCGCTACCTGATCGACGCGATCGACGAGGCCGGCTATCTCCGGACCGACGTGGCGAGCGTCGCCGAGAAGCTCGGCGCGCCGGTCGAACTGGTCGAGGAGGTCCTGGCGATCGTCCAGGGCTTCGATCCGGCCGGGGTCGGGGCGCGCGATCTCGCCGAGTGCCTGAGGCTGCAGCTCGAGGAACGCGACCGTTTCGATCCGGCGATGCGGGTGCTGGTCGAGCACCTCGATCTCCTGGCGCGGCGCGACTTCGCCCAGCTGCGCCGCCTGACCCGGGTCGACGACGAGGATCTCGCCGACATGGTCGCCGAGATCCGGGCGCTGAACCCCAAGCCCGGCAACGCCTTCGGCACCACGGTGGTGCAGCCGGTGGTGCCCGACGTGGTGGTGCGCTCCGGTCCGGACGGCGGCTGGATCGTCGAGCTGAACAGCGAGACCCTGCCCAGGGTGCTGGTCAACCAGACCTATTTCGCCACCGTCGCGAAGACCGCGAAGGGCGAGAAGGACAAACTCTACCTCTCCGAGTGCATGCAGACCGCCAATTGGCTGGTCAAGAGCCTCGACCAGCGGGCCAAGACGATCCTCAAGGTGGCGACCGAGATCGTCCGCCAGCAGGACGCCTTCCTGACCCACGGCATCCAGCACCTGAAGCCGCTCAATCTCCGGATCATCGCCGATGCCGTCGGCATGCACGAATCGACGGTGAGCCGCGTCACGTCCAACAAATACATGGCGACGACGCGCGGCATCTTCGAATTGAAGTACTTCTTCACCTCTTCGATCGCATCTTCGGAGGGAGGCGACGCCCATTCCTCCGAATCCGTCCGCCACCGCATTCGGGAGATGATCGACAAGGAGACCGCCGACGACGTGCTGTCCGACGACACCCTCGTCAAGATGTTGCGCGAGGCGGGCATCGACATCGCCCGCCGGACCGTCGCCAAGTACCGCGAGGCGATGAACATACCCTCTTCCGTCCAGCGCCGCCGAGAGAAGCAGGCGCTGGTCTAGAAGCGGTCCACGGGGCCGCTGCGGCGTTCTCGAGATCCCGCCGGAGTTTCCCCGTAGACCGAACCGCGAGCCGCACGGCGCTTCTCGTCGGGATCCGGATCGTCCGGAACCGCGGGATCCTCCGGAGCGGCGCACCGAGGCCAAGCGGTCGCCGGCTCTTCGGAGGCGACGACCACCGGGAGGTCCAAGATCCATGACCCTCAGAGTTTCCGGCAAGAACGTCGACATCGGCGAGTCGCTCCGCAGCCATGCGGTGGCGCGCGTCGAGGAAACCCTGGCCAAGCTCTATGCGGGCTCCTTCAAGGGGCACGCCACCGTGGAGAAGGAGGGCAACGGTTTCAGGACCGAGTGCGCACTGCATCTCGGCACCGGCATCACCGTCCAGGCGGTCGGTACCGCTCTCGACGCCTACCAGAGCGTCGAACAGGCGATCGACCACATCGAGAAGCAACTGCGTCGGTACAAGAAGCGGCTGCGGGAGCATCCCGCCAACGCCGCCGCACGGCCGGAGGTCTTCCAGGGAACGGTCCGTGTGCTCGAGGTACCCGACGACGACCAGGAGGTGCCGGTCGACTTCAACCCGGTGGTGATCGCCGAATCGACGACGCCGCTCAAGGCCCTGTCGGTCGGTGAGGCCGTCCAGGAGCTCGACCTCGGCGGCGAGCCCTTCGTGCTCTTCCGCAATGCCAAACACGGCGGTCTCAACGTGGTCTACCGCCGTCGCGACGGGCACATCGGGTGGGTCGATCCGACCCTGCCCGGCGCCTGAGCAGCAGTCGATCGCCCGGCGGAGCGTCGCTCCGCCGGGCCCTCTCCACCGGATCGTTTCCCATCATGTCGCTCGCCGAGCTCGTGAGCCCGCAGGCCGTCGTCCCGTCGCTGCGCGCCAATTCCAAGAAGCAGATCTTCCTCGAGCTCGCCGACCGGGCCGCCCAGATCACCGGCCTGACCGACCGCGAGATCTTCGACGGCCTCGTTCAGCGCGAGAAACTCGGCACCACCGGGATCGGGCACGGCATCGCCATCCCGCATGCCGAGCTCGTCGACCTGCCGGTCCGCTTCGGCCTGTTCGCGCGGATGGAACGGCCGCTCGACTGGGAGGCGACCGACGGCGAACCGGTCGATCTGATCTTCGTGCTGCTCAGCCCGGCCGGCAGCGGCGCCGATCATCTGAAGGCGCTCGCCCTGATCGCCCGTGCCCTGCGCGGCGGCGACCTCGCCGAGAAACTGCGCGCCACCGACGATCCGGCGGCGCTCTATGCGGTGCTGACCCACGACTGAAGGCCACGCCCCCGGAGGGGGGCGCCGGCCACGGCGACGGGGGTGTTCAGTGCCGGGAGACCGGCACGATCGCCTGTTCCAGCGCACTCGTCAGGATCGTGTCGCGGTCGTCGGAGACCAGGATCGGGGTGCCCGCCGCGCCGATCAGCGCCCACAGGCGCATCCCCGGCGGCAGCTCCGGTCCGCCGGGATAGAGCCGGCCGAATTCCGCCGCTTCGAACTCGCGGACATAGGCGACGGCACCTTCGCCGAGACGGGCGAAGGCGTCCGCCGGCATGGTCGGGCGCTCACGGGTCGGTGCTTCGGTCATGGCCACCTCCTGGGGTCGATCCACGCCCGCGGCCGGGGCCTTCGGACGGAGACGATCGGCCGGCCGCGGTCTCCCGTCGGGCCGGTCCTCTTCGAATCTACGGACGTCGGGTGCCCGGCGGATCACTCGCCGTCGGCGATGGCGATCCGGCGGATCACCCGTTCCGGTTCGGGCCGGGCGAGATCGATGGCGAGCAGGCCGTCCTTCAGTTCGGCGCCGACCACCTCGATGCCCTCGGCCAGCACGAACACCCGTTGGAACTGCCGCGCCGCGATGCCCCGATGCAGGAACTGCCGGTCGCGATCGTCCTCGGTCTGGCGTCCGCGGATCACCAACTGGCTGTCCTCGATGGTGACGTCGAGCTGGGCACGGGTGAAGCCGGCGACCGCCAGCGTGATCCGCAGCACCTCGCGCCCACCGTCGGAGGACTCGATCCGTTCGATGTTGTAGGGCGGATAGCCGTCGTTGGCGGCTTTCGAGACGCGGTCGAGCACGCGCTCGATCTCGTCGAATCCGAGCAGGAACGGGCTCGAGAAGCCCGTGAAACGCGACATGGACAGGGTCCCCTTCCGTCGAGCGACCACTCGCCCGCGCCCCGACACTGCGGCGGCGGCAGACCGGACGGCTCGCGCCGTCTCCATCCGGATATGGGGAGATCTCCCGCCGGCTTCAAGAACGCCGCGGCGCACGCGCGATCCGGGCGAGCGCCTCGACCGGATCGAGCCGCCCGTCGTAGAGCGCCCGGCCGGTGATCGCGCCCTCGAGGATCGCCGCTTCCGGCGCCAGCATCGCCTCGACGTCGGCGATCGAGGCGAGGCCGCCGGAGGCGATCACCGGGATCGTCACCGCCTTCGCCAGATCGAGCGTCGCCTCGAGGTTGAGGCCCTTCAGGATGCCGTCGCGGTCGATGTCGGTGTAGACGATCGCCGCCACCCCGGCGTCCTCGAACTTGCGGGCGAGATCGACCGCCGCGAGGTCGGACCCCTCGGCCCAGCCCTCGACCGCGACCCGGCCGCCGCGGGCGTCGATGCCGACGACGATCCGGCCGGGATGGAGCCGGCAGGCCTCCTTCACCAGCGCCGGGTCGCGCACCGCCACGGTGCCGAGGATCACCCGGGTGATCCCCTTGTCGAGCCATGCCGCGATGCCGGCGAGATCACGGATGCCGCCGCCCAGCTGCACCTTCATGTCCCCGCCGACCGCCGTCAGGATCGCCTCGACCGCGGCGCCGTTGACCGAGCGGCCGGCGAAGGCGCCGTTCAGATCGACGACGTGCAGCCAGGGGAAGCCGAGGTCGCGGAAATGCGCCGCCTGGGCCGCCGGATCGTCGTTGTAGACGGTGGCTTCGGCCATGTCGCCGAGCTTCAGCCGGACGCAGGCGCCGTCCTTGAGGTCGATCGCGGGAAACAGGATCATCGGTCGGGTGCCCCGGGGCGGGAGGAGGAGGACCAGCGCCGCCGTGCGGGTCGGTCCGCACGACGCCGAGGGTGGACTGCCGGAAGCCTCAGGGCTTCCAGGCGAGGAAGTTGGCGAGCAGCCGCAGCCCGAGGGTCTGGCTCTTCTCGGGATGGAACTGGGTGCCGACGACGTTGTCGCGGGCGACGATCGCCGTCACCTCGCCGCCGTGGTCGGTGACCGCGACGGTGTCGCGCCGGTCGGCGGTGGTGAACGCGTAGGAGTGCAGGAAATAGGCGTGCAGCCCGTCCGGTCCGAGGCGGATGCCGTCGAGCACCGGATGCGGGTTGACCAGCTCCATGGTGTTCCAGCCCATGTGCGGCACCTTGAGCCGCGGATCGGAGGGCACCAGCGCCGCGACCTCGCCGGGGATCCAGCCGAAGCCGCCGGTCGGCCGGTGCTCGAGCCCGCGGCTGGCCAGCAGCTGCATGCCGACGCAGATGCCGAGGAACGGCCCGCCGCGCTTGGTGACGTAGTCCTCGAGCGCCTCGTCCATCCCGGCGATCGCCGCCAGCCCTTCGCGGCAGAACGGGAAGGCGCCGTCGCCCGGCAGCACCACCCGGTCGGCGCGGCGCACCACCTCCGGATCGCGGGTCAGCACCACCGGTTCGTCGGTTCCGATCTCGCGGGCGACCCGCTCGAGCCCCTTCTCGGCGGAGCGCAGGTTGCCGGCGCCGTAGTCGATGAGTGCGATGGTCATGGCCGGCCTCCGAGAGGAACGGGGAATCCGACGATCGGCGCCGGGCCGGTCGGAACGATCGGTGTGTCGCGCCGGCCCGTCGGGGGACGCGCGTCGGTCGGACGGACCCGGCCGGAGAGGACCTCGGCGGCGAGGCGGTGGTGGGCCGCCTCGCGGTCGGTCGCCTCGACGACGCCGATCATCGGCAGTCCCCGCCGGGCGAGCGTCCGACGCTCGAAGTCACGGGCCGAGGCGGCGAACCACAGTGCGAAGACCGCGCTGCCGATCAGTGCCACGGTCGGGTCGAGGAACAGGTCGACCAGTTCGAAGCCGATGGTCGCGACGATCCAGCCGGCGAGGACCAGCCACAGTCGCCGGATCGGCGCCCACAGGAACGGTACGACCAGCGCCCACCACGAGAAGCCCTCGCGGACCAGCACCACCCGGTCGGCGGCGATCGCCTCGGCGAGGTCGCCCGGCGGTGCGTGTACGGTGAAGATCGCCATCCCTCAGTCTCCGAGCCGGCCCTTGGTCGAGGGCACCTGTCCGGCGGCACGCGGATCGATCGCCACCGCGGCGCCGAGCGCCCGCGCGAGCGCCTTGAAGGCGCTCTCGATCATGTGGTGGTTGTTGCGGCCGTAGAGGGTGGTGACGTGCAGCGTCAGTCCGGCGTTGAAGGCGAAGGCGCGGAACCACTCTTCGAACAGTTCGGTGTCGAAGTCGCCGATCTTCGCCGCGGTGAACGGTACCTCGAAGACCAGGAACGGCCGACCGGAGACGTCGATCGCGCAACGGGTCAGCGTCTCGTCCATCGGCAGATGGACGTCGGCATAGCGGGTGATGCCCTTCATCTCGCCGAGCGCGCGACGGATCGCCTGCCCCAGCGCGATGCCGGTGTCCTCGACGGTGTGGTGCTGGTCGATGTGCAGATCGCCCTTCGCCCGGACCGTCAGATCGATCCGCGAATGGCGGGCGAGCTGTTCGAGCATGTGGTCGAAGAAGCCGACGCCGGTGGCGACGTCGAAGACTCCGGTGCCGTCGAGGTCGACGGTGACGGTGATCTCCGTCTCCTTGGTCTGACGGGCGACGGTGGCGCTGCGCATGGGACGTCCTCCTTCGAGCGAGCCGCTTTTAGCAGGCCGGAGGCCCCCCGGCCAAGCGGCGAACCGCCGAAACTCAGGGCATCTCGCCGTCGACCCCGTAGGCATGCAGCTCGGCGCCGTGGCGGCGCAGCCAGCGCCGGCTCGCCTCGACCTCGACCCCGGTGTCGCGCACCAGCCGCCAGAAGCGGTGGGAGTGGTTCATCTCCTTCAGATGGGCGACCTCGTGGGCGGCGAGATAGTCGAGCACCGACGGTGGTGCCAGCACCACCCGCCAGGAGAAGGAGAGTTCGCCCGTCGCGGTGCACGAGCCCCAGCGCGACCGCGTGTCCTTGATCCGGATCTTCGTCGCCCTCACCCCGAGGGTCGCGGTGTGACGGGCGACGGCGGCGGCGAGATCGGCCCGCGCGGCGCGGATCAGGTGATCGCGCACCCGCCGCGGCAGGTGCTCGATGCCGCCGGCGACCACCAGAGCGGCCTCGCCGGTGTCGTCCGTCTCGGCCCAGGCGGTGCCGCGGCGATCGGGGCGATGGGTGATCCGGTGCGGCACCCCGCGGATCGGCAGCACGGTCCCGTCCCGGAACGGGGTCCCCGCCGGTCGCACCGCGAGGCGATCGGCGAGCCAACCGCGGTGCCGGTCGAGGAACTCGAGCGCTTCCTCGAAGCGGGCCCGGGTGGGAAGGGTCAGGACCGGTCCGTCGGGGCCGTGGGCGAGGCGCAGGGTGAAGCGCACCGCCCGGGCGGAGACGTGGATCTTCACCGCGACCTCGCGGCCGCCGAGATCGACCGTCACCCGTTCGGGCGGCGGCGGGAGGCGACGGCGGATGCCGAGGATCACCTGTCCGGCCTTCGGTCGGGGCGCTGCGTGCGGTCGGGCTCGTCCTGCCGGCGCGGGGCGAGCGCACAGCTTCCGCGGCCGTCGAAGAACACCGAGGGGCCGCAGTTGCACGAGCCCTGGGTCAGCCCGCGGCCGAGGCCGGTGCAGAAGTCCCGGACCCGCGGCCGCAACCCGAGACGTTCGCCGAACAGCATGTAGAAGACGGCGGCGGCGCCGATCGGCCAGGCGACGGCGAACCCCAGTACGGCCACCGCGATCGACGGCAGCGAGACGTGAACCGAGCCGAACGGGCGCATCGACATGGACGATCTCCGGACGACGCGGGCGGATCGTCCCGCCGCGCCGTCCCCCGAAGAGATGGAACCGTCCGGTCGTCTCGGCAAGAGGGGCCGTGCCGATCAGCCCTGCTCACGGGCGTGACGACGGACGAAATCGGCGATCTTCGGTCGGATGTCGCGCCGGA
The DNA here is from genome assembly GCA_937919435.1 of uncultured Alphaproteobacteria bacterium. Lineage (GTDB taxonomy): Bacteria > Pseudomonadota > Alphaproteobacteria > Rhizobiales > Ancalomicrobiaceae > Siculibacillus. Next base: position 33,051 of record CALFRR010000082.1, on the reverse strand, counting down.
ACTTCGAGCCGTTGAACACCCCGTAGTGGCCGACGCCGGGCTGCACCCAGTCCATCTGCCTGTCGGCCGGGAGATTGGTGCACAGCGCGTGCGCCGCCTGGGTCTGACCGGGACCGGTGATGTCGTCGAGTTCGCCCTCGACCGTGAACAGCGCCGTCCGCCGGATCGCCGACGGCCGCACCGGCCGGCCGCGATGGGTCATCCGCCCCTCCGGCAGCAGGTGCTCGAGGAACACCGTCTCGATCGTCTGGAGATAGAACTCCTTGGTCAGATCCATCACCGCCAGATATTCGTCGTAGAACTCGCGGTGCTTGTCGGCGCTGTCGCCGTCGCCTTCGATCAAGTGCTGGTAGAACTCCTTGTGCGCGCCGACGTGACGGTCGAGGTTCATCGACATGAAGCCGCCGAGCTGGAGGAAGCCCGGATAGACCTCCCGCAGAAAGCCCGGGTGCGGGAACGGCACCCGCATGATCACGTTGCGCTCGAACCACGAGAGGCCCTTGCCGTGGGCCACCTTGTTGACCGCGGTCGGCGAGATGCGGGTGTCGATCGGCCCGCCCATCAGTGTCATCGTCGCCGGCGAGCACGGGTCGCTGTCTTCCTCCATCAGCGACACCGCCGCCATCACCGGCACCGACGGCTGGCAGACGGCGATCACGTGGGCGCCCGGACCGATCGCCCGCAGCATCTCGATCAGATGGTCGACGTAGTCGTCGAGATCGAAGCGTCCCTCCGACAGCGGCACCATCCGGGCATCGACCCAATCGGTGATGAAGACCTCGTGATCGGGCAGCAGGGCCTCGACCGTGCCTCTGAGCAGCGTCGCGTAGTGGCCCGACATCGGCGCGACCAGCAGCAGCCGCGGCTCGGGCGCGCGCCCCGCCGGCAGATCCCGAGAGAAATGCAGCAGTTGGCAGAACGGCTTCTGCCAGACCACCTTTTCTTCCACCGCCACCTCCCGGCCGTCGACCACCGTCGTCGGCAGATCGAAGGCGGGCTTGCCGTAGCGTCGGGTGGTGCGCTCGAAGAGTTCGAACCCGGCCGCCATCGAACGCCCGACCGGGGTGCCGGCGAGCGGGTTCCAGGGACTGCGGAAGGCGGCGCAACCGACTTCGGCGGCGGCTCGCACCGGTCGCAGCGCAGCATGATTCAATTCGTAGAACTGGTAGAACATGGCGTTCCGACCTCGCTGCGGCACGAACACGACGGCGCTCTTGCTGGATAAATCGATTATTTACTGCAATGCGGCGCGAGTCCAAAGCCCGGAGATCGACAATTGGTCGTAAGCCGGCGAGATTTTTGCTGCAAAGCGGAAACGTCACTCGCCCTGCTGGAGCAGAGTACCGGCGCGCCGTGCTCCGGCGAGCAGGCGGTAGAAGACGACGACCCCGCCGCCGAGCCAGACCACGTTCATCGCGAAGGCGATGCCGAGCAGATCGGCCCGGAAGGTGTGGTCGATGACGATCGCCCGCATGCCCTCGAACACCCAGGTCGGCGGCAGCGCCCAGGCGACCGGCTGGAGGATCCACGGCAGCATCGACACCGGATAGTAGACGCAGGCGAGCGGCATCATCAGGAACATCAGCGACCAGGCGAGCGCTTCCGCTCCCATCCCCTGGCGCAGCAGGATGCCGATGATGACGAGGCCGATCGCCCAGCCGGTCATCACCAGATTGGCGAAGAATGCGGCGAGCGGCAGCCCGAGTCCCCAGATGTTGTAGCCGAACATCGGAATCGCCAGGAAGGTGACCGGGGTGACGCCGATCGCCAGCCGGATGATGCTGATCACCATCAGCGAGACGATGAATTCGCTCGGCCGCAGCGGACTCATCAACAGATTGCCGAGGTTGCGCGACCAGATTTCTTCCAGGAAGGCGAAGGCGAAGCCCTGTTGCGAGCGCAACAGCACGTCCCACAGCAGCAGTCCGCCGATGAACAGGCCGGCGGCATTGGCGAAGAAGGTCGAGTTCTGGGCCACCCAGAGCTGGACGAACCCCCAGGTCAGCAGCTGCACCGCCGGCCAGTAGACGAGCTCGACCGCCCGTGGCCAGGAGTTCGACAGGAGATACCAGTAGCGCAGGACCATCGCCCCGATTCGGACGACGGAGAAACCGGCGGCGGTGGAGTCGGCGAGCGGGCGCGGGGTCATGGGCTCTCCGCCTCCTCCTGCGGTTCGGCGGCCGGAGCACGGCGGCGGCGGGCGACGTCGAGGAACACCTCCTCGAGCGTCTCGCGGCCGTAGCGGCGGACCAGTTCGGCGGGCGCGCCGCGATCTTCGACCCGCCCGCCGGCGAGGATCACCACGTCGTCGCAGAGCCGTTCGACCTCCGGCATGTTGTGCGAGGCGAGCAGGATGGTGGCGTCGGCCCTGGTGCGGAAGTCTTCGAGCCGGGTCCGCACCCAATCGGCGGTGTCGGGATCGAGCGAGGCGGTCGGCTCGTCGAGGAGCAGCACCCGCGGCTCGTTGAGCAGCGCCTTGGCGAGCGCCACCCGGGTCTTCTGGCCGGCCGACAGCTGGCCGGAGCGGCGGTCGAGGAACGGCTCCAGCTCGAAGTCGGCGGCGAGCCGGGCGATCCGCTCGGCGAGATCGGCGACCCGGTAGAGCCGGCCGAACACGGTCAGGTTCTGGCGCACCGTCAGCCGGTGGGGCATGTCGACGTAGGGGCTCTCGAAGTTCATCGCTTCGAGCAGATGGGCGCGCTCGCCGGGCATGTCGCGGCCGAGGATGGTGACCGTGCCGGCGTCCGGCAGGATCAGCCCCATCAACATGCCGATGGTCGTCGTCTTGCCGGCGCCGTTGCCGCCGAGCAGCCCCAGCACCCGGCCGCGACCGACCGAGAAGGAGACGCCGTCGACCGCCCTGACCGTGCCGAAGCACTTGGTCAGGCCGTCGACGTGAATGGCGGGCGTGGGCTCGACGATCATCGCAACCGACCGGGATCCGGAGGAGGGGCGTGGTTCCCGCCCGCGACGCGATGTATAGGCTTTCGGACGGTCACGGGAAAGACGCGGCCGGCAGGGGAGAGGCGAGAGCGCGATGTTCAAGACACTGGCCGATCTGTCCGACACCTCGGCGCGTTCGCTGCGGCTCGACACGCTGGTCCGGTTGCGTTGGCTGGCGATCTTCGGGCAGGCGGTCTCCGTCGTCTTCGTCCGGTGGGGCCTGGGCTTTCCGCTGCCGACGCTCGCCTGTTTCGCCACCATCGCGGCCTCGGTGGGGCTCAACGTGGTCCTGCGCCGGCGTTACTCGCCGATCCACCGGCTCGAGGCGACCGAGGCGACGGTGCTGCTCGGCTGGGACGTGATCGAACTGGCGCTGCTCCTGTGGCTGACCGGCGGGCTCGAGAATCCCTTCGCCTTCCTGCTGATGGCGCCGGTGCTGGTCTCCTCGGCCTCGCTGCCGCCGCGGTCGACGGCGCTGCTCGGGGTGGTGGTGGCGGTGGTGGTGACGCTGCTCGCCGTCTGGCACATGCCGCTGCCCTGGGGCCACGGCGTGGCGCCGAGCCTGCCGGCGCTCTACGTGGTCGGCATCTGGCTCGCCATGCTGCTCACCCTGTCGTTCTCCTCGCTCTATGCCTTCCGGGTCGCCGAGGAATCGCGCCGTCTCGCCGAAGCCCTGTCGGCGACCGAACTGGTCCTGCAGCGCGAACAGCATCTGACCGCGCTCGACGGTCTCGCCGCCGCCGCGGCCCACGAGCTCGGGACGCCGCTCGGCACCATCGCGGTCGTCGCCCGCGAGATGGAACGCGAACTGCCGCCCGGCTCGCCGCTCGCCGACGATGCGGCCCTGCTGCGCTCGCAGTCGGAGCGGTGCCGCGAGATCCTGCGCAAGCTCTCCTCGATGGGCTCCGACCCCGACGCCTACTTCGTCCGCCAGTCGATCGGCGAACTGGTCGAAGAGGCGATCACCCCGTTCCGCGACCTCGGCCCGGAGATCGCGGTGACCAGCGGCGGGATCGGGTCGGAGCCGGTCGGCCGCCGCAACGCCGCGATCCTCTACGGGCTGTCGAACATCGTCGAGAACGCCGTCGACTTCGCCCGCAGCCGGATCGAACTGACGATCCGCTGGGACGAGCGCGAGGTCGAGGTGACGATCGCCGACGACGGCCCCGGCTTCTCCCCGGCGATCGCCGCCCGCCTCGGCGAGCCCTGGGTGACCACCCGCCGGCCGCCGGACGCCGAGCCGAGAACCGACGTCGGTGGCGGGCTCGGGCTCGGTTTCTTCATCGCCCGCACCTTCCTGGTGCGCTCCGGTGCCAGGATCGAGACCGGCAACCGTCCGGCGCCCGATCGGGGCGCGCGGATCCGCATCGTCTGGCCGCGCAGCCGGATGGAGACGGCCGCGGAATCGGTCGGCTCGTCGAATTTCACTACGACGGACGATTGAGGCAGGAACATCCCCGCCATGAATGTCAGGGATTGTTCCGACGGGGTTTTGGCCATACTATCCGTCGACCCGGAAGCAACGCCGGGCTGCCCGGAGGCATAACCGGGGGTCGGATGACCGACACGGAGAAGTACCCATGGAAGGACGGGCCACGGCGATGACGGAACAGCCGGTTTCGGAAGCCGCCGACGCCGAGAAATCCCTGCTGATCGTCGAGGACGACAAGGCTTTCCTCCAGAGGTTGGCAAGGGCGATGGAAACACGCGGTTTTGCCGTGACCTCGGCGGGTTCCGTCGCCGAAGGATTGGCCGCGGTGGATCAGAAGCCGCCTGCCTATGCGGTCGTCGACATGCGGCTCGGCGACGGCAACGGGCTCGACGTGGTCGAGCGCCTGCGCGATCGTCGCCCCGAGGCCCGCGCCGTGGTTCTGACCGGCTACGGCAACATCGCCACCGCGGTGACCGCGGTGAAGCTCGGTGCGGTCGACTATCTCTCCAAGCCGGCCGATGCCGACGAGGTGATGCGGGCGCTGCTGCGGTCGGGCGACGACCGTGCCGAACCGCCGGAAAACCCGATGTCGGCCGATCGGGTCCGCTGGGAACACATCCAGCGGGTCTATGAGCTGTGCGAGCGCAACGTCTCGGAGACCGCCCGCCGGCTCAACATGCACCGGCGCACCCTCCAGCGCATTCTCGCCAAACGCGCGCCGCGCTGAACCTCGATTTCGCGGCGATGGATCGAACGCGTGCCGTGCCCGGCTCCCCGGGACGGCGCCGGGGTCAGGTCGTCTGCGAACCGTCGGGTCCGTGAGCGGCCGGACCACCGTCGCGTGGTCGCTCGACGTCGACGTTGCCGAGATCGCGGGGATCGATCAGCGCCTGGAGCCGTGACGCGGCGAGCCGGGCGAAGCGCAGGGTCGTCGCCTTGCGGGTCGCCGCGGCGAGCCGATGCTCGGGGGCCGGCCGCAGGATCTCGGCATCGTGGGCATCGGCGACGATCAGGCCGCAGTCTTCGGGAAAGATGTCGAGCGGCACCCGCGGGCTGGTGGCGAAGAACAGTCGGTCGCAGTGCAGCCGGTAGAACGGCCACTTGTGATCGACCCGGAAATCCTCGACCGACGACTTCACTTCGACGATCCAGATCTCTCCGTCGGCGGCGAGACCGACCACGTCGGCCCGGCGCCCCGAGGCGAGCGGCATCTCGTCGACGACGGCGAGCCCGAGGCGGGTCAGGTGGCGCCTGACCCCTCTGAGGACCAGCCGGGTCTCCTCCGGTCGCCGCGGCGGCGGTTCGGCGGGAGCCGGCGCGGATGCGAAATCGTCGTCCACGGATCCCTCCCCGCACCTCGCTCCGTCGGTCGGGCCGTCGCCTAGAACCGGAGGAACGTGAGGACGATGAAGATCGGCACCAGGATGCCGCCCGACCACGCCATGTAGCCGAAGAAACTCGGCATCGAGATGCCGCTCTTCTCGGCGATCGCCTTGACCATGAAGTTCGGGGCGTTGCCGATGTAGGTGTTGGCGCCCATGAACACCGCACCGCACGAGATCGCCGCCAGCACCGCCGCCGATTTCCCCATCAGTTCGACCGGATCGCCGCCGGCGAGGTTGAAGAACACCAGATAGGTCGGGGCGTTGTCGAGGAACGACGACAGGAAGCCGGTCAGCCAGAAGTACATGCGGACGTCGGAGGTCCCGTCGGCACGCTCGACCAGCGCCACCAGCGGGGCGAAGGCGCCGTCGCCGGCCGCCTTGAGCATCGCGATCACCGGCACCATGGTGAGGAAGATGCCGGCGAACAGCTTGGCCACCTCGAGGATCGGATCCCAGTTGAAGCCGTTCTCCTCGCGCAGGCCCTTCGGCGTCAGGGCGAGCGAGGCGAGGCCGGCGCCGATCAGGATCGCGTCGCGCAGCACGTTCTGCAGCTCGAGCCGGATGCCGGCGACGTCGAAGGTGATCTCCGGGTCCCACGACCCCGACATCAGCACCGCCGCCACCACCAACCCGAGCAGGGCGAAGTTCGCCTTGCCGCAGATCGAGATGCCCTTCGTGTCCGGGGTCGGATCGGGAAGCGGCCGGAAGGTGGCGTCCCGCCGATAGAGCCACCCGTCGACGATCCAGAACAGGCCGAGCAGGGCGAGCGAGACGATCAGCATCTCGTCGAAGACGTTGCGGGTCGTCCAGAAGAACGACACGCCCTGCAGATAGCCGAGGAACAGCGGCGGGTCACCGAGCGGGGTCAGAGCGCCGCCGATGTTGGACACCAGGAAGATGAAGAAGACGACGACATGGACCGAATGCCGGCGACCGTCGTTGGCCCGCAGCAGCGGCCGGATCAGCACCATCGAGGCACCGGTGGTTCCGATCAGCGAGGCGAGAAACGTCCCGAGTGCCAGCAGGCCGGTGTTCAGGGCCGGGCTGCCGTGGAGGTTGCCGCGCACCAGGATGCCGCCGGCGATCGTGAACAGGGCTCCGAGCACGATGACGAACGGCAGATACTCGAGGAACAGGACGTGCAGCGCCTCGTGAACCGCGACGCCCGGTCCGTAGGCGAGGACGAAGGGAACCAGGAACGCGAGACCCCAGCCCGCGGCGACCTTGCCGAAGTGGTGATGCCAGAAGTGCGGGGCGAGAAGCGGGAAGAGGGCGATCGACAGGAGGGTGCCGACGAAGGGAAGTGCCCAGATGACGCCGAGGTGGGCTCCGTCGAAACCGGCGGCCACCGCCGGAGACATCGTGGCGAAGAGTCCCACCACCCCGGAGGCGATCGCTCGACCGAATCGATTCGCCCACGCGTTCCTGCAATTCCCGGGACGGCCTTCCATCGAGTCCTCCATTTCATACGTCGTCTCGTTCCTATAGACCGGCGAGGATCGGCGGACCAGCACGCAGGCCGTGTCGGTCCGGGCCATCGCGGATGCGGGCGCTCCGGCACGAGTTCGCTCTTGCCTCGTCTGCGGCTTCGTGTATCGTATTGTGAACGTTGTTCAGAAAAAGGGATCGGGAGGCCTGCCGCGGGCCGCGACGGATGCGCCGAACCGGCCTCACCAGCCCCGGATCGACGGCCCGGCGAGCGCTCCACGTATCGACGCCCGCAGATCCGCTTCAGGATGCCTCCTCGGGAGCCAGTGATGTCGAAGTCGCTCCTCGCTTCTCGGCGGTTCGCCGGGATCTTCTGGTGTCAGTTCTTCTCGGCACTCGATGACAATTTCCTCAAGAACGCCCTGGTTCTGCTGATCCTGTTCCATGTGGGGCCGGAAAAGTCCGGGCCGTTGGTGACGCTCGCCGCCGCCGTTCTGATGGCGCCGTTCTTTCTCTTCTCCGGCCTGGGTGGTGAACTCGCCGATCGTCACGACAAGGCACTGGTGGCACGCCGCCTGAAGGCCTTCGAGATCGCCGTCGCCGCGGTCGCGGTCGCCGGCTTCGTCCTCGCCTCGATCCCGATCCTGTTCGCCGCGCTCGCCGGTTTCGGGCTGATCGCCGCGCTGTTCGGTCCGATCAAGTACGGCATCCTGCCCGACCATCTCGACCGCGGCGAATTGCTCGCCGGCAACGCGCTGATCGAGGGTGCGACGTTTCTCGCCATCCTGATCGGCACGGTGCTCGGCGGCCTCGCCGGTGCCGGCGGCGGATCGCCGACGATCCTGTCGGTCGTGATGATCGGCTTCGCCGCCGCCGCCTATGCCGCCGCCCGTCGGATTCCGCCGACCGGACGGGCCGCGCCCGATCTGAAGGTGCGTTGGAACGTCGTCGCCTCGACCTTCGAGCTCCTCGCCGACCTCCGCGAGAAGCCGCGGCTGTTCTGGGCGGGACTGGTGTCGAGCTGGTTCTGGGCGGTCGGTGCGGTGGTCCTGTCGCTGCTGCCGCCGCTGGTCGAAGGCGCGATCGGCGGCACCGAGGAACTGGTCACCGGCTTCCTCGCCGTCTTCGCGATCGCCATCGCCCTCGGTTCCGGCCTCGCCGCCTGGCTCTCCGGCCACCGGATCGTGCTGGTCACCACGCCGATCGCCGGCCTGCTGATCGGTCTCTCCGCCCTCGACGCGGCCTGGACGGTGTTCCATCTGCCGCCCGCCGGCGCGCCGATCGGCTTCCTCGCCTTCACCGAGATGCACGGCGGTCTGCGCCTCGCCGTCGATCTGGCGGTGCTGGCGGCGGCCGGTGGGTTGTTCGTGGTGCCGGTCTTCGCCGCCCTCCAGGCCTGGGCCGACGCCGACCGGCGAGCCCGGGTGGTGGCCGCGGTCAACGTTCTCAACGCCGCCTTCATGACCGTGTCGAGCCTCCTCGTCGCCGCCCTCCAGGCGGCCGGGGTCGGCATCGTGCCGCTGCTCGTCGGCATCGGCCTCGCCTCGCTCGCCGTCGCCGTCGCGGTGTGGGCGACCCTGCCGACCAACCCGCTGCGCGATCTGCTGTTCCTCGCCTACCGCGTCGCCTTCCGGGTCGAGGTGATCGGTGCCGAGAACCTCGTCAACCTGCCCAATCGCACCGTCGTGGCGCTGAACCACGTCAGTTTCCTCGATGCGACGCTGGCGCTGGCGTTGATGGAGCGGACCCCGATCTTCGCCATCGACAGCGGCATCGCCACCCGCTGGTGGGTGCGTCCCTTCCTGCCACTGGTCCGCGCCCTGCCGATCGAGCCGACCCGCCCGATGGCGACCCGTTCGCTGATCCACGCGGTGGAGACCGGCGATCCGCTGGTGATCTTCCCGGAGGGCCGGCTCACCGTCACCGGATCGCTGATGAAGGTCTACGACGGCGCCGGTCTGGTGGCGCTGCGCACCGATGCGCTGGTGGTACCGGTGCGCCTGGAAGGGCTCGAGCAGACGCCGTTCTCGCGGCTCGACCCGTCGCAGGTCCGCCGCCGGCTGTTCCCGAAGGTCCGGGTCACCGTGCTGCCCGGACGCCGGCTCGAGGTCGCGCCCGAACTGGTCGGCCGGGCCCGCCGCCGGGCCGCCGGCAACGCCCTCTACGACGTGATGTCCGACCTGATCTGGCGCACCACCGACACCGACCGGTCGGTGTTCCGCCAGGTGGTCAGGGCGGCGATCGACCATTCGCCGGGACGGGTCGCGCTGGTCGATCCGATGACCGGCTCGATGACCTACCGCAAGCTGCTGATCGGCGCCCGCGTCCTCGGCCGCAAGCTCGAACATCTGGCCCCGAAGGGCCGCTGCATCGGTCTGATGCTGCCCAACGCCAATGCCGCCGCGGCGACCTTCCTGGGGCTGCACTCGGCCGGCCGGGTCCCGGCGATGATCAACTTCTCGGCCGGACCGGCGGCGGTGCTGGCCGCGGCCAGAGCGGCGGAGCTCGGGGCGATCGTCACCTCCCGCGCCTTCGTCGAGAAGGGCCGGCTCGAGGACCTGATCGCCCATCTGAGCCCGCACGTCGAGATCGTCTATCTGGAGGACGTGCGCCCCACCATCGGCACCCTCGACAAGATCGAGGGGCTGCTCCTGTGGAAGCACCCGATCCACCGCCGCAAGGCCGACGACGCGATGGCGGTGCTGTTCACCTCGGGCTCCGAGGGGACCCCGAAGGGGGTGGTGCTGTCGTCGCGCAACGTGCTCGCCAACATCGCCCAGATCGCCGCCCGGGTCGACTTCGGCCGCGCTGACCGGGTGCTCAACGTGCTGCCGCTGTTCCATTCCTTCGGCCTGACCGGCGCCTTCCTGCTGCCGCTCACCTCGGGCCTGCCGATTTTCCTCTATCCCTCGCCGCTCCACTACCGGGTGGTGCCGGAACTGGTCTACGGCTTCAACGCCACCGTGTTGTTCGGCACCGACACATTCCTCACCGGCTATGCCCGCGCCGCCCACCCCTACGACTTCCGCTCGCTGCGTCTGGTCGTCGCCGGTGCCGAGCCGGTCAAGGAATCGACCCGCCGGGTGTGGATGGAGAAGTTCGGCCTGCGCATCCTGGAAGGCTACGGGGTCACCGAGACCGCGCCGGTGGTGGCGGTCAACACGCCGATGTTCAACCGCTTCGGCACGGTCGGCCGGGTGTTGCCCGGCCTCGAGGCCCGGGTCGAGCCGATCGACGGCATCGACGAGGGCGGACGCCTCTATCTGCGCGGCCCCAACGTCATGCTCGGCTATCTCCGGGCGGAGAATCCCGGCGTGCTGGAACCGCCGAACGAGGGCTGGCACGACACCGGCGACATCGTCGACATCGATGCCGAGGGCTACGTCACCATCCTCGGCCGGGCCAAGCGTTTCGCCAAGATCGGCGGCGAGATGGTCTCGCTGGCGGCGATCGAGAAGTTCGTCGCCGCGCTCTGGCCGGAGGCCCAGTCCGCCGCCGCCGCGGTCCCCGATCCGAAGAAGGGCGAGCGCATCGTGCTGGTCACCACCCGCGAGGGCTCGACCCGCGACGAGCTGATCGCCGGCGCCAGGGCGGTCGGTCTCTCCGAACTGATGATCCCTTCGGAAGTGGTCTGGCGCGAGGCGCTGCCGCTGCTCGGCACCGGCAAGATCGACAATCTCACGCTGAGCCGCCAGGTGCGCGAGGCCGCGGGCTTCGCCTGATCGCCGGTGGCGCATCGGGACAATTGAAAACCCCGCCGATCGGTCGATCGGCGGGGTTTTCTCGTTCGGACGGGTCGAGACGTCCGGCGATCAGCCGGCGATCTTGGCCGCGATCTCGGCGACGTGACGGCCCTGGAAGCGGGCGGCGTCGAGCTCGACCGCCGAGGGCTGGCGCGAGCCGTCGCCGTCGGAGATGGTCGTCGCGCCGTAGGGCGAGCCGCCCTTGATCTCGTCGAGGCCCATCTGGCCGGCGAACGAATAGGGCAGGCCGACCACCACCATGCCGTGGTGGAGCAGCGTCGGCAGGAAGCCGAGAATGGTCGATTCCTGGCCGCCGTGCTGGGTCGCCGACGACGTGAAGATCGAGCCGACCTTGCCGATCAGCTTGCCGGTGAACCACAGGCCGCCGGTCTGGTCGATGAAGCTGCGCATCTGCGAGGCGACCGTGCCGAAGCGGGTCGGCGCGCCGAAGACGATCGCGTCGTAGTCGGCGAGTTCGTCGACGGTCGCCACCGGGGCCGCCTGATCGAGCTTGAAGTGGGCACCCTTGGCGATCTCTTCCGGCACCGTCTCCGGCACCCGCTTCACCGCCACCTCGGCACCGGCCGCGCGAGCCCCTTCGGCGACCGCGTTCGCCATCGTCTCGATGTGGCCGTAGGTCGAATAATAGAGCACCAGCACCTTCGCCATCGTCCGTCTCCCGGATCATCGGGCGGTCGGATCGCACGCGCGTCCGTCGCCGTCGGTTTCGTCGGGGTGCAGATTGGCCTTTTCCGGTGTCTACGTACATCCCCGGAGTATCGGATGGATCGTTCGACGTTATCGAACGATGAACTGATCCGGGCGATCGCCGTCCGGCCGCCGTTCGGCCTTGCGCCGAACCTCGCGAAGGCCCACAAGCGGACGCGAGGCGGCCCGCAGCGATCCGCGGCCGCGACCGCGATCGAGGAGATGTCCAGGTGACCGACGAGACCAGCGATGCGACCGGCCGTCGGGTGGTGGTGGTCGGCGGCGGCCCGGCGGGGCTCGCCGCGACCGAAGTGATCGCCCGGGCCGGGATCGCGGTGACCGTCGTCGACCGCATGCCGAGCCTCGCCCGCAAGTTCCTGATGGCCGGCCGCGGCGGTCTGAACCTGACCCACACCGAGCCGCTCGACCGGTTCCTCGCCCGCTACGGCACGGCCCGCGACCGGCTGGCCCCGGCGATCCGCGCCTTCCCGCCGGAGCGGCTCAGGACCTGGGCGGCCGATCTCGGCGTCGAGACCTTCGTCGGCACGTCCGGCCGGGTGTTCCCGACGGTGATGAAGGCGTCGCCGCTGCTCCGGGCCTGGCTGGCGCGGCTGGCGCGGCTCGGCGTCGTCGCCCGGCCGAACACCTCGTTCGAAGGCTTCGCCGACGGCGCCGCCCGGCTCGTCGGACCGGACGGGACCGCCGAGACGGTCGCCGCGGACGCGGTCGTGCTGGCGCTCGGCGGCGCGAGCTGGCCGCGGCTCGGTTCCGACGGCCGCTGGACGGCGATGCTCGAGGCCGCCGGCATCGCGGTGGCGCCGCTCCGGCCGACCAACTGCGGCTTCCGGGTCGGCTGGTCGGAGATCTTCCGCGACCGTTTCGCCGGGGAACCGCTGAAGCGGCTGGGCATCCGCTTCGGCGGCGAGACCGTGGTCGGCGAGGCGACGGTCACCGCCGACGGGCTGGAGGGCGGGGCCGTCTACCAGATCTCGGCCGCCCTGCGCGATGCGATCGCCGCTTCCGGTCCGGTCGAAGTGCGCCTCGACCTGAAGGTCGGGCTCGACGCACGCGAGATCGTCGCCGCCCTCGCCGCCACCGGCCGGCGCGGCGACACCGTCTCCAACCGGATCCGCAAGGCGCTGCACCTGCCGCCGGTGGCGATCGGCCTGCTGCGCGAGGGGGGCGGCCGGACGCTGCCCGAGGATCCCGCCGCCCTCGCCCGGCTGGTCAAGGACGTGCCGCTGACCATCGTCGCGGCGAACGGCATCGAGCGGGCGATCTCCTCGGCCGGCGGCATCCGCTTCGACGAGGTCGACGAGCACTTCATGCTGAAGAAGCTGCCCGGGGTGTTCGTCGCCGGCGAGATGCTCGACTGGGAGGCGCCGACCGGCGGCTATCTGCTGCAGGCCTGTTTCTCGACCGGCCGGGCGGCGGGACGCGGCGTCGTCGATCGCCTCTTCGGTGCGGAGGCGCTCACGCCGCCGATGGACTGATCGCACGCGCGATCAGTCCGCGCAGCCGCTCGGGGAGCGCGGGAGCCAGTTCGAGGGCGCGGGCGCGGCCGAGATCGGACATCTTCGGCCAGGTCTTGGCGAGGATGTCGATCAGCTTGGCGTCGTCGTACTTGGCGGCGAAGCCCGGCAGTTCGAACTCCAGGAACACCAGACAGGCGCAGTCCTCGAGCGTCTGGGTCTCCGGATCGCGCTTCAGCCGCTCCTTGCGGACGATCGCCCCGACCCGGTCGATCGCCGTCGCGTCGAAGCCGGCATCGCGCATGTAGCGGGTGACGAGGTCGGCGTGATGCGCCTTGAGGGCGTTGCGCCAGGCGAAGTAGCCCGGCTTGTCCATCGGATGCGAGGTGCGGGGGATGTCGAAACGCCGCAGATGCTGGGCCCGGACGGCGATCGCCAGCACCGGGGACGCCTCGGGCGCGAAGGCGGCGAGGCAGGCCGACATCCGTTCGCCGTAGACGAGGGCCGCCGGCCGCGAACGCCCGTCGACCTCGACCCGGTTCGGATCCTCGGCATTGGCGGCATCGATCCGGGCGAAGACCGCGGTGATGCGGGGGTCGTCGACTGCCATCGTGGAACCGCCGCGAACGAGACTTCAGGGGGACGATTCGCGGTCAGGTTACTCGGTGCGGCGGCGAACGGCCATCCTCGTCAGAGTCCGACGTGACGCGCCGAGACGTAGACGGCGACCGCCGCCAGCAGCGCCACCGCGACGAGGAACCGGCGGGTCGGCCGTTCGCGACGGTCGCGTGCCTCGGCGAGTGCCTCGACCGTCTCCGGATCGAGCCTGAGCCCGCCTTCGGCCCAACGCGACAGTCCGAGCGACACCGTTTCCAGACGGTCGGCGAGCCGCGGCAGGGCGAGCGCCAGACGGCCGAGCGCTCCCGCCCCGGCGCCGACGTCGGCGAGCTTCGCCCCCGGTCCGAGATTGGCGGCGACCCATTCGGCGACCACCGGCTCCGACACCTTCCAGATGTCGAGATCCGGATCGAGCGCCCGGGCGACGCCCTCCACCACCACCATGGTCTTCTGCAGGAGGATCAGCCGCGGCTGGGTCCGCATCTCGAACAGTTCGGTGTATTCGAACAGCTGCCCGAGCAGCCCGGCCATCGAGATCTCCGACGGCGGCCGGTCGCGGAGCGGTTCGCCGACGGCGCGCAGCGCCTGGGCGAACACCACCACGTCCTGGTTCGAGGGCACGTAGCCGGCCTCGAAATGGACCCGCGCGACCCGCATGTAGTCGCGGGTGATGAAGCCCCACAGGATCTCGGCGAGGAAGCGCCGTTCCTCCGGCTCCAACCGGCCGGTGATGCCGAAATCGACCGCGACCAGATCGCCGTCGGCCGCCGCGAACAGGTTGCCCTGGTGCATGTCGGCGTGGAAGAAGCCGTCGCGCATCGCGTGGCGCAGGAACGACTGCATGGCGACCCGCGCCAGCCGCACCGGATCGTGGCCGGCGGCGGCGAGCTTCTCCGGGTCGGAGAGCTTCACCCCGTCGATCCATTCGATCGTCAGCACGGTCCGCTGGGTCCGCAGCCAGTCGACCGTCGGCACTCGGAAATCGGGGTCCTTCGCGATGTTCTCGGCCATCTCGGAGAGCGCCGCGGCCTCGAGCCGCAGGTCCATCTCGAGCCGCACCGAGCGGGCCAGCGTGTCGACCACCGCGACCGGCCGGAGCCGCCGCGTGAACGGCACGAAGCGTTCGATCAACCGAGCCGCGCGATAGAAGTCGTCGAGGTCGCGGCGGAAGCGGGCTTCGACGTCGGGCCGGAGCACCTTGACCGCGACGTCGCGGGCGGAACCGTCGGCGAGCCGTACCCGCCCCTTGTGGACCTGGGCGATCGAGGCGGCGGCGACCGCCGGGCCGAAGGCTTCGAAGAAGCTCTCGACCGGCCTGCCCAGCGCTTTGGCGACCAGCGCCCGGGCTTCCGCGTCGGGGAACGGCGGGATCCGGTCCTGCAGCGCTTCGAGGTCGTCGGCCATCGCACGGCCGACCACGTCGGGCCGGGTGGCGAGGAACTGGCCGAGCTTGACCCAGGACGGGCCGAGCCGGTTCAGCGCCCGCGACGCCCGGGCGCCGCGCGACGTGCCCTCCGCGTCGCGCCGTTCGATCGAACGGGCGAGCGCCAGGACGAGGCGGCCGATCGTCGGCGGATCGGGCGGCGCCATGGCCGTCAGCACGCCCTCGCGGGCGAGCACCCATCCGGCCCGGCCGAGCCGCGCGAGCGAACCGAGGACGCCACTCATCGGGTCAGATCTTCCAGCCGGAGTGCAGAGCGGCGATGCCGCCGGTGTAGTTCGAATAGTCGACCCGCGAGAAGCCGGCCGTCCGGATCATGTCGGCGAAGCGCTCCTGCGGCGGGAAGGCGCGGATCGATTCGACGAGATAGCGGTAGGGTTCGCCGTCGCCGGCGACGATCCGGCCCATCAGCGGGATGACGTTGAACGAGAAGGCGTCGTAGAGCTTGTCGAGCACCGGCACCTCGACCGCCGAGAACTCGAGCACCAGCAGTCGGCCGCCGGGCTTCAGCACCCGGAACGCCTCCGACAGCGCCTTGTCGATCCGCGGCACGTTGCGGATGCCGAAGGCGATCGTATAGGCGTCGAAGCGGTCGCTCTCGAACGGCAGTTCCTCGGCGTTGCCTTCGACGAAGTCGACCCGCTCGGCGAGCCCGCGCTTCTCCGCGCGGGCCCGGCCGACCTCCAGCATCGAGGCGTTGATGTCGCAGACCGTGACATGGGCGCGCTCGCCCGACTTGGCGGCGATCCGGAAGGCGATGTCGCCGGTGCCGCCGGCCACGTCGATCACTTCGAACGGACGCCGGCCGATCCTCGGCGGCGCCAGCCGGGCGACCATCGCGTCCTTCCACAGCCGGTGCAGGCCGCCGGACATCACGTCGTTCATCACGTCGTAGCGGCTCGCCACCTTGTGGAAGACGTCGTCGACCAGATGCTGCTTCTCGCCGAGCGGCACTTCGCGGAAGCCGAAGGAGGCGGTCGCCGGCGCATCCGCGCCACTTCCTTCCGACCCCGCGGCGGAGCGGACGGGGGAACGGGCGGCGGCGGGATCGTGGGACATGAGGCTTCTCCTTCGGTCGGCCGGACCATAGCGGAAGCCTCGCGCCGACGCTATCGTCGCACGCCCCGGCGGACCGGCGGGAAAACCCGCGCGTCGCGGTGAGCCCGGCCGCCGCGGCGAGGAGACGGCATGCCCGAACTGCCCGAAGTCGAAACCGTCCGCCGCGGTCTCGCCCCGGCGATGGTCGGCCGCCGGATCGTCGCCGTCGAATGCCGGCGCAGCGGTCTGCGACGGCCGTTTCCCGAGCACTTCGTCGAACGCCTGGAGGGCACGACGATCGAGGCGATCGACCGGCGGGCGAAATATCTGCTGTTCCGCCTGTCGACCGGCGAGGTGCTGATCGCCCATCTCGGCATGTCCGGCTCGTTCCGGGTGACCCGGGAGGGCGACGACGTCACCCCCGGGGCCTTCCACCTGCCGCGCGACGGCCGCGAGAAGCACGACCACGTCGTCTTCCGGCTCGCGGACGGCGGCATCGTCACCTACAACGATCCGCGCCGCTTCGGCGTGATGGACCTCGTCGCGGCGAGCGGTCTCGAGACCCACCCGGCACTCGCCGGGCTCGGCGTCGAGCCGCTCGGCGGGGCGATCGGGCCGGCGCTGCTCGCCCGCCTGTTCGCCGGCCGGGCGACGCCGCTGAAGGCGGCCCTGCTCGACCAACGGCTCGTCGCCGGCCTCGGCAACATCTATGTCTGCGAGGCGCTGTGGCGGGCGAAGCTCGATCCGCGCGCCGCCGCCGGCGACCAGATCGACGCGGCGGGACGGCCGAAGCCGGGCCTGAAGGCGCTCGCCACCGCGATCGGCGAGGTGCTCGACGAGGCGATCGCCGCCGGCGGCTCGTCGTTGCGCGACCACGCCCGGGTCGACGGCGAACTCGGCTATTTCCAGCACACCTTCGCCGTCTACGACCGCGAGGGCGAGCCCTGCCCGCGTCCGACCTGCGACGGCGTCGTCGAACGGATCGTCCAGTCGGGGCGCTCGACCTTCTATTGCCCGAACTGCCAGGGGGTGCGCCGTCGCACCCATCGGTGAATTGATCGCTGCATCGCAGTATGGTCAGACTCCCCCGGTCGGAGGCGCGGCGATGGTCGCGGCGTCTCGGCCGGGAGATCCGCGATGACCTACGAGACCATCCTCGTCGAGACGTCGGGCCGCGTCGGCCTCGTCACCCTGAACCGGCCGGCGGCGCTCAATGCGCTGAACGCCCGCCTGATCGACGAGCTCGGCGCCGCCCTCGACGCCTTCGAGACCGACGACGCCATCGGTGCGGTGGTCCTGACCGGCTCGCCGAAGGCCTTCGCCGCCGGCGCCGACATCAAGGAGATGGCCGGCCTCGGCTTTCCCGGCACCTATCTCTCCGACTTCCTCGCCCCCTGGGATCGGGTGGCGCGGTTCCGCAAGCCGATCGTCGCGGCGGTCGCCGGCTTCGCGCTCGGCGGCGGCTGTGAACTCGCCATGGCCTGCGACACCATCTATGCCGCGGAGACCGCGAAGTTCGGTCAGCCGGAGATCCGCCTCGGCATCCTGCCGGGCGCCGGCGGCACCCAGCGCCTGACCCGGGCGGTCGGCAAGGCCAAGGCGATGGACATGATCCTGACCGGCCGGACGATGGACGCGGACGAGGCCGAGCGTTCGGGGCTGGTCGCCCGGGTGCTGCCGGCCGACGGATTCGTCGAACGGGTGGTGGCGATCGCCGCGGAGATCGCCGGCCTGTCGCTGCCCGCGACGCTGATGGCGAAGGAGGCGGTCGGCCGCGCCTTCGAGGGGTCGCTCGCCGAGGGCCTGCGCTTCGAGCGGCGCCTGTTCCAGGCGGTCTTCGCGACCGAGGACCGCGCGGAGGGCATGGCCGCCTTCGTCGAGAAACGCCCGGCGGTGTTTCGCCATCGCTGAGGCACCGAGCCACCGCGGCGGGCGTTGACGGGCCGGCGGTCGGCGGCTATAAGCTCGCCCCACTCGGTGGCGGCAGGTTCCGCCGCCATTCTACGTGTTTCCGTGTCGGCCCCGACGGGGCGTGGTCCGGAGTGCCGGTGGGCATCTCGGACGGGCGTCGTCGGTTCGAGGTCGAGCGCAGGCGAAATCCGAGGAGAAGCTCGCCCATGGCCAATACGCCGTCCGCCAAGAAGGCGGCCCGCAAGATCGCCCGCCGCACCGAGGTCAACAAGTCCCGGCGCAGCCGCGTGCGCACCTTCCTGCGCAAGGTCGAGGAGGCGCTCGCCTCCGGCGACAAGGGCGCCGCCGCCGAAGCGCTGAAGGCCGCACAGCCGGAGCTGCAGCGGGCCGCCTCGAAGGGCGTTGTGCACCGCAACACCGCCTCGCGGAAGATCTCCCGTCTGGCCCAGCGCGTGAAGTCGCTCGGCGCCTGATCGGGGTGTTCAGAAGACGTTTCAGAGCCCGGGCGGCGACGCCCGGGCTTTTGTTCGTGGCCGTTCGGAAACCCTCGGTTCGGCTACGTGCAAACTCGTATCGAGATCTTTCGTAGCCGTTCCCGCCCCGATGGGCCTGTCAGAAAAATGCTCTGTCTGACAATGGGTTGGTGGCAAGTCGAAAAATTCGAGCCGTAATTCCGAGACCGCCGTGGCCGGTCGGAGGAGGGCGGAGATTTTTCGTCGGCGTAGTCGTCGCAGACCTCGAATCCCGACTCGTGAAGGGAAGCGCGTTGAGTCCGAATGACTTGCCGAGTGCTTCCGGGGATCGGGCGGTGGAGCCTGCCGCAGGCGCGATGCCGACCGGCTCCGAGGAGGCGTTGCGTCGTCGGATGAGCCTGTGTATCGTCGAGGCCATGGAGGTCGTCGACCTCGGGGGCGGCAGCCGGAGCGAGTGTTCGGAATATCGGAAAGGGCGTTCGGGAAAGGATTGAAAATCGTTTCCAAGAGCGCCTTCGAAGTGTTTTGAGCGCGAGTGAGGCTTTTGCGGTTTGTATACGGTCCATTGGGCGAACAACGGTCGCTTCGACGAGACGTATCGAATTCTGCGAATCGTTGATCTCGGTATCCGAGCGGAGTTTCTTCGCTCGCAGGGGATGGTCATGTCGGGATTGAGTGGAGCAAACTACGACGGTGACGTGTCGCCGTCCGAGGCCTGGGCGGATCTCGCTCGGGATCCGCGATCCCTTCTGATCGACGTGCGAACCCAGGCCGAATGGACCTGGGTCGGCGTTCCCTCGCTCGCCGAAATCGGCAAGACTCCCCTCACTTTGGAATGGCAGGCCTTTCCGGCGATGTCCGAGAACCCCGACTTCGTCGAGGTCCTCGGGGCGGCGCTGGCCGAGGCCGGCATCGAACGCGACACGACGCTCTATTTCCTGTGTCGGTCCGGCGTCCGCTCCCGCAAGGCGGCGATCGCCATGACCGCGGCGGGGTGGAGCCGATGTCGCAACGTCGCCGACGGTTTCGAGGGGCCTCCGGACCCCGCGAAGCATCGAGGCGGCGTCGCCGGATGGAAGGCATCCGGTCTACCCTGGACACAATCCTGAAATTCGGTCGGTACGACCGCGGGTGACGAGGGGCGACGCATCGCGGTGCGTCGGGCTCCGTCGCCGTCGGTCGTGATCCCTCGTTCTGCCGCGGCGGCGGGCCGGACACGAGGCGACGAATACCCATGATCGGGCGGCTGCGGGCGGCAGACGACCGGCGGACTTCGAAAGGTGGAAGACGATGGAGGCGCGTGCAATGACCTCGGTCCATTCGGATCGCGAGGAGTGGGACCGCATCAAGCTCCGGCTGAGGGTCGAGCTCGGCGAAGATGCGTTCACCAGTTGGTTCACGCGCGTCGAGTACGAGGGCCGTCAGGGCGGCGTCGTGCTCCTGTCCGTGCCGACTCGGTTCCTCAAGAACTGGCTCCACAGCCGTTACCGGGATCGTCTCCTCGCCCTCTTCGGCGAAGCCTTCGGCGACGTCGAGCAGATCGAGTTCGCCGTCCGCACTGCGATGCGTCCGGTCGCGCCGACGCAGAGCCCCGCCGAGGTGGTCACCCGCCTGCCGACGACCACTACGATGCGTGCCGCGCCGCTGCAGGCCGCGCCGGTCGCCCGGGTCACCGCCCAGCCGCCGCGGGCCGAGGCCAACGACGACGACGTCCTGGCCGGCAGCCCGCTCGATCCGCGCCATTCCTTCGAGAGTTTCGTCGAAGGCCGGGCCAACAGCCTCGCCTTCGCCGCCGCCCGCCGCATCGCCGATGCGCGGCCCGGTGAGCCGGTCGCCTTCAACCCGCTCTACGTCCACGCCGCCGTCGGTCTCGGCAAGACCCATCTCCTCCAGGCGGTCGCCCATGCCGCCCGGGCGGCCGGTCGCAAGGTGCTCTACCTGACCGCCGAGCATTTCATGTACCGCTTCGTCTCGGCGCTGATGGCCCAGTCGGCGATCCGCTTCAAGGAAGCGCTGCGCGGCATCGACCTTCTGGTGATCGACGACATGCAGTTCCTGCAGGGCAAACAGGTCCAGCAGGAGTTCTGCCACACCCTCAATTCGCTGATCGACGGCGCCCGTCAGGTGATCGTCGCCGCCGACCGGCCGCCGGCCGACCTCGAGACGCTCGACGAGCGGGTGCGCTCGCGCCTCGCCGGCGGTCTGCTGGTCGAGATCGCGACGCCCGATCTGGAGCTGCGCCGGCGCATCGTCGCCGCCCGCGTCGCCGCCGCGAAGACCGCCTCGCCCGCCCTCGAGATCTCGTCGTCGGTGATCGACTACGTCGCCGAGAACGTCGTCTCCTCGGGCCGCGACCTCGACGGTGCGGTGAACCGTCTGGTCGCCCACAACCAGCTGACCGGTCAGGTGGTTTCGGTGGAGATGGCGGAGGCCGCGCTGCGCGATCTGCTGCGGGTGCGCGAGGCTCGCAAGGTCAAGATCGAGGACATCCAGCGGATCGTCGCCAAGCACTTCAACGTGTCGAAGGCCGATCTCCTGTCGGCCCGGCGCACCCGCACGGTGGTCCGGCCGCGGCAGATCGCGATGTATCTGGCCAAGACGCTGACGCCGCGCTCGCTGCCCGAGATCGGCCGCCGGTTCGGCAACCGCGACCACACCACGGTGCTGCACGCGGTCCGCAAGATCGAGGAACTCGCCGGGGCCGACCGCGGCTTCGCCGACGAGATCGAACTGCTGAAGCGGATGCTCGACCTCTGAGCGGGTGCGATCCCCGATCCGCGCGGGGCGGATCGGTGCTCCCCCGGCTTGCGTCGATCCGACGGCTGATATAGCCCAGAGCCGAGCGGCCGGGACCTCGTCTTCGGCCGGGCCTTTCGGGGGATCGACATGTCGGACATGCGACTCGTGGTGGTCGGCGCCGCCGGACGAATGGGGCGGGCGCTGGTACGTGCCATCAGCGAGACCCCCGGGGTACGTCTGGCCGCCGCCGTCGAGCGGTCGGGATCGCCGGAGATCGGCACCGATGCGGGCGTGCTCGCCGGCATCGCGCCGCTCGACGTGGCGATCGGCGACGATGCGCTCGCCGCCTTCGCCCGGGCCGACGGTGTCGTCGACTTCACTTCGCCCGCCGCCACCCTGCATTTCGCCGAGCTCGCGGCGCAGGCCCGTCTCGTCCACGTCGTCGGCACCACCGGCCTGACCGCCGCCGACGAGGCCAAGCTCACCGCCGCCGCCCGTCATGCGGTGCTGGTCAGGTCCGGCAACATGAGCCTCGGGGTCAATCTCCTCGCCCAGCTGGTGCGCGAGGCGGCCCGGGCGCTCGGACCGGAATACGACATCGAAATCCTCGAGATGCACCACCGGGCCAAGGTCGACGCGCCTTCGGGCACCGCGCTGCTGCTCGGCGGTGCCGCCGCGGAGGGACGCCGGGTGGCGCTCTCCGACCATTCGGTCCGGGTCCGCGACGGCCACACCGGGCCGCGTCGGCTCGGCGACATCGGTTTCGCCACCCTGCGCGGCGGGTCGGTGGTCGGCGACCACACCGTCGTCCTCGCCGGCCCCGGCGAACGCATCGAACTGGCGCATCGCGCCGAGGACCGCTCGATCTACGCCCGCGGCGCCGTCAAGGCGGCGCTCTGGGGCATGAGCCGGAAACCCGGCCTCTACTCGATGGTCGACGTGCTCGGCCTCTCCAACCGAACCTGAACCAGACCCCGCACGATCGAAGGAGTCGCGAATGGACCGTCTCTTGGTGCTCTGTCGTCACGGCGAGAGCCAGTGGAACAAGCTCAACCTGTTCACCGGCTGGAAGGACCCCGACCTGACCGAGAAGGGCGTCGAGGAGGCGAAGACCGCCGGCCGTCGGCTGAAGGCACTCGGCCTGACCTTCGACGTCACCTACACCTCGGCGCTGACCCGCGCCCAGCACACGCTCGCCCTGATCCTCGGCGAACTCGGCCAGACCGGTCTGCCCGAGACCCGCGACCAGGCGCTGAACGAGCGCGACTACGGCGACCTCTCCGGCCTCAACAAGGACGAGGCTCGGCAGAAGTGGGGTGAGGAGCAGGTCCACATCTGGCGCCGCTCCTACGACGTTCCCCCGCCCGGCGGCGAGAGCCTGAAGGACACCGCGGCCCGCGTGCTGCCCTACTGGGACGCCAAGATCCTGCCCGACCTGAAGGCCGGCAAGAAGGTTCTGGTCGCCGCCCACGGCAACTCGCTGCGCGCCCTGATCATGAAGCTCGAGAAGCTCACCCCCGAGCAGATCCTGAAGCGCGAACTCGCCACCGGCGTGCCGATCCTCTACCGGCTCGACGCGAACGGCGAAGTGCTGTCGCACCAGGATCTCGCCGACTGACGATCCCGGCCGGGTGACCGGCCGGACCGGACGATCCACGAACGGCGGGGCGCAC
The DNA here is from genome assembly GCA_937919435.1 of uncultured Alphaproteobacteria bacterium. Taxonomy (GTDB): domain Bacteria; phylum Pseudomonadota; class Alphaproteobacteria; order Rhizobiales; family Ancalomicrobiaceae; genus Siculibacillus. The sequence goes on along the minus strand of CALFRR010000082.1, from coordinate 10,047 downwards.
GGCCGGTGCGCTCCGCCGTTTCGCATCCGGTGTCCGGGTCCGGAAGGGTCGGTCGCGATGCCGGCGAAGCGATCGCCGTCGCGATCCTTCGCCGGGGTGGGATCAGGTCGTCCCTCCGGACCTCGCAGCTTCCCAGCCGAGGATGCAGCGTTTGCGGGTCACTCCCCAGTGGTAACCGGTGACCTCACCGGAACGGCCGAGCACCCGGTGGCAGGGGACCACGAAGGAGAGCGGGTTGCGCCCGACCGCGCCGCCCACCGCCCGCGCCGCCGACGGCCGGCCGATCCTCTCGGCGATCGCCGAATAGGTCGTCGCCCGGCCGAACGGGATGGCGAGCAGCGTCTTCCACACCCGGATCTCGAAGTCGGTGCCGATCAGCACCAGCCGGAGCGGCCGGTCGGGACGCCATTCCTCGGTGTCGAAGATCCGCCGGGCGTGGACCGCGGTCGCCGCGTCGTCGCGTAGATGGACCGCCGCCGGCCAGCGCCCGACGAGATCGTCGAGCGCCGCCCGCTCCTCGCCGGGATCGGCGAAGGCGAGGCCGGCCAGCCCGTGTTCGGTCGCCACCAGCACCGCGACGCCGAACGGCGAGGGGTGGAAGCCGTGGCGCATCACCAGACCGCCGCCGCGGGTCTTCCAGGCGCCGGGGGTCATCGCCTCGTGGGTGACGAACAGGTCGTGCAGCCGTCCGGGCCCGGAGAGGCCGACCTCCAGCGCCGTGTCGAGCACCGACGCCGAGGCGTCGAGCAGGTGTTTGGCGGCATCGAGGGTGATCGCCGCCAGGAACTGCTTCGGGGTGATCCCGGCGAAGCGGTGGAACAGCCGGGTGAGCTGTACCGGAGTGAGGCCGACCGCCCGGGCGATCGCTTCGGTCGACGGTTGCTCGGTCCGGGCCTCGGTGATGAAGGCGACCGCCCGTCGGATACGGTCGTAGTCGGCGAGGGCATCGACCGGTTCGAAGCCGGCTTCGGGCGAAAGGATCGCGTCGGACATGGAGCCTCCTGGTCGTCCCGAGCTTAGGAGCGGATCGCGCGCCGCGACACCCGATTTCGGACGAACCGTCGGCATGGCTCGGAAGTCCCCGGCGCCGTTGCGCGGCGACCGGCGAGGCGCTACCCAGGGTGGCCCGCCGTCGGCCGCGGGCAGGAGATCCGCCGATGCCCGCCCGCCCGCCGAAGTCCCCCGCGCCCGCCGTCACCGCCGCGAAGACCTCCCGGTCGAAGACCGCAGCCGCGGCGGTGAAGGCGAAGAAGGCGCCGCCGAAGGCCCCGGCGAAGCGGTCGGCCCCGCCGGTCTGGACGCCGCAGGCGATCGAGGCGCTGTTCGCCCGCTTCCACGCCGCCGAGCCGGAGCCGAAGGGCGAACTCGTCGCGCCGAACACCTTCACCCTGCTTGTCGCGGTGGTGCTGTCGGCGCAGGCGACCGACGTCGGCGTCAACAAGGCGACCCGCGAGCTGTTCCGCCTCGCCGACACCCCCGAGAAGATGGTGGCGCTCGGCGAGGAGAAGATCCGCGACCTGATCCGGACCATCGGTCTCTACCGCAACAAGGCGAAGAACGTCTTCCTGCTGTCGCAGCGGTTGGTCGCCTCTCACGGCGGTGTGGTGCCGGACGATCGCGCGGCGCTGGAGGCGCTGCCCGGGGTCGGCCGCAAGACCGCCAACGTGGTGCTCAACATCGCCTTCGGCCGGCCGACGATCGCCGTCGACACCCACATCTTCCGTCTCGCCAACCGCCTCGGTCTGGCCCCCGGCAAGACCCCGGAGGCGGTCGAGCGCGGTCTGGAGCGGGTGATCCCGGAGGCCTACAAGCGCCATTCGCACCACTGGCTGATCCTGCACGGCCGCTATGTCTGCAAGGCGCGGAAGCCCGAGTGCGGCCGCTGCCTGATCTCCGACCTCTGCCCGAGCCCGGAGAAGACGGCCGAGGCGCCGGAAAAGCCGGTGGCGTTCTGACCCGGTCAGCGCCGCGGCATCGGCGCTTCACGTGCCGCCAGCCGCGCGAGATGGACCATCGCCGCGGTGGCGAAGAGCGGCGTGGCGAGGTTGGCGACCGGGATCGACAACAAGACCGCGGCCGCCGCGCCGGCCAGGAACGCGCTGCCGGAATGGCGCCGGGCGAGCGCCCGCGCCTCGTCGCCTCCGAGCATCCGCCGCGCCGCGAAGGCGAAGTATTCCCGGCCGATCAGGAAACCGTTGATCAGCCAGAACACGACGTGACCGAGCCCGGGCACGAAGACGAAGGGCAGGGCGAGGAGGTTGAGCAGGATCGACAGGCCGGTGAATCGCAGAGTGGCGCCGAGGCTCTCGCCCCAGGGCATCGGCCGTCCCGCCGGCTCGTCCGGATAGTGCCGCCGCTCGGTCGCCTCGGCCACTTCGTCGAGGAAGATTCCGGCGAGCCCGGTGGTGATCGGCGCGACCAGGAACGAGAAGACGACCATCAGGACGAGGCCGGAGACGATCCCCGCCGACCACTCGACGAGGCCGAGCCAGTGCGGCAGGCCGACCGGATGGGCGAGCGCGGCGTCTCCGGCGAGCCCGGTCAGCAGGCGCGTTCCGACCGCCCACAGGACCGCCAGGATCGCCAGAGTCGCCGACACCGACTTCAACAGCACCGCCCGATAGGGCCGGCTCGGCAGATCGGCGAGCGCCCGGCGGATCGCGGAGACGGCGAGGCCGGGCATGCGCATCTCCCTCAGGCGTCGGGACCGTGGACCATCAGGTCCTGGAGACGGCGCAGCTCGACGATCTTCGAGCCGGCCGGCGGCTCGGCGTTCATCCGGGTGAGGAGTTCGCCGCGCCGGATCGGCCGGGTGGTCCGTCCCCCCTCGATCAGGCCGATCGGCAGACCGCCCGCCGCCCGCGCCGCCTCGTAGTCGAGGGTGAAGGCACGGTAGGTGTACTCGCCGATCGCGTCGAGCCTCTCGCCGGCCGCGAGATCGCGCTTGGCGACCGCGCAGACCTCGGCCGACGGCCGGGCCAGCGCCCGCATGTCGCAATGGCCGTGCAGGACGGCCCGGGCCGCCGACAGCGGCACCTCGAGGCTGGTCAGATGATACGGCCGGTAGAAGGTGTAGTAGGGGCCGGGTCCGAGCTTCAGGTCGTGCAGCCGCTCCATCAGCCGGGGATGGGAGAGCTCGGCGACGACGAAGACGCCGGGCGCCACGCCCTTGCCGACGGTGTAGTCGACCACGCCCTTGCGCGAGAGGATGCCGCCGTCGGCCTTCGGGCAGAGGATGGTGTGGAGGTTGTCGAGCGTCGCCTCGGGGCCGTGCATGCCGGCGACGTCGGGGACCAGACCGGTGGCGTTGGCGATCGCCGCCATCTCGACCATGGTCTTGGAGCCGTCGACGAACTCGACCAGCATCCGCGGGTTCATGTTGCGCCGGGTCGCCTCCTCGACGAAGCGGTCGGGGGTGGCGTCGACGTCGAGCGGATTGTTCTTACCCTTGCCGGCGGCGATCACCGGATAGCCGAGCGCCGTGACGAACTCGATCAGCTCCATCGTCGAGGAGGGCTCGTCGCCGGCCCCGACGGTGTAGACGACGCCGGCCTCGCGGGCGCGGCTCTGCAGATAGGCACCGATGGTGACGTCGGCCTCGACGTTCATCATCACGACGTGCTTGCCCGCCTCGATCGCGCCGAGGCCGATGATCGCGCCCATCTCCGGCTTGCCGGTCGCGTCGATGACGACGTCGACGTGCGGGCAGCGGATCAGCGCGTCGACGTCGGTGGTGACCGCGGTGCGGCCGCTCTCCACCACCCGGGCGATCGCCGACGGCGTGTCGGCGTGGCCGACCAGATCTTCCGAGAGCCCGGCGATCCGGAAGGCCGCCTCGGCGTGGCGCTTGCCCGGATCGCGGACCGCGATGACGGTGATCCGGAGACCCTTCATCAGCGAGATCTGGGTGACGATGTCGGTGCCCATCTCGCCGACCCCGACCAGACCGATGCGGACCGGGCGACCCTCGTCGGCGCACCGCGCCAGTTCGGCGGCGAGCCCGGTCGGCTGGACGAAGCGCTGGCGGACGTCCGAGACCGGGAACGGTTCCTGTCTGCCCATCGCGACGCCTCTTTCCGACTGCCTACACCGAGCGGCCACCGCTCCGCCGTGGCCCGGGCGACGATCTCGCGTCGTCGACCCCAGGCGGGATAGGGCAGGCGGCGGACGAACTCAACGGAAAACTCCGCAATGCCGCCTCCCGCCCGACGACCGCGGACGGTTGCGCGCTGCGGCGAAACCCTCCATACCCGATGTCGCGGCCGTTTCCGATGCGGGCGCCCTCGCTTCGCCCGGGTCCTTCCACGCACCTCGAGAGTCCTGCCGATGTCCTCTTCCCGCTTCGATGTTCTCGGCATCGGCAACGCCATCGTCGATGTCTTCTCCCATGCCGACGACGCCTTCCTGGTCCGCGAAGGGCTGGTCAAGGGCGAGATGCGGCTGATCGAGCGGGGCGACGTCGAACGTCTCTACGGTCTGATGGGCCAGACCACCGAAATGTCCGGCGGCTCGGCGGCGAACACCATCGCCGGCCTCGCCCGACTCGGGGCCCGCGGCGCCTATTTCGGCAAAGTGGCGGCGGATCCGCTCGGCACCGTCTTCGCCCACGACATCCGCGCCGCCGGCGTCCATTTCGAGACGGTGCCGATGCGGCCGGAGGATCCCGACTTCGAGCCGACCGCCCGCTCGATGATCCTGATCTCGCCGGACGGCGAGCGGACGATGAACACCCATCTCGGCGCCACCACCCATCTGTCGCCGGCCGACGTCGACGAGGCGGTCGTCGCCGCGGCGCGCATCGTCTACCTGGAGGGCTATCTCTGGGACAAGCCGGCGGCCAAGGACGCCTTCCGCAAGGCCGCCGCGGTCGCCCATGCCCATCGCCGGAAAGTGGCGCTGACCCTCTCCGACAGCTTCTGCGTCGACCGCTGGCGGGCCGAGTTCCTCGATCTGCTGCGCAGCGGCGCGGTCGACATCGTCTTCGCCAACCGCTCCGAGGTACACGCGCTCTACGAGACCGCCGACTTCGACACGGCGCTCGCCGCCCTGCGCGACGACGTGGCGCTGGCCGCGGTGACCCTTTCGGAAGAGGGCTCGATGGTCGTCTCGCGGGATGCCACGGTGAAGGTCGCGGCGGTCGCGATCGACCGGGTGGTCGACACCACCGGGGCCGGCGATCTCTACGCGGCGGGCTTCCTGTTCGGCCTCGCCCGCGACTGGGACCATGCCGACGCCGCCGCCCTCGGGGGTCTCGTCGCCGCCGACATCATCTCCCAGGTCGGCGCCCGCTCGCAGAACGACCTCGCCGATCTCGCCCGACAGGCGGGCTTCCCGCTCTGAGACCCGTCCGCCGGAGATCCGCCGAACCGATGGCATCGCCCCCCGACCGGCCGCGCAACCCGAAGACCCGCATCGGCGAGGCCAACGTCGAGAAGATCCTCGACGCGGCGCTGCCGGTGTTCGCCGGTTTCGGCCTGAGAGGTGCGCGCACCGATCAGTTGGCGGAAGCCGCCGGCATGTCGAAGCCGAACCTGCACTACTATTTCCGCACCAAGGAAGACCTCTACGTCGCGGTGCTGGAGCGGACGCTGGCCAACTGGCTGGAACCGCTCGCCGCGATCGACCGCTGCGACGACCCGCGCGCCGCGCTCGCCGCCTACGTCGAGGCCAAGCTCGCCCATTCCCGCGACTTTCCCGACGCCTCGCGGCTGTTCGCCACCGAGATCATCCAGGGCGGCGGCTATCTGGCGGAAGCGCTCGAGGGCGATCTGGTGCCGCTGGTCGCCGCGACGGTCGAACGTCTGGAGGCGTGGATCGCCGCCGGCCGGCTCGTCGACATCGATCCGAAGACCTACCTGTTCACCGTCTGGGCGACCACCCAGCACTATGCCGACTTCTCCGCCCAGGTGTCGCTCCTGACCGGCGCCTCGCTCGCCGATCCCGGCTTCTTCCGCCGGACGCTCGAGACGCTGATCGTCCTCCTCGTCGACGGCGTGGTCCGGCCGCGCGCCTGACCCGGGTCCCGCGTCTTCAGAAGCTCGGCGGAGTGCAGGCGGAGACGATCACCAGATCGGTGTCGCCGATGTTGCGGAACGAGTGCGGCCGCCGGCTGTCGAACAGATAGGCGTCGCCCGCCTTCAGCTCGTGACGCTCGCCGTCGACCACCAGCTCGAGCAGGCCGCGGATCACCAGGCCCGCCTCCTCGCCCTGATGGGAGATGGTGGGCCGGCCGGAATCGGTGCCGGGCCGGTAGCGCTCGTGCATCATCTGCAGCGACCGGCCGGAGAGATCGCCGCCGACCTGCCGGTAGGAGATCGACCCGCCGGCGATCTCGGTCAGTTCGTCGGCCCGCCACACCACCTTCTCGGTCTCCGCCTCCTCGACCGCGAAGAAGGCGGAGAGGCCGACCGGGAAACCGGCGAGGATCTGTTTCAGCGCCGCCACCGACGGGCTGACCCGATCCGCCTCGATCATCGAGACGGTGGCGTTGGAGACGCCTGCCCGTTTCGCGAGCTGGCGCTGGGAAAGGCCGTGGGCGAGGCGCAGTTCCTTCAGCCGGCGGCCGACGTCGAAGTCGCGAGTCGTGTTCATGCGTTCGATATTCGGAACGGATCGAACACCGTCAAGGGATTGTCGGCAGAGAGTGGGGCTCGTAACGTTCACTATCCCGATCACACGGCTGATCCGACGAACGAGGTTTCCCGATGAACGTGCCTCCGCGCCCCAACGATCTCGCCTCCTTCTGGATGCCCTTCACCGCCAATCGGCAGTTCAAGAAGACGCCGCGGCTGTTCGTCGCCGCCGATCGCATGCACTACGTGACCGACGACGGCCGCAAGGTGCTCGACGGCACCTCCGGCCTGTGGTGCTGCAACGCCGGCCACAACCGGCCGAAGATCGTCGAGGCGATCCGTCAGCAGGCGGGCGAGCTCGATTACGCCCCGGCCTTCCAGATGGGTCATCCGAAGGCCTTCGAATTCGCCAACCGGGTGACCGCGATCGCTCCGGAGGGCTTCGACCACGTGTTCTTCACCAATTCCGGATCGGAATCGGTCGACACCGCGCTGAAGATGGCGCTCGCCTATCACCGGGTGCGCGGCGAAGCCCAGCGCACCCGCCTGATCGGCCGCGAGCGCGCCTATCACGGCATCAACTTCGGCGGCATGTCGGTCGGCGGCATCTCCGGCAACCGCAAGATGTTCGGCGTGATGCTGCCGGGCGTCGACCACATCCGCCACACCCACGATCCCGCCCGCAACGCCTTCACCCGTGGCGAGCCCGAATACGGCGTCGAGTTCGCCGACGAGCTGGAGCGGGTCTGCGCGCTGCACGATCCCTCGACCATCGCCGCGGTGATCGTCGAGCCGATGGCCGGCTCGACCGGTGTGCTGATCCCGCCGAAGGGCTATCTGCAGCGGCTGCGCGAGATCTGCGACAGGCACGGCATCCTGCTGATCTTCGACGAGGTGATCACCGGCTTCGGCCGTCTCGGCACGCCCTTCGCGATCGATCGTTTCGGGGTGAAGCCGGATCTGTTCACCGCCGCCAAGGGCCTGACCAACGGCGTGGTGCCGATGGGCGCGGTGTTCACCACCTCGAAGATCCACGACGCCTTCATGACCGGCCCGGAGCATCTGATCGAGTTCGCCCACGGCTACACCTATTCGGCCAACCCGATCGCCTGCGCCGCCGGTCTCGGCACCCTCGACACCTACGCCGAGGAGGGCCTGCTCACCCGCGGCGCCGAACTCGAGAGCTACTGGGCCGATGCGCTGCACTCGCTCAAGGGCCTGCCGCACGTCATCGACTTGCGCAACCTCGGCCTGATCGGCGCGATCGAGCTCGAGCCGATCGCCGGGCAGCCGACCAAACGGGCCTTCGAGATCTTCCTCGACGCCTACCAGAGCGGCCTGCTGATCCGCACCACCGGCGACATCATCGCCCTGTCGCCGCCGCTGATCATCGAGAAGAGCCAGATCGACGAACTGTTCGGCAAGCTCGCAGAGGTGCTGAAGCGCGCCGCCTGACGCCGCCTCGCGGCTCGTCCGAACGCGAACCGGCCGCCCTCGGGCGGCCGTCTGCGTTTCGGACGGTGGTGGATCGGGTCACGCGGTGCGGGCGCGGGCCCGCAGGGCGGCGACCGGATCGACCGGCCTGGCGGCGGGGGCGGGCGGCGGAGCCGGCTCCGCGATCTGCGGCACGGCGGGAGCGACGAGGGCGTCGGATCCCGCCTCCGCCTCCGCCTCCGTCTCGGCGGCTTCGGCGACCTTCGCCTCGATCGCCACCGGCCCCGGCAACGACGCCTCGTCGATGCCTTCGACGTCGATGCGCCGGTCGGGATGCACCGCCTGGGAGGCGAGCATGTCGAGCAGCGTCGGCACCTCGCGCGACGGGACCGCCTTCGAATAGAGGAAGCCCTGGCCGAGGGTGCAGCCGAGATCGCGCAGCAGTTCGGCGTTGTTGTTGGTCTCGATGCCCTCCGCCGTGGTCGGCAGGCCGAGCGAACCGGACAGCCGGATGATCGCCTTGACGATCATCCGGCTGTCGGCGTTGTCGCGCATCGTCTTGACGAAGGACTGGTCGATCTTGATCTTGTCGAACGGCAGCACCCGAAGGTGGTGCAGGCTCGAATACCCCGTGCCGAAGTCGTCGAGCGAGATCGTGATCCCCTGATTCTTCAGCGAGGTGATGGTCTTCATCGCCTGCTCCTGGTCGACGACCAGGGCGTTCTCGGTGATCTCGAGCTCGAGCCGCTGCGGCGGGAAGCCGACCTCGATCAGGGTCTGGAGGATCTCCTGGGCGAGCCAGGGATTCTTGAAGTCGACCGGCGAGATGTTGACCGCCAGCTTGATGTGGGCCGGCCAGTCGCGGGCCGCCGCGCAGGCGCGCCTCAGGATCGTCGTGGTCAGCCGGCCGAGCAGTCCCATCTCCTCGGCGATCGGGATGAACACCGAGGGCGGAATGGTGCCGCGTTCCGGATGGACCCAGCGGGAGAGCACCTCGAAGCCGGAGATGCGGTTCGACTGGAGGTCGATCACCGGTTGGAAGTGTGGCTGGATCTCGCCGTTGGCGATCGCCGCGTCGAGCGCCCGCTCGATCTGGGCCCGCTCGCGGATCGACATCTCCATGTCGGCGTTGAAGGTCGAGATGCCGGATCCGCCGTCCGCCTTGGCGTACTGCAGCGCGATGTCGACCCGGCGCATCACCGTGTCGACGTCGAGGTCGGGCTCGGTGCCGGAGAACACGGCGATGCCGATGCTGGCGCGGACCATCAGCGGATTGGGGCCGCGTTCGATGGGACGGCCGATGTCGTCCTGGAGCTGGGTGGCGATCACCGTCGCCTCGTCGGGGCCGACGTCGGCGAGCAGCACGTGGAACTCGTCGGCACCGACCCGCGCGACGAAGTCACCGTCGCGCACCGACACCGCGAGGCGATCGGAGATCTCCAGCAACACCTTGTCGCCGGTGGGGTGGCCGCGCACGTCGTTGAGGGTCTTGAACCGGTCGATGTCGAAGGCGATCATCGCGGCGCTCGAACCGGTCTCGGCGGTCCGGGCGACCAGCTCGGTCAGCGCCGCCTTGAGGCCGCGCCGGTTCGGCAGGCCGGTCAGGGCGTCGCAGACGCCGATCCGCTCGGTCTCGGCGTTGGCCTTCTCGACCGCCATCCGCATTTCGCGCGCCTCGGCGCGGCGTCGGGCGGCATAGGTGAACAGGCCGACCCAGATCGCGAAGCCGGCGGCGAAGGCGATCGAGCCGGCGGTCGACTGGATCGACTGGACGATGTCGACGAAACGGCGCAGCAGACCCCATTGCAGGTCGATGACGAACAGTACCGCGAAGATGGTGGCGAGTACGAACTTCTCGATGCGCGCACCGACCCCCGAGGCCTTCTTGCGGCCGGAGAACTTCGCTGAGAACGTCTGCAGTGCCGCAAGACTCATCGACCGGGCTCCGAGGGTCCGACCGTGACGAGGGACCTGATCGGACCCACTTAAGAGCCTGACTCAAAAGCCTACTTCCGGGCGAGGCGCCTGATGCCGAGCTGGA
>CALFRR010000081.1 GCA_937919435.1 uncultured Alphaproteobacteria bacterium | reverse complement strand
GACGGGGGACCCACGGGATCGCTCGACCGGCCGACGCCGACCGGATCTCCGCCCCTTCGGGGCTCCGGCCGGGGATGACGGCGGTGGGCTCCCGCACGTCGTGCCCCTGCCTCCGGCAGGGGAACCGGGCGACGAGGCGGCGCACCGGGAACGATGGCGGCCCCGATCAGTGGGCGTCGCCCTCGATCACCGGCAGGGTCTCGAACTGGTGGTAGGGCGGCGGCGAGGAGATCGTCCATTCCAACGTCGTGGCGCCCTCGCCCCAGGGATTGTCGCCGGCCGGGATCCTGTCGCGGAACGCCTTCCACACCCCGAAGAAGAAGATCAGCACCGACACTCCGGAGATGTAAGAGCCGATCGAGGAGACGAAGTTCCAACCGGCGAAGGCATCGGGATAATCGACGTAGCGGCGCGGCATCCCGGCCAGCCCGAGGAAGTGCTGGGGGAAGAAGATCGTGTTGACCCCGACGAAGGCGACCCAGAAGTGCAGCTTGCCGATCGTTTCGGAATACATGTAGCCGCTCATCTTCGGGAACCAGTAGTACCAGGCCGCGAAGATCGCGAAGACCGCCCCGAGCGACAGCACGTAGTGGAAATGCGCCACCACGTAATAGGTGTCGTGCAGGACGCGGTCGAAAGCGGCGTTGGAGAGCTGCACGCCGGTGACACCGCCGACGGTGAACAGGAAGATGAAGCCGATGGCGAAGACCATCGGCGTCCTGAACTCGATCGAACCGCCCCACATGGTGGCGATCCACGAGAAGATCTTGATGCCGGTCGGCACCGCGATGACCATGGTGGCGGCGACGAAATAGGCCTGGGTGTCGACGTCGAGACCGACCGTGTACATGTGGTGCGCCCACACCACGAACCCGACCACCCCGATCGCCACCATGGCATAGGCCATGCCGAGATAGCCGAAGATCGGCTTCTTCGAGAAGGTGGACACGATGTGGCTGATGATGCCGAAGGCCGGCAGGATCATGATGTACACTTCGGGGTGGCCGAAGAACCAGAACAGATGCTGGAACAGGATCGGGTCGCCGCCGCCCTTCGGGTCGAAGAAGGTGGTGCCGAAGTTGCGGTCGGTGAGCAGCATGGTGATGCCGCCGGCGAGCACCGGCAACGACAGCAGCAGCAGGAAGGCGGTCACCAGCACCGACCAGGCGAACAGCGGCATCTTGTGCAGCGTCATGCCGGGGGCGCGCATGTTCAGGATGGTGGTGATGAAGTTGATCGCCCCGAGGATCGACGAGGCGCCGGCGACGTGCAGCGCCAGGATGGCGAAGTCCATCGCCGGTCCGGGCTGGCCGGAGGTGGAGAGCGGCGGATAGATCGTCCAGCCGCCGCCCACGCCGGTGCCGCCGGGCGGACCCTCGACGAACATCGACAGCACCAACAGGGTCAGGGCCGGCGGCAGCAGCCAGAACGAGATGTTGTTCATCCGCGGGAAGGCCATGTCCGGCGCGCCGATCATGATCGGCACGAACCAGTTGGCGAAGCCGCCGATCAGCGCCGGCATCACCATGAAGAAGATCATGACGAGGCCGTGCGCGGTGGTGAACACGTTGAACCGGTGCGGATCGGAGAAGAACTGCAGGCCGGGATTCTGGAGCTCCATCCGGATGGCGATCGACAGCACCCCGCCGACCACGCCGGAAAGGATCGCGAAGATCAGATAGAGCGTGCCGATGTCCTTGTGGTTGGTCGACATCAGCCAGCGGCGCAGCCCGCTCGGCGCGCCGTGGCCGTGACCGGCGTCGGGGTGATGGGCATCGACCGCAGGGGCTTCGGCGTAGGAATGCACGTGAGCCATCGGCTGCTCCTGGATGGAGGACGGCCCGGGCGCCGGGTCGGGCGGCCCGCGGCCCGTGGGACTCAGTTGGCGGCGAGACGGGGGGCGGCGTCGCGGGCGACCGCCGCGGCGAGACGGGCATAGGCGTCGTCGAGATCGACCTTGGCCGCCTCGACCCACAGCGCGTACTGCTCGGGGCTCACCACATGGACGGCGATCGGCATGAAGGCGTGGTCGCGGCCACAGAGCTCGGAGCACTGGCCGTAGTAGACGCCGGGCTTCTCCGCCTTGAACCAGGTCTCGTTGAGCCGGCCGGGCTCGGCGTCCATCTTCACGCCGAAGGACGGCATCGCCCAGGAATGGATGACGTCGGCGGCGGTCAACTGCAGCCGCACCACCTTGCCGACCGGCACCACCACCTCGTTGTCGACGGCGAGCAGCCGCGGCTGGCGGACCGGATCCTTCCGCTTGGCGTCGTCGACGATCACCGCGTCGAAGGCGAGCGGCTTCTGGCGGGCCGAGATCACGTCCGGATACTCGTAGCCCCAGTACCACTGGTAGCCGGTCACCTTGATGGTCAGATCGGAGGGCGGGATCACCGCCTCCTCGTAGAGCAGCCGGAACGACGGGATCGCCAGAGCCACCAGGATCAGGATCGGTACCACCGTCCAGGCGACTTCGAGCCCGGTGTGATGGGTGGTCTTCGAGGGAACCGGATTGGCCTTCGCGTTGAACCGCAGCATCACGTAGATCAGCAGGCCGAGCACGAACAGGGTGATCGGGACGACGATCCAGAAGGTGAAGGCGGCGAAGGTGTGAATGTGGTCGTGAACCGGCGTGGCGGCCGGCTGGAGGCCGATCTGCCAGGGAACCGGCTGGCTCGCCCGCGCCGGAACGACCGTCAGACAGGCCGCGGCAACGGCGGCCGACCCGGACACGAAGGCAGGATGCGGATGCGACCGATCGAGGCGATCCCGCATGGATCTCGCCCTCCCCTTCCTCGGGAGCGTGCCGGTCGGCCGGCACTCTCGTCCTTCCCCGCACGACCCGGTCGATCGAAGGCGGTGGACGTTGCCACGCCTCGTCGTCGGTGCCGCACCGCCGCAGCGGATCCGCCGCGACCATCCGTCTCGCCTCGGTTTGATCGAGATCAAAGACTTGATGAGAATGCACCGCAGTAGCGGGACGCGCAACGCCCCTCGCCCGCTCCGATGCGTAATTTCACGGAAGGAGCCCTCGACGAAGGGCGGGGGCGTCGTCCGCCCGAAGCTCGCCACGATCGCCGGTCACCAAGGCGTCGATTCGGCCCACGCGGCGGGACTGGCCTCGGCAGCGGGCTTCGGGCAAGGTCCGGAGGGCGCGGGCGGGCGCGATTCGCGGTCCCCGGGGGCCGCCGATGAAGTTGCCGGGACGGATCCCGGTCGGAGGTGGCGAATGTCGGATTGGATGAAGATCGCCCTCGGGGCCGGCCTCGCGGCGGTGCTGACGGCGGCGGCGACCGGTGGCGCGGCGGCGCAGGGTGCGGTCAAGTCGAGCCACGGCGATTGGCAGATCCGTTGCGACACACCGCCCGGCGCCAAGTCCGAACAGTGCGCGCTGATCCAGAACGTCACCGCCGAGGACCGGCCGAACGTCGGCCTCAGCGTGATCGTGCTGAAGACCGCCGACAAGAAGCAGAAGATCCTGCGCGTGCTGGCGCCGCTCGGCGTGCTGCTGCCGTCGGGTCTCGGGCTCCGGATCGATCAGGCGGACGTCGGCCGCACCCCGTTCGTGCGCTGCCTGCCGAACGGCTGCATCGCCGAAGTGGTGATGGACGACAAACTCGCCGAACAGATCAAGGCCGGCACCACCGCCACCTTCATCGTCTTCCAGACCCCGGAAGAGGGCATCGGCATCCCGATCGCGCTCAAGGGATTCTCCGAGGGTTACGACAAGTTGCCGTGAGGCTTCGCTTTCTTTCCGACGACGGCGTGCAATCCGTGGGCTCCCGCCCTAGATTGACCGGCAACGTCCGAGGAAACGAAAGCGAGCGCCGCCATGTCCGATCCCGCCGTCGATCTGTTCGCCGCCTGTGACCTCGATCCCGAGATCGCCCGGAAGATCACGGCGGCGGCCACCGACGGGGCGGACGACGGCGAGCTCTATCTCGAATACCGACAGTCGGAATCGCTCCTCTTCGACAACCGCCGGCTCAAGTCGGCGAGCTTCGACACGACCCAGGGCTTCGGCCTCCGGGCGGTGACCGGCGAGGTCTCCGGTTTCGCCCATGCCGGCGAGATCTCGGAAGCCGCACTGCGGCGGGCCGCGGACGCCGTCTCGGCGGTGCGCGGCGGCCGCTCCGGCACCTGGGCGGCGGCCCCCTCGGCGACCAACGCCCGCCTCTATGCCGACGACAATCCGATCGGCGCGCCGAGCTTCGAGGAAAAGGTCCGGCTGCTCGAGGAGATCGACGCCCACGCCCGGGCGCTCGATCCGCGGGTGCGTCAGGTCACCGCTTCGCTCGCCGCCTCCTGGCAGGTGGTCGAGATTCTGCGTCCCGACGGCGAACGGCTGCACGACGTGCGCCCGCTGGTCCGGCTCAACGTCTCGGTCGTGGTCGGCGAAGGCGACCGGCAGGAGAGCGGCAGCCACGGCTTCGGCGGCCGCGAGGGCTTCGCCCGCTTCGTCGCTCCGGATCGTTGGCGGCACGCGGTCGACGAGGCGCTCCGGCAGGCGCTCACCAACCTCTCGGCCGAACCGGCGCCGGCGGGAACCTTCGACGTGGTGCTCGGCCCGGGCTGGCCGGCGGTGCTGCTGCACGAGGCGGTCGGCCACGGGCTCGAGGGCGACTTCAACCGCAAGAAGACGTCGGCCTTCGCCGGGCTGATGGGCCAGCGGGTCGCCGCTCCCGGTGTGACCATCGTCGACGACGGGACGCTGCCGGATCTCAGAGGATCGATCACCTTCGACGACGAGGGCACGCCGTCCGGCTGCACCACGCTGATCGAGGACGGGATCCTGGTCGGGCTGATGCAGGACCGGCAGAACGCCCGGCTGATGGGCGTCGCACCGACCGGCAACGGCCGGCGCCAGTCGCACGCCCATCCGCCGCAACCGCGGATGACCAACACCTACATGCGGGCCGGCGCCCACGATCCCGGCGAGATCCTCGCCTCGGTCGCCGACGGCATCTATGCGGTCAACTTCGGCGGCGGACAGGTCGACATCACCTCGGGCAAGTTCGTGTTCGAATGCACCGAGGCCTATCGGGTGATCGGCGGCAAGATCGTCCACCCGGTCAAGGGGGCGATGCTGATCGGCAACGGCGCCGACGCGCTGACCCGGGTCGCGATGATCGGCAACGATCTGATGCTCGATCCGGGCATCGGCACCTGCGGCAAGGGCGGCCAGGGGGTGCCGGTCGGGGTCGGCCAGCCGACGCTCCGGATCGACGGCCTGACCGTCGGGGGCACCGACGCACGCCGCTGAGGCGGTCCGCACCGTCATCCGAGGACGACCTCCGGGCGAGCTGCCGCGACGACGCAGCACGGGCGCGCAGCGAAGAGCCGCGGCAATCCGACGCATACCCCGCGTCACACGCCAACGTGAACCGGCGAAGACGGTCGCCGAACCGATGTCGCCATGAAATCGGGCGATCCGCTCATATGACGTCATGTACTTGTTCACGATGACGCCATAAAGATCGGGAGCTCGGCAGGTTGGTCGTCGGCTCGCCGGGGAAATTTCTTCGTGTCCGGAACCAAGAGCATGCCGCGTCAGCCGTCCGCTTCGCCTCGTTCCCTCTCGCACCGGACCCGCCTCGCGGCCTGTCTGGCCGCGGCCCTGATCGTTCCGGCGCTGGTCGCCGACGGCGCCGCCGCACAGTCTGCGGACACCGCCAAGCCCGCATCCGCCCAGAAGGCCGCGCCGAAGCGACCGCCGGTGCCGGTCAAGGCGACCACCCTCGCCACGCGGTCGATCCCGACGGTGCTCGACGTGGTCGGGACCGCCCAGGCGATCGCCTCGATCCCGGTCAAGACCCGGGTCGACAGTCAGATCGAATGGGTCGGCGTCGCCGAGGGCGACCGGGTCAAGGCGGGCCAGCCACTGTTCCGGCTCGACAGCCGCGCCATCCAGGCGCAGATCGCCCAGGCCCGGGCGGTGTTGGCGCGCGATCAGGCCCAGCTCGCGCTGGTCGCCTCCGATCTCGAACGCACCGAACAGCTGGTCGCCACCAAGACCAAGAGCACTCGCGACCTCGAGTCGGCCAAGACGCTGGTCGCCGCCCAGGAGGCGACGATCGCCGCCGATCGCGCCGCGCTCGACAATCTGATGGTCCAGGCGACCTATACCGAGATCACCAGTCCGATCGACGGACGGGTCGGCTCGATGCCGTTGAAGCCGGGATCGTCGATCCGCGCCGCGGATTCGACCCTGCTCGCCACGATCAACCAGCTCGATCCGATCTACGTCTCCTTCGCCGTGCCGCAGTCCTCGATCGCCGCGCTGCGGGCGGCGATGAAGGCCGGTCCGGTGCCGGTGAGCGTCCAGCAGCCGGGCAACCAGCCGAAGCTCTCCGGCAGAGTGTCGTTCATCGAGAACACGCTCGACGTCGCTTCCGGCACGCTCGGGGTCAAGGCGACGATCGTCAACACCGGCGAACAGCTGCTTCCCGGCGAGTTCGTCCAGGTGCGGGTGGAGCTGTCGTCGCAGCCGCAGGCGCTGGCGGTACCGGAATCGGCGGTGCAGCTCGGTCAGGCCGGGCCGTTCGTCTACGTGGTCGGAGCCGACGAGACCGCCGAGGTCCGGCGGATCGGCATCGATCGGACCATCGACGGATCGAGCGTCGTCACCAAGGGGCTCGCCGCCGGCGACCGGGTGATCGTCGAGGGCCAGCTCCGCCTCTATCCCGGCGCTCCGCTCGACATCGGCAAGACCGCCGAGACCGACCAGCCGACCGCACCGGCGGTCACGCCGAAATCGGGGTCGTGAGCCGATGTCGATCTCCGCGCCCTTCATCCGCCGACCGGTCGCCACCATCCTGCTGATGGTCGCCTTCGTCGCCGCCGGTCTGTTCGGCTACCGGCAGTTGCCGGTCGCGGCGGTGCCGCGGGTCGACTACCCGACCATCTCGGTCACCGCGACGCTGCCCGGCGCCGGACCGGAGACGATGGCGAGTTCGGTCGCCTCGGTGCTCGAACGACAGTTCTCGGGCATCGCCGGCCTCTCCTCGATGTCCTCGGTGTCGACCACCGGGCAGACCAACATCGCCCTGCAGTTCGACCTCAACCGGCCGGTCGACGGCGCCGCCCTCGACGTCCAGGCGGCGATCGGCGCGGCGAGCCGGCAGTTGCCGACCGACATGCCGGCGCCGCCGAGCTTCCGCAAGGTGAACCCGGCCGACCAGCCGATCCTGTTCGTCGCCGCGAAGTCCGACGTCATGCGTCTGTCGGACGTCGACGACTACGCTCAGACCAACATCGCCCAGCGGCTGTCGACGCTGCCCGGGGTCGCCCAGGTCAACGTCTGGGGCTCGCAGAAATACGCCGTCCGGATCAAGGCCGACCTCGATGCGCTGGCCGCCCGCGGCCTCACCGTCGACGATCTGAAGAGCGCCATCGCCGCCGCCAACACCAACACGCCCGTCGGCGCGCTGGCCGGGCCGAGCCGCAACACCACCCTCGCCGCCACCGGTCCGATCGACCGCGCGAGCGGCTACATGCCGGTGATCGTCTCCTGGCAGAACGGCGCGCCGGTCCGGGTCGCCGACGTCGCCACCGCGATCGACAGCGTCGAGAACGACAAGGCCGCCGCCTGGATCGACGGCACCCGCACGATCATGCTGGCGATCCAGCGCCAGCCCGACGCCAACACCGTCGAGGTGGTCGACCGGATCCGCGCGATCCTGCCGTCGATCACCGCCGACATGCCGCCGGCGATGAGCGTTCAGATCATGAACGACCGCTCGGTGTCGATCCGCGCCTCGATCGAGGACGTGCAGGTGACGCTGGCGATCGCCGGCGCCCTGGTGATCGGCGTCATCTATCTGTTCCTCAAGTCGGCCCGGGTGACGATCATCCCGACGCTGGCGCTGCCGGTGTCGCTGATCGGCACCTTCGCCGGCATGTACCTGTTCGGCTTCTCGATCGACAACATCTCGCTGCTCGCTCTGACGCTGGCGGTCGGCTTCATCGTCGACGACGCGATCGTGATGCTCGAGAACATCATGCGGCACGTCGAACTCGGCGAGCCGCCGATGCGGGCGGCATATGTCGGGGCGCGCGAGGTCGGCTTCACCATCGTGTCGATGACGATCAGTCTGGTCGCGGTGTTCATCCCCGTGCTGTTCATGGGCGGGGTGGTCGGCCGGATGTTCTTCGAATTCGGCGTCACCATCACCCTGGCGATCCTGATCTCCGGTCTGGTCTCGCTGACCCTGACGCCGATGCTCTCGGCCCGGATCATCGACGAGCGGCATCTGCACCGCCGGCCGAACTTCGTGGTCCGCGCCTTCGACTGGGTCTTCCGACTGGTCACGCGGGCCTATTCGGTCAGTCTGGACCTGGTCCTGAAGGCGAAGTGGCCGATGCTGGTGGTGCTGTTCGCCACCCTGGCATGGACCGTCCACCTCTACATGGCGATCCCCAAGGGCTTCTTCCCGCAGGAGGACACGGCGATGCTGTCGGCGGCCACCCAGGGGCCGGACGACACCTCGTTCTCGGCGATGGCGGCTCGCCAGCAGGACGTGGAGACGATCATCCGCGCCGATCCCGACGTGATCAGCGTGATGTCGACGGTCGGCTCCGGTGGTCCCGGCGCCAACCAGAGCTCGGGGCGGATGTTCATCACCCTGAAGCCGAAGCACGAACGCGAGGCCTCGTCGAACGAGATCATCCAGCGCCTGCGCAAGGCGACGTCGAGCGTCGCCGGGATCAACACGTTCTTCCAGAACGTGCAGAACATCAACATCGGCACGATGTCCTCGCGGGCGCAGTGGCAGTACACCGTCCAGTCCGCCGATTTCGGCGAACTGAAGGAGGTCGGCCCGAAGCTCGAGTCCCGCATCCGGCAGATCCCGGGCGTCCTCGACGTCTCCTCCGATCTGCAGATCCGCGGCCGTCAGGCGATCGTCGACATCGACCGCGACCGCGCCTCGAAACTCGGACTGACCGTCGATCAGGTCCGCTCGCGGCTCTACTCGGCCTACGGCACCCGCATCGTCTCGACCATCTACACCGACACGTCGAGCTATTCGGTGATCCTGGAGGCGGCCGACGTCTACACCACCGGCCCGGACAAACTGCGGCGGCTGACCATCAAGACGCCGTCGGGGGCCACCGTGCCGCTCGACGCGATCGCCACGGTGCGCGAGGCGCCGGCACCGACCCTGGTCAACCACAAGGGCCAGCTGCCGTCGGTGACGATCTCGTTCAACCTGCAGCCGGGCACCGCGCTGTCCCAGGCGGTCGACGCGATCCAGAAGATCGAGCGGGAGGTCGGGCTGCCGCCGACCATCGCCACCGGCTTCTCGGGAACCGCGCAGATCTTCCGCGACGCGGTCGCCGGTCAGGGCCTGCTGGTGTTCGCCGCGGTGCTGGTGATCTACATCGTGCTGGGCATCCTCTACGAGAGCTTCGTCCACCCGATCACCATCCTCTCCGGCCTGCCGTCGGCGGGCATCGGTGCGCTCCTGACGCTGGAACTGTTCAGGCTCGACCTGTCGGTGATCGCGATGATCGGCATGATCATGCTGATCGGCATCGTGAAGAAGAACTCGATCATGATCGTCGACTTCGCGGTGGAGCGGCGCGCCGCCGGGCTCTCGGCCTCGGAAGCCGTGCACGAGGCCTGCCTGCTGCGCTTCCGGCCGATCATGATGACCAGCTTCGCGGCGATCCTCGGCACCCTGCCGATCGCCCTCGGGGTCGGGGCGGGCGCCGAACTGCGGCAACCGCTCGGCCTCGCGGTGGTCGGCGGACTGATCGTGTCGCAGGTTCTGACCCTCTACATGACCCCGGTCGTCTATCTGCTGCTCGATCCCTTCACCAAGTCCCGGCCGACCGGCGACACCGAGGACGAGGACACCGAGGTGATCGCCGGCCATCCCAACGCGGCGGAATGACCGACCGTCTCCCGGGCACGGCGGCCGCGCCCGGGGAGTAACCAAAAAGGCGGTGCCGGAACCGGATCCGCCCGGTTTCGGCCTTCACCACGCCACATCGACCGCCGATGGTCGCCTCGACGCGCGAGGCAGCGCGGAATCGTTCGTTCACCAGACCCAATCGTCGGAAAGCGGCCGGTAGCGCCGGTTTTCCGCGTCGGAATCGTACGCCCTGCACCCGAGGCCCCGATGACCATCGATGCCGCCGTCCTGCCGGCCACCCTGCCCTTCGCCAGACCGCTGATCCTGCTCGCCGCGGCGATCGTCGCGGTGCCGCTGTTCCGGCGCCTGGGGCTAGGCTCGGTGCTCGGTTATCTGGCGGCGGGGGCGTTGATCGGGCCGGCGACCCTCGGGTTGATCGACGATCCGCACGCGATCATGGACTTCGCCGAACTCGGCATCGTGATGTTCCTGTTCCTGATCGGTCTGTCGCTCAGGCCGAGCCGTCTGTGGTCGCTCCGGCGCGACATCTTCGGGCTGGGGACCGCGCAGATCCTCGCCACCGCCGCGGCGATCACCGGCTCGGCGCTGGTGCTGTTCGACATCACCTGGAAGGGCGCGCTGGTCGCCGGCCTCGGTCTCGCCCTGTCGTCGACCGCCCAGGCGATGCAGATGCTGGAGGAGCGCTCGGAGGCGCAGACCACCCACGGACGCAAGGCCTTCGCCATCCTGCTGATGCAGGATCTGGCGATCGTGCCGCTGCTGGCGGTGCTGCCGCTGCTGTCGCCGCATCCGGTGACCGGCGCGATGCATCCGCTGCGCTCGCTCGCCGAAGTGCTGGCGGCGGTCGCGGCGGTGGTGCTGATCGGGCGCTTCGTACTGAACCCGCTGTTCCGGACCCTCGCCGCCGCCGGCGCCCGCGAGATCATGACCGGCGCGGCGCTGTTCGTGGTGATCGGTGCGGCGAGCCTGGTCTCGCTCGCCGGCCTGTCGATGGCGACGGGCGCCTTCCTCGCCGGGGTGATGCTCGCCGAATCGAACTTCCGCAATCAGCTCCAGGTCGACATCGAACCGTTCCGTGGGCTGCTGCTCGGCCTGTTCTTCATGTCGGTCGGGATGAGCATCGACTTCGCGGTGATCGCCCGCTACTGGGACCAGATCCTGGTCGCGGTGGTCGGCCTGGTGGTGGTCAAGGTGGTGGTCGTCCATCTGGTGCTGAGGCTCGCCGGGACGGTCCGCGAAGACGCCGCCCGTATCGCCGCGCTGCTGGCGCAGGGCGGCGAATTCGGCTTCGTGCTCTATTCGGCGGCGGTGGCAGCGGGCGTGATGCCGGCGGTGCTCGGATCGGCGCTGATCGCGGTGGTGACGCTGTCGATGGCGACGACCCCGCTGGCGGTGGCGATCGTGCCGCGCCTCCTCGGCCGTCGCGCCAAGCCGCCGGTCGACAGCGGCCCGGAGGAGGTCGACAACGAAGTGGTGCTGATCGGGTTCGGCCGGTTCGGCCAGATCCTCAGCCGGGTGCTCGCCGCCGACGGGCTGGAAGCGACGATCATCGATCGCAATCCGGCGCGGATCCGGATCGCCGCGCGGCTCGGCCTCGCCATCCGCTACGGCGACGCGACCCGGCTCGACGTGCTCCGTGCCGCCGGCGTCGGACGGGCCAAACTGGTCGCGATCACCACCGAGACGCCGGAGATCACCACCCGGATCGTCGAACTGATCAAGGCGGAGTTTCCGCTGGTCCGGGTGTTCGCCCGCTCCTTCGACCGGGCGCACGCGCTGGCACTGATCGAGCGCAACGTCGACTATCAGGTGCGCGAGACCTACGAATCCGCGCTGACTTTCGGCCGCGAGGCGCTGCGCGCCCTCGATCTCGACGACGGGCGCATCGAGACGGTGCTGGCCGAGGTCCGCCGGCGCGACGCCGAACGGCTGGTCGTCCAGTCGCAGGAGGCGCGTCCGGCCAGACGCGCCGAGAGCCCGTCGGCGGCAGCGTCAACGGCAACGGCGGCGGCCCCGCTCCCGAAGAAGCCGGCGGATGCCCCAGAGGAAGCCGGTCGATCGAGTCTTTTCGGCAACACCCGGAAAATAACGAGTGAAACGAATCCTCCCGGAATCGTGGGGAGCGATCGGCGGATTCCCACGACGCGCGGTCGTGCTAGCCTGCGAATCGCAACTCGTCCTCAGGGGGATTCTCCATGAAGATCGCTCGTATCGTCGTTCTCGCTCTCGTCGCCGCCACCGGCCTGTCGATCGCCGGCTGCGCCAAGGCTCCGGCTCCGGCTCCGGCCGTCGTCAAGGGCTGATCGCGTCGAGGAGGCGGGTCCGCCCGCCGAAGACGACGACTCACTTCGGAGAACGGCACCGGCGGCGACGTCGGTGCCGTTTCTTCGTCCGCAGGCACGGGCGACGGAGCGGAACCGACGAAGCGGGCATTGGCGTCGGCCCCCGAGGGCGCGTACACTCGGCGGATCGACGTTCCGAAACCAAGTCCGGTCATCCATGAATCGCTTCGAGCTGCCACGCGGCAACGGTCAGGCCACCATCCACTATCTGGACGGGGACTTTCAGATTCTCGCCAACGGAACCCACGTCGTCTGTGCGGTGACCGGGCGGAACATTCCGATCGACGAACTGAAGTATTGGAGCGTCGCCCGGCAGGAGCCCTACGTCGATGCGCGCGCCGCGCTCGAACGGCACCTCCAGGTCACCGGCGAGCGCTGAGCTCGCCGCCGCGCGACCGGAAGCGCCCGATCGCCGCATCGACCGCGCGATCGATCGGACCGACCTCCTCGAACACCAGATCGACCGGGAAGACCACCGACGCCTCGAACAGGCGGCGGACCGCCGGATCGTGCGCGCCGCGGGCCCGCGCCGCATCCTTCTCGGTGGTCACCGGCAACAGCCCCTCGGCGGCGGCGCGGGCCGAAAGGCGTTCGGCCTCGGCTCGGCCGAGCGGCCGGTGATCGGCGAAGCCCTCGAGCGCCACCACGTCGGCGCCCGCCGCGGCGAGGCTCGCCGCGAACTTCTCCGGCCGGCCGATCCCGGCGTGGGCGAGCACCCGACGACCGGCGACGGCTTCCGGAGCGCGGGCCACCAGACGGGCCGCGACCACCGGCAGGCCGCGGCGGTGGGCTTCGGCGCGGAGCGCGAGGGTCGAGGGAGCCGGCGGTTCGCCGCTCTCGACGACGACGAGGAGATCGGTGCGGTCGAGCTGATCGCCGAGCGGCGCCCGCAGCGGACCGGCCGGCAGCACCCGGCCGTTGCCGATGCCGGAACCGGCGTCGACCACGACGATCCGCAGATCCTTCTCCACCGCGGTGGTCTGGAAGCCGTCGTCGAGGATCAGGATCTCGGCACCGCTGCGCGCGACCAACGGCAGGCCGGCGGCCCGGTCGCGGGCGACGACGGTCGGTGCGCGGGCGGCGAGGAGAAGCGGTTCGTCGCCGACCCGGTGGGCGGTGTCGGCCGCCGGGTCCACCAGGAGCGGACCGCGATCGCTGCCGCCGTAGCCGCGCGACAGCACCGCCGGGGCGAAGCCACGCCGACGCAGGTGATCGATCAGCGCCAGGACGGTCGGCGTCTTGCCGGCCCCGCCGGCGGTCAGATTGCCGACGACGACGACCGGCAGAGAGGCGCGGGCGCGGGGCGGTGCGGCCATCCGGTGGGCGGCGACGGCGCCCCAGACGGCGGCGATCGGCGCCAGGAGGAGCGGGACGAGCCCGTCCCTTCGCCAGAAGCCCGGTGCCCGCAGGCCGCTCACGACCGCCTCCCGGCCGCATCGAGACGTTCGCCGATCAGCGCGACGGTCCGCTCGAGGATGCCGGTGGCGGCTTCGGCGACGGCCGTCGCCCGGGCGATCCGACGGGTGCGGCCCTCGGGGTCGCGATGGGCGTCGACCACCGCCCGGGCGAGGTCGTCGGCGCCGGTGATCGCCACCGCGCCGCCGGCCTCGCCGAGCGCACGGTAGACGTCGGCGGCGTTGTGGACGCTGGGCCCGTGCAGGATCGCGGTGCCGAGCCGGGCCGGTTCGATCGGGTTGTGGCCGCCCTTCGGGGTGACCGTGCCGCCGACGAAGGCGACCGGCGCCAGCCGATAGACCAGCCCCATCTCGCCGAGCGTGTCGGCGACGAAGACGTCGGTGGTCGCGGAGGGATCCTCGCCGGCGGCGCGTCGGGAGACGTTCAGGCCGCGGGCCTCCAGCATGGCGCTGATCTCCGGACCGCGGACCGGATGGCGCGGCGCGATCACCGTCAGGAGACCGGGCAGTTCGGAGGCCGCGCGGGCATGGACCTCGGCCGCCAGTTCGTCCTCGCCGGGATGGGTGGAAGCGGCGATCCAGGCGGGGCGGTCGCCGATCAGAGCGGCGAGGCGGGCGAGTTCGGCGGCATCGACGGAGAGCGGCGCGCCGTCCCACTTGAGATTGCCGAAGGTGCGGACGTCGCCGACGCCGGCCGCGGCGAGCCGTTCGGCATCGGCCGGCGACTGGGCGAGCGCCGTCGAGATCCGGCCGAACAGGGCGCGGGCGAGCCGTGGCACCTGTCCCCAGCGGAGGGCGGAGCGCTCGGAGAGGCGGGCGTTGACCAGGATCTGGGGGATGCCGCGATCGGCCAGTTCGGCGACCGTCACCGGCCAGATCTCCGATTCGACGAAGACCGCGAGATCGGGCCGCCAGTGGTCGAGGAAGCGCCGGACGAAGGGCGAGAGGTCGATCGGCACGTACTGGTGGATCGCGCCCTCCGGCAGACGCTCGCCGGCGAGATCGGCGGAGGTGACGGTGCCGGAGGTGACGAGCACGGCGACGCCGGTCGCCACCAGCCGTTCGACCAGCGGCAGCGCCGACACCGTCTCGCCGACGCTCGCCGCATGGACCCAGACCAGCCGGCCGTCCGGACGCGGCCGGTCGGCACGGCCGAAACGTTCGGCCCGCCGGGCGCGATCCTCCTTGCCGCGCGCGGTGCGGCGGTCGAGGAGGAACGGCGCGGCGAGAGCGGCGACCGGGCCGAGGCCTCGCCAGAGGGCGATCACGGCCTCGGCGCCCCGGTCAGACATCGCGGCCACCGGCGAGTTCGTAGGCACGGGCGAGGATCCGGTTGAGTTCCGCCTCGACCTTCAGCCGCGCTTCCTCGATCCCCGCCGCATCGGCATCGGGAGCGACCCGGATCGGCTCGCCGAGCACCATGACGAAGCGGCCGAACGGCAGATTGAGCGCCGAATGGTCCCAGGACTTGCGGAACCGGATGCGGTTGGAGGTGACCGTCGCCGCCGGCATGATCTCGACCTCGCCCTTGCGGGCGATCTGGACGACGCCTTCGCCGGCGATCTTGGCGGGCCCCTTGGGGATGTCGGCGGTCAGACAGACGGTGTTGCCGTCGCGGAGTTCGCGCAGTGCCGCGACCACGCCGGCGACCCCGCCGCGCTTGCGCACCTCGCTGCCCGACCGGCCACCGGAGGCGCGGATCGCGCCGATGCCGAGCTTGTCGGCGACCAGCACGTTCATCTCGCCGTCCTGCGAGCGCGAGATCATCGCCTTGATCGTCCAGCCGTCGTGGGGTTTGAGGAACGGCATCATGAAATGCTCGCCGTGCCACATGGTGACGACCAGCGGGCGGGGCTCGCCGAGCTTCTCCCGGAAGTCGGCGGGTTCGACGACGAGCCGGCTCGACCAGCGGACGAAGCGGAAGTACCCGGCCAGAAACGATGCGGCCAGCTCGCGGAAGCCCTCCGAACGAATCAGATCCTTCAGCATGGGCACCGCTCGTCGGCCGGCGTCACCGGGGTGGCGGGAAGAAGGCGTCGATCATCGGCCGGGGCGCGGCGATCGGAGATCGGCGGAATCATGATGGATGCGGTTCCTCGTGGACGGGGATCGCGGCGACGACCGGCCCACGACGGCCGGATCGCTCCGGCGATCCGAGACGCTCGGCCGGTCAGTGCTGTTCTTCCGGGTCGAGCAGACGGTGCAGGTGGACGATGAAGTAGCGCATGTGAGCGTTGTCGACGGTCGCCTGGGCCTTCGCCTTCCAGGCCTGATGGGCCGAGGCGTAGTCCGGGAAGAGGCCGACCAGATCGACCTTGGAGAGGTCGCGGAACTCGTGGCCGTGCAGATCGACGAGTTCGCCGCCGAGGACGAGATGCGGAAGCTGCTTCTTCTTGGTCACGTCGAGAGCCCTTTCGCGTTCGGCCGCCGTCCCGAGGAGCGAACCGGATGTGCCGTCCGGCGCGACGGTCATTTCGGTACCGCCTCGAGCCGGGCGAGCAGTCTCATCGCCGCGTCGCCGAGGCCGGGACCGGCCGCCGCCAGCGGCGGATGACGGGGGACGGGCCGATTGTACCGCGGTGCGTCGCCGTTCGCCGCGGTCAGCCGTCCCCCGGCTTCCTGCACCAAAAGGTCGGCGGCGGCAAGATCCCAATCATGGGCATTCCGCGAGGCGAAGGCGAGGTCGAGATCGCCGTCGGCGACCCGGGCGAGACGCAGAGCCAGCGAAGGAACCAGCCGTTCCTCGGCGAAGCCCTCCGCCCGCATCGCCGCGGTGTCGAACCAGCGGCGCGGCGCGGAGACGCGGGCCCCGGCGAGCCGATCGCGGCCGGCGACGGCGACCGGCGCGCCGTCGCGGAAGGCGCCGCCGCCCGCCACCGCGGTCCAGGTGAGGCCGAGCGCCGGGGCATGGAGCGCCGCGGCGATCGGCCGATCGCCTTCGACGACCGCGGCCGACACCGACCAGAACTCCGAGCCGGCGAGAAAGGCGCGGGTGCCGTCGATCGGATCGACGACGAACAGACGGCGGCGGGCGAGCCGGTCGGGGCCGTCGACGGTCTCCTCGGACAGCCAGCCGTAATCGGGCCGCGCCGGACGCAGCCGTTCGGCGAGCGCCCGGTCGGCGGCGAGATCGGCCTCGCTGACCGGCGAGCCGCCGGACTTCGTCCACTGCGCGGGATCGTGCCGGAAATGGCGGAACGCGACGGCACCGGCCTCGCGGGCGGCGGCGACGAGCAGGTCGAGATCGGCGGCGGCGGGCCCGAAGCCGGGCTCAGCGTCCGGCAATGGTCAGCCCTTCGATCATCACGCTCGGCGTGTCGATGCCGAAGCGGCGTTCGAGATCGTCGGCCGGCACCAGCCGACGGTACATGTCGGCGAGATTGCCGGCGACCGTGACCTCGCTCACCGGATGGCCGATCTCGCCGTTCTCGATCCAGAAACCGGAGGCGCCGCGCGAATAGTCGCCGGTGATGCCGTTGACCCCGGACCCGATCATGTCGGTGACGAGGAGCCCCTCCTTCACCGAGCGGATCATCTCGTCGCGGCCGACGGTGCCGGGCATCAGGGTGACGTTGGTCGAGCCCGGCGACGGCGACCCGGTGCCGCGCGAGGCGCGACCGTTGGTGACGAGGCCGAGTTCGCGCGACGAGGCACCGTCGAGCAGCCAGTGGTTCAGCACCCCGTCCTCGACCAGGTTCAGCACGGGCCCGGCGACGCCCTCGCCGTCGAAGGGGTGCGAGGAGAGGCCGCGGCGGCGACGCGGATCGTCGACGATGGTGACGCCGGGAGCGAACACCGCGGTGCCCATGGCGTTCTTCAGGAACGAGGTCCTGCGGGCGATCGCGGCGCCGTTGATCGCCGACAGGAAGTGACCGACGAGGCCGGTCGCGGCCCGCGGTTCCCAGATCACGGTGGCCACCCGGGTCGCCACCTTGCGCGGATCGAGCCGCTTCACCGCCCGCTCGCCGGCACGGCGGCCGATCTCCTCGGGGCTCTCCAGATCCTCCGCATGGATCTTCGAGGACGCCGCCCAGTCGCGTTCCATGCCGGTGCCGGTGCCGGCCAGCGCGGTCACCGACAGCGAATGGCGCGAGCCGAGCCAGGCGCAGGAGAAACCGTGCGAGGTGACCAGCACCAGCCCGCCGAGCGACCAGGAGGCGCTGGCGCCGCCGGAATTGGAGACGCCGGCGACCGCGCGCGCGGCGTCCTCGGTGGCCAGGGCCCGGGCGGTCAGTTCGGCGGCCGAAGGGGCGACCGGATCGATCAGATCGAGATCTTCGAAGGTGTGGGCGAGCAGCGCCGGATCGACCAGATCGGCGAAGGGATCGTCCGGGGCGACCTTCGCCATGGCGACGGCGCGGGCGGCGAGCGCGTCGGGATCGGAGAAGACGTTGGCCGAGATGGTCGCCTGTTTGCGGCCGACGAAGACCCTCAGGCCGAAATCGTCGCCTTCGGCGCGCTCGCTGTCCTCGACCTCGCCGAGCCGGACCCCGACCGCCAGCGACATGCCGCGCACCGCCACCGCGTCGGCCCGATCGGCGCCGCAGCGGGTCGCCGCTTCGACGAGGCGATGCGCCATCTCCTTCAACTCGGTCTGGTCGAGCACGTCGGTCATGGCTTCATCCTCTCGCCGGCCGGGCGAACCGCCGGCCGCTCTCTCTCGTCTACGAGGTCGCCGGGCCGCCGACAAGCAGGGGATCGCCCGACGGCCGTCCCGCTTGGTCACCATCCGATAACCGTGATCGACGTCAAGACAAATTCAACCAGTTCCATCAAACCGAATCTAACCTCGCCGGCCGCATGATCCGTTCGAACCGGAGAGTTCTCCGACAGTCGAAACGGCCCGAGAACGTGTAATGTCGATATTCGGCGTCAATGCTTCGTTGGCAGAGATGAACGACAACCTACCGAGACGCCCCGCTTCGGTTCGTCTCGATCCGTTCACTCTACCGCAACGCTTTCGTTACGATACCGGAACCGACCCCAGAGACGGGCGCCCGCTGGGGCAGGCGACCGTCTCCCTCGATGCACGATGTGCCGAGGTGCGCCGGACGCTGCCGTCGGGCGTGCCGATGACGCTGAAGCTGCCGATGTCGGCGTTCGAGGGAGTCGCGGTGCGGTTCCTGCCCGACCGGGTCGGGCCGCACGGCGAGACGATCGAGGACGGCCGGGTGGTGATCGAGCTGCTGCACCGCGATCCCCAGCTGTCGCTGCCGCTGTCGGTCGCCGAAGACGTCGCCGACGTCGCCGCCGACTGGCGGGCCTGGGCCCGCGTGCTCGGCCGGCCGATGCTGATCGTCGAGGCGGACGGGTCGTGGCAGGCGGTGGAGACCCGGCTCGGCAGCGTGATCGTCAAGCCGCCGCGGCCGCGCCGGCAACGCTCGGTGCTGGTCGGACGGCGGCCGCGTTTCCTCGCCCGCCGCAAGCCGGCGAAGCTGTCGGTGCGACCGACCGTCTTCGAGAAACGCGAACTCTTCGGCCGGGACTGAACCGCCCGGTCGAGCCAACGACGTCCCCCTGTCCTTCGGCCCCGGTCGCTGCCCCGACCGGGGCTTCTCTTCGTCGGGATCCGCTCAGGACCGGAGCGCCGCATCCGCGAGCAGGCCGGCGAACAGGATCCAGCCGGCCCGACGGTTCGAGCGGAACAGAGCGAGGCAGAGATCGGGATCGTCGACGTCGAGGCGGACGATCTGGCTGCCGAGGTGCGCGGCGAAACCGAGGAGCCCGAGGAAGGCCGGCGCGCCGACCCCGGCGAGCGCCAGGGCGAGGCCGATCGCAACCACGGCTCCGCCGTAGAGTCCGACCAGCCAGCGCCTGGTCGCCGCGCCGAAGAAGCGGGCGGTGGAGCGCACGCCGACCACTTCGTCGTCTTCCTTGTCCTGGTGGGCGTAGATCGTGTCGTAGCCGATCGTCCACAGGATGGCGCCGAGGTAGAGGGCGACGGGGGCCGCGTCGAGCCGGTGGAACACGGCCGCCCAGCCGACCAGCGCGCCCCACGAGAAGGCGAGGCCGAGAACCGCCTGCGGCCAGTCGGTCACCCGTTTCATGAACGGGTAGATCGCGACGATGCCGAGCGAGGCGATGCCGAGGCCGATGGTGAAACGGTCGAACTGCAGGAGCACCACGAGGCCGACGAAGGCCTGGAGCAACAGGAAGACCCAGGCGGCGCGCGGCGTCACCTGACCCGAGGGAATCGGGCGGGACCGGGTCCGGGCGACGGCGCCGTCGATGTCGCGATCGACGAGGTCGTTCCAGGTGCAGCCCGCTCCGCGCATCGCCACGGCGCCTATCAGGAACAGGACGAGGTGGAGGAGATCGGGCATCCGCCGGCCCGCGGCATCCGCGGCGAGCGCCGCCGACCACCAGCACGGCCACAGCAGAAGCCACCAGCCGATCGGCCGCTCCCAGCGGGCGAGGCGGGCGAAGGGACGCAGAAACGGCGGCAACAGCGTATCGGCCCAATGGCCGCGTACGGCATCGGCGACGATTCCCGTCGAGTCCGACGAGCGAGTGGGCATCCGACCGGTTCCCTCCGAAACACCCTCCGAGTGGGCCGAAACGGGCGCCACGTCAAGCCATGGCCGGCCCGCGCGGGCGAGAGACTCGACCTCGGCGGCGACGGCTGCTAGACCGCGCTCGATCACCAAAGGGGCCGCGGAGGCCGGCGGGAGAGACCCGGATGAACGTGCTGTTGATCGGATCGGGCGGCCGCGAACACGCCCTCGCCCGCGCACTCGTCGCGTCGCCGCGGCTGACCCGCCTGTGGGCGGCGCCCGGCAATCCCGGCATCGGCCGGCTCGCCACGCTGGTCGACCTCGACGTCGACGACCATGCCG
>CALFRR010000080.1 GCA_937919435.1 uncultured Alphaproteobacteria bacterium | reverse complement strand
TCACCGACGAAGAACGAGACCTCGCCCGCCACGCTCTCGGCCTGCCCAACCGCGGGTGCCGCAGCCATCGCAACCACTTCGTCGTCGCGACCGACCCGACCTTCGAGAGTCTCGTCGCCCGCGACCTCGCCACGGTCCGCCGCTCGGCCGAGCCGAACGGACCGCACACCTACCGCCTGACCCGCGCCGGCGCCGAAGCCGCGCTCCGGCCCGGCGAGACCCTCGACCCGGAAGACTTCGTCGGCGTGTCGGAGAGGGTTCGACCCGGATCCGGCTCTCCGGTCGACACGTCGCAACGGATGGAGTTCCCGGCCCGCCGGACCTCGGGCTCTCTGAGAAGCGAGGATTGATCATGGCCAGATCGGCACGAGCGACCATTCCCACGGGCGCGTGGCCGCGTCGGATGACGGCCCCGATGGCCGCAGCCTATGTCGGCGAGGAACGAATCGACGACTTCCTCGGCCGCGTCGGGGCGGAGTATCCTCGCCCGCGAGTGGACGAGGGACCGCGGAAGCTATGGCTGAGGGACGATCTCGACCGGGCGATCTCGCCCGAAACGACGGGACCGGAAGACGCCGCAGAGGTGTTGTGATGGTCGAGATCGAGATCCCGCGATACGTCATCGGGAAACGTCGCGCCGACGGCTCGCTCGCCTGGTACTGGAACCCTGCGACATACTGGCGCAAGCTCGGATGCCCGATCCCCGGAGAGCCGCTCGGTAACGACCGGGTCTCCGCGTTCGAACGGGCCGTGACGCTGAACGGGTTGCTCGACGAATGGGCGACCGTTCGACGCGGCGGGACCTTGCCGGAGCGGCGCACGCCCATCGGCACCGTCGCTTGGCTGTTTCGGACCTACCGCACCTCCCTCGCCTACTCGACCAAGGTCTCGGCACGATCGCGACCGGATTACGAGCGGATGATGCAGGAGGTCGAGGATTGCCCGACCAAGGACGGCCGCACCGTCGGCGCCCTGCGGATCGACTCGATCACGCCGAAGGCCGCCGACAAGATCTACCGCAAGATCGTCGACAGGGACCGCCAGCGGATCGACGTCGGCACCGAGGGTGTCGGTCGGCTCAGGCAGGGCGAGAAGGCCGTCACCATCGCCAAGCGCGCCTGGGGCGTGGTCCGCCGCCTCCATCCCGAGTTCTTCGCACGCGACTTGTGGAACCCCTGGGAAGGCGTTGAACTGATTCGCAGACAGCGGCGCATCAAGCCGATGGTCACGCGTGACGAGGTCTACCGTTTCGCACGCGGCGCGGTGACACTCGGCCGACCGGAGGTCGCCGTCGCCGCGATCGTCTGTTTCGAATGGCTCCAGCGGCCGGAGAACGTGCTGGCGGGCTACGTCCAGTGGACCAACTACCGGCCGACGTCGAACCCGATGCAGATCCGGATCGAGCACCACAAGACCGGCGCGGTCGTCTGGCACTGGCTGGAAGATCCCGAGACCGGCGAGCGCTGGTACGAGGACGCCGAGGCGATCCTCGCCGCGACACCGCGACGCGGCGTCTCGATGGTTCTCAAGGTGAAGGCCGACGGCACCGCCGCGCCCTACACGCCGAATCAGATGGGCAACCTCGTCCGCACGCTGCGCAGCAAGATCGAGGGCATCCCCACCCATTTCACGCTCGATGCCTGCCGCCATGGCGGCATGACCGAGCTGGAGGAGGCGGGACTGACCGAGGGCCAGGGCATGGCGCTCTCCGGTCACCGGTCGCGGCGGGCCTATCAAGGCTATGCGAAGGCGACGGAAAAGCGTGCGCTGAAGGCGACGCGCGCTCGCTTCGGCGAAGGGTCGTGAGAACGTCTGCCGAACCCATTTCAGAAAACGCACCCGAAATCGAGTTCAGAAAACGGCGAAAAGAACGAAACGAGCCCTTGCCCAAGCCCCGGACGTCCTTTAGAGATCCGTCCCCGTGAGGCCTCGTGGCGGAGTGGTCACGCAGCGGACTGCAAATCCGTGTACTCCGGTTCGAATCCGGACGAGGCCTCCAATTTTTCCAGCAAAATCGAGACGGAACGACACGTACGCGGCCCCATGTCCGCATACGCGACACCGGATGTCGTCGGACCGACGGCTCGTCGTGGGCGCGATCGTTCAGGAGTCGGCGAATCGCCGGCGGATCTCGGGACCCCGGCCGATCCAGCCGCGACACCCCGGAGCCGGACGCAGCACCACCGCGTTCTCGAACCACAGCCCTCCCGGCGACCGCCACCCCCAGGTGATGCAGCGCGTCCGCAGACGGCAGGTCCGGCAATCGGCTTCCGATCCCGCGAACTCGGGCACGGGACCGGTGTCCGCTTCCGGCGGCCGAACAGGGGGAAGGGTGCCCATCGCGGTCACCTCACATGGTCGCGCTCACCGCGAGCGCCCGACCGGAACGGAGCCCCCCGATCCGGAAGGCTCGACGGTCATTGCACCACGTGCGGGACAGGCCCGAAATCGGGACCGCTCCCATCCGGGTCGGCACCGTCCGTGAAAGAGAATAGGACCCGTTGTCGCACCCCTGCGACACGTAAAGCACCATGATTTCGACTATTTGCGCTGTTGACCCGAGGTCCGCCGAGCCGGCTCAGGGAGCCTTTGCGACCATCTCGAGGCCGGCGACCACCAGCGTCACCCGATCCGCCGCCGCCGCGGTCTTCCGATTGGCGAGGCCCTGCAGATCGCGGAAGCGCCGGGCCAGTGCGTTCTCCGGCACGATACCGAGGCCGACTTCGTTGGAGACCAGGATCACCGGCCCGCGGGCCCGCCCGAGCGCCCCGACGAGTCCGTCGATCTCGGCTTCGACCGAGCGCTCGCCCGCCATCAGATTCGACAGCCACAGGGTCAGGCAGTCGACCACCAGGATGCGGTCGGGCGCCGACTCGCGATCGAGCACACCGGAGAGATCGGTGGTCTCCTCCACCAGCCCCCAATGGGCGCCGCGCTCGGCCCGATGGGCGGCGATTCGCCGTTCCATCTCGTCGTCGAAGGCTTCCGCCGTCGCCACCATCACCGGTTTCAGCCCGCTCGCCTCGGCGCGGGCGAGCGCCACCGAGGTCTTGCCGGAGCGGGCACCGCCCAGGACGAGATCGCGCAGCGGCACGGCGGCAGAAGGGTTCGGCATCGACGGTTCTCCCCGGAAACGTTCGGCCGCGACCCCGAGGGCCGGCGGCGGCGACATTTTTCTCTTCGCTAGGACGGATCGTCGACGTCGTCCACTGCGGAACGTCGGCGGATGCATCGAACGGGCTTGGCAAGTCGGATCGACCTTGCTATAGACCCGCCCACGCCGCCCGCGGCGTCTTCCGCGATAGCTCAGTTGGTAGAGCGTTCGACTGTTAATCGAATGGTCGCAGGTTCGAGTCCTGCTCGCGGAGCCAGTTTTCGCCGAGAGATCGGCGACATGACGAAGCCCTCGTGCGCGAGCACGGGGGCTTTCGTTTCTTCCGCTCCGGTTCTGCCGCGCCCACCGTCGGGAGATCCGGCGCCGCTTCGTGTAAGCGCCCGGCGGTGGACGGCGCCGGTCTCCCTCCGCCGCTCTCCCCACCGCCGCGACGCCGGTGTAGGCTCGCGGCTTCGGCATTCCGGAGAGCCCTCATGCGCGCGCCCCGCTTCCTCCATCTCGTCGGCCCGGCCCTGATCGCCACGCTCGCCGCCCCGGCGGCGTCGGCGCAGGAGGCGACCACGGCCGGCGCGGCCGCTCTCGTCGACACCTTCGAGACCTATCTCGGACGTCCCGAACCCGGCACGCCGTCGGTCGTGACGGTGACCCCGAAGGGCGACTCCTACGCGCTCGACGTCGATCTCGACGCCCTCGCCCGTCCGTTGCGCGGCCTCGGCGTCGACCTCAGGGCCGGCCACTGGCGGGCCACCCTGACGCCGCTCGCCGACGGCACCTGGCGACACCGGATGGACACGATCGGCGCCATCGCCGCCGCCCTGCCCTCCGGACAGACCGTCGAGGCGCGGTTCGAAGGCGTCGCCTCCGACGGCATCTTCGATCCGAAGCTCGGCGGCTTCACCACCCAGTCGACCACCATCGCCGGCGTGACCACCCGCTCGGCCAAGGCCGCGGCGAACGGCGAGCCGGCGCTCGAGACGGAAGAGGTGCAGACCGGCGTACGTCTCGAGGGCACCATGCGCCCGGCCGCCGGTGGCCTCGGCATCGACGCCGACCTCGGCAAGACCATCGCCCGGACCACCCAGACCATCACCGTCTCCGGTGGTGGCGGCGGCGTCCCCGACATGACCTTCACGGTCGCGCTCGACGGCATGAAGGGCGACGTCGGCTTCTCCGGCCTGCGTTCGCTCGGCCTGCTCGGTCTGTGGTCCCACCTCGTCGCCCGTCATGCCCCGGAGGACTTCGCCGCCGGCCAGGGGGCGCTCAAAGCGAGGATCCGCGAGGCACTGCCGCTGTTCGAGCGGTTCCGCCAGACGGTCATCGGCAGCGCCCTGTCGGTCGAGACGCCGTTCGGTTACGGCGGCGCTCGGACGCTCGCCGCCAGCATCGATTCGTCGGGCGTGGTCCGCGACGGCCGTTTCGACGTGGCGCTGCACTTCGACGGCGTCGAAGTCCGCTCGATTCTGATGCCGGCGTGGATCGGCCGACTGATTCCGTCGGAGATCGCGCTCGCGGTGCGCGGCTCGGGCCACGATCTCGCCACCCCCGCATCGGTCTTCCTCGACGTCGCCGACTTCGCCGCCGCCGAACCTCTGCCGCCGGCCGAGAAGGCGCGGATCCAGGCCCTGTTCCTGCCGCGCGGCACCATGGAACTCGACTTCGCCGGCAACCGCCTGCGCGGCACCGGCTGGGAGGTGACGCTCGACGGGCGACTGACCGCCGCCCCCGCCGGCCCGGTCGGCGCCCTGACCATCCGGGCGACCGGCCTCGACGCGATCGAGCGGATCCTCTCCGACCCGAAGACCGGGCCCCAGGGCAAGGAGGCGCTCGACGCCCTGCACACCGCGACGGCGCTCGCCGACCGCAAGGAGCAGAGCCTCGTCTGGCGGATCGACATCGACAAGGAGGCGGTCGCGGTCAACGGCCGGCCAATGTCCTCGGGCGGCAAGGCCGTGCCGGCCCCGGACGCCAACGGCGCCAAGCCGAAGCAGCAGCCGCTTTGACCCCGGCGGAGCGCGAAGCCCGCCCTGCGACCGGCATCCTGCTCGTCGCCCACGGCGACGGCGGGGCCGATCCGCGCGACCTCACCATCCGCCGCCTCGCCGACGGCCTTTCGGCGCGGATCCCGCTGCCCGTCGCCTGGGCGACGCTGAAGCGGCCGGAGACATTCGCCCTCGCCCGCGACCGGCTGATCGATGCGGAGGCGACCGCCGCCGGGCTTCTGGTGATGCCGCTGTTCATGGCCGAGGGCTGGTTCGTCCGCCGCCGGCTGCCGACCCTGCTCGCCGAGCACGGCCTCGCCGCGGCGCGGGTGCTGCCGGCCTTCGGCCTCGATCCCGGTCTGCCCGCCCTCCTCCTCCGCCGAATCGCGGCGCTTCGAGCCGCGGCGGGAGAACCCGGCGCCGCCGCCCGTCTCGTCCTCGTCGCCCACGGCTCGGCCTCCGGCGACACCTCCAACCGCGGCAACGCCGAGGCGATCGCCGCCGCTCTCGCCCGCGCGACCGGCGGCGCCCCGATCCTCGCCTTCATCGAGGAGGCGCCGCGTTTCGACGCGGTGATCGGCACCGACGGACCGGAGATCGTCGTCGGCCTGTTCGTTTCGGCCGGCACCCACGCCCTCGACGACGTCGCCACCCGGGTCGCCGCGTCGCCCGACGTCGTCGCCCACCTGCCGGCGATCGGCGAAGACGATGCCGTTCTCGACCTCGTCACGGCCGCGATCGAGCGGGCACTGGCGGATTCGGCCGGTTCTTGACCCGTCTCGGGCTCGCGCCCCTTGCTTTCCGCCGCCGCCTCTCCCATGTCATGCGGCCATGACCGAAACCGCCCTCTCCTCCGCCGCCGAGCCCCGCGACCGCGCCCCGAAGATCTCCTTCGTCAGCCTCGGCTGTCCGAAGGCGCTCGTCGACAGCGAGCGCATCGTCACCCACCTGCGCTCGGAGGGCTACGAACTGTCGAAGAGCCACGCCGGCGCCGACGTCGTGGTGGTCAACACCTGCGGCTTCCTCGATTCGGCCAAGGCCGAGAGCCTCGACGCGATCGGCAGGGCGATGGCCGAGAACGGCCGGGTGATCGTCACCGGCTGCATGGGCGCCGAACCCGGCGAGATCGCCGACAAGTATCCGAACCTGCTCGCCATCACCCGGCCGCAGGCCTACGAGAGCGTCGTCGAGGCGGTGCACGCGGCGGTGCCGCCGGCCCACGACCCCTATGTCGACCTCGTCCCGCCGCAGGGGGTGCGCTTCACCCCGCGCCACTACGCCTATCTGAAGATCTCCGAGGGCTGCTCGAACCGCTGCTCGTTCTGCATCATCCCGCATCTCAGGGGCGATCTCGTCTCGCGGCCCGCCGCCGACGTGCTGCGCGAGGCGGAGAAGCTGGTCCGCGCCGGGGTCAAGGAACTGCTGGTGATCTCGCAGGACACCTCCGCCTATGGCCAGGACCTGCGCTACGCCGAAAGCCAGTGGAAGGACCGCGCGGTACGGGCGAAGTTCCTCGACCTCGCCCGCGAGCTCGGCGAGTTCGGCGCCTGGGTGCGGTTGCACTACGTCTACCCCTACCCGCACGTCGACGGCGTCATCGACCTGATGGCGCAGGGAAAGATCCTCCCCTACCTCGACATTCCCTTCCAGCACGCCGCGCCGAACGTGTTGAAGGCGATGCGCCGCCCGGCCTCCCAGGAGAAGACCATCGACCGGATCGCCGAGTGGCGCCGCTCGGTGCCCGACCTCGCGCTCCGCTCGAGCTTCATCGTCGGCTTCCCCGGCGAGACCGAGGAGGACTTCCGCCTGCTGCTCGACTGGCTTTCCGAGGCGAAACTCGATCGGGTCGGCGCCTTCCGCTACGAAGCGGTCGGCGGCGCGGTCGCCAATGCGCTCCCCGGCGCCGTGCCGGAAGAGGTGAAGCAGGAGCGCTGGAACCGTCTGATGGCCCACCAGCAGGCGATCGCGGCGAAGCTGCAGAAGGCGCGGATCGGGCGTCGGGTGCCGGTGATCGTCGACGAGGTCGGCCCGACCGTCGCCAAGGGGCGCACCAAGTGGGACGCCCCGGAGATCGACGGCAGCGTCCACATCGCCGCCCACCGTCCGCTGCGGCCGGGCGAGATCGTCACCGTGAAGATCGAGGGCGCCGACGCCTACGACCTCAAGGGCACCGCCGTCGGCTGAGGCGGCCGGCGCGGACGGGCACGGGAGAGCGCCGCCGCGCTCCGGCCGCGGCGCCGACCGTCAGTCCTCCGCCTCCCGCAACGCCCGTTCGAACCGACGGTCCGGCACCAGCCAGACGATGGCGATCGCCACGTAGAGCGCCACCGAGGCCCACGGCGCCGCCCAGGCGAGCGGGATCGCGACCAGATAGACGAGCACCGAGGCCGAGCCCTTGAGGTCGTTGCCGACCGCCCGGGCGAAGGTCGTCTCCGGCCCGTGATGGCGGCGCAACGCCCTGACCAGGAGCCAGTAGGCGATCGCCGCGCCGAGCAGCACCCCGCCGTAGACCGCCACCGGCAGCTCGGCGAAGTGGTTCTCGTCCATCCAGGCGGTGGCGAAGGGAAACAGCGACAGCCAGAACAGGAGGTGCAGGTTGGCCCACAGCACCGCCCCGTCGACCCGCTTCACCGCATGGAACATGTGGTGGTGGTTGTTCCAGTAGATGCCGACGTAGACGAAACTCAGCACGTAGGCGAGAAACAGCGGCGTCAGCGCCAGCAGGGCGGCCGGATCGGTGCCGTGCGGCGCCTTGAGTTCCAGGACCATGATGGTGATGACGATCGCCAGCACGCCGTCGCTGAACGCCTCGACCCGTCCCTTACCCATGCCGCCCTCCCCTCCGGTTCCCCGCCCATCGTGCCCGTGGCCGCGCGCCCCGGCAACCCCGGCGCGAGCGGCAGGACCGACGAGCGGCCGACGCGAGACGGGTGGATCTCGACGCGATGCCGATCAGGCCGTCGCGCCGGCGAAACGCTTCAGGAAGGCGAGACCGGCCGCCGCCGCCCGCGGTCCGATGCCGTGGCCCTCGCCGGGGATGCGCAGCAATTCGACCTCGGCTCCCACGGCGGCCAGCGACGCCCTCGCCAGGTCCGATTCGGTCGCCGGGATCACGCCGTCCGCGTCGCCGTGGACGAGCAGCAGCGGAAATCCGTCGAGCCGGACCCGAGGCACCCCGACCATCCGCCCGGAGAAGCCGATCGCGCCGGCGAAGCCGCGGCCGCGACCGACCGCATCGAGCGTCATGATCGTCCCCTGCGAGAAGCCGACCAGAACCGTCCGCCCGATCGTGGTGCCGGCCGTGGCGATCGCCCGGTCGACGACCGCGTCGAAGGCGGCGCGCGCCGCCTCCACCCGGTCCGCCCGGTTCACGGCGGTGACCCCGGCGATCGAGAACCACTGCCGGCCGACCGCCGCACCGTCGAACGGGAAGGGTGCGTCGGGCGCGGCGAACTCGACGCCCGGGAGCCTCGGCCGCCAGACGTCGGCGAGGCCGAGGAGATCGGCGCCGGACGAGCCGACTCCGTGCGCGAGGACGACCAGATCGATCGGGGATGCGGAAGCGGCGGCGGACATCGGGACCTCACGCGTTTCGGTTCGATCCGAAACTGATCCCTTTTCCGCCGCCGGACAGCCCCCGATCGCGCGACCGACCGTTCGACGTCGTCGAACGATCCGCCGGTCTCACGGGACCAGCACCATCGAGCCGGTCGTCGCCCGGGCCTCCAGCGCCCGATGCGCGTCGCCGGCCTCGGCGAGCTTCCAGGTCCGGGCGAGCGGAATCTCGACCGCACCGGAGGCGATCACCGAGAACAGATCCGCCGAGATCGCCTCGAGCCCGGCCCGCGTCGCGATGTGGGTGAACAGCGTCGCCCGGGTGGCGAACAGCGAGCCGCGGTTGGCCAGTTCGCTCATCGCGAAGGGCGGCACCGGCCCCGAGGCGTTGCCGAACGACACCCACATGCCCAGAGGCTTCAGGCAGTCGAGCGACTTCGGGAAGGTGTCGCGGCCGATCGAATCGTAGACCACGTCGACGCCCTTGCCGCCGGTCAGGTCCTTCACCGCGGCGACGAAATCGTCCGCCGTGTAGTCGATGACGTGGTCGTAGCCGCGGGTCTTCGCCAGCGCCACCTTCTCCGGCCCGCCGGCGGTGCCGATGATCGTCGCCCCGAGATGCTTGGCCCATTGGCCGGCGATCTGGCCGACGCCGCCCGCCGCGGCATGGAACAGGATCGTCGTGCCCGGCCCCACCCGATAGGTGCGGTTGAGCAGATACTCGACGGTCATGCCCTTCAGCATGGCGGCCGCGGCGATCTCCTCGGAGACCCCGTCGGGGAGCTTCACCAGCCGGTCGGCCGGCACCAGCCGCTCCTCGGCATAGGAGCCGGGACCGGCGACGTAGGCGACCCGATCGCCGGGCGCGACCTCGGTCACGCCCGCTCCGACCGCCAGCACCCGGCCGGCTCCCTCGTTGCCGGGGATGAACGGCAGCCCGCCGGGCGCCGGATAGAGACCGGAGCGGAAGTAGCAGTCGATGAAGTTGATGCCCATCGCCGCATGGCGGACCAGGGCCTCGCCAGGCCCCGGCGCCCCGACCGCCACCTCCTCGTAGACGAGCTTCTCCGGACCACCCGTCTCGTGCACGCGTATCGCTCGGACCATGTCGGCCGCTCCTCGTCTTGGCCGGCGGCCCGAAGGACCACCGGCGGGAACCTCGTCACCCGACCGGCACCGACCCGCCCGCACGCGGCCGGGTCTGTTCGGCGGATCAGTCCTCGACGCGCCTCTCGCGCCGCGACTTGGCGAGAACGTTCAGCGCTTCGACCGCCGCGGCGAAGCCCATCGCCGCATAGATGTAGCCGCGATCGAGGTGGAAACCGATGCCGTCGGCCATCAGCGCCACGCCGATCAACAGGAGGAAGGCCAGCGCCAGCACCTTGGTGGTCGGATGGCGGGCGATGAAGCCGGAGACCGGCCCGGCGGCGACGTACATGACGCCGACCGCGATGATCACCGCGGCGATCATGATCGGCACGTCCTGGGCGAGACCGACCGCGGTGATGATCGAATCGAGCGAGAAGACGATGTCGATGACGATGATCTGACCGACCACCGCACCGAACGACGCGGCGACCCGCCGCGGCGTCTCCGCGGCATGGTCGTCGCCCTCGACCTCCTCGTGGATGTGGCCGACCGATTTCCAGACCAGGAACAGACCGCCGGCGATCAGGATGACGTCCTTCCACGACAGGGCGTGTCCGAACACCGTGGTGATCGGATCCTTCAGCGACACGATCCAGGAGATGGCGAACAACAGCGCGATGCGGAAGCCGAGTGCCAGCGCCAGTCCGAGCTTGCGGGCCCGCGCCGCGCTCTCCGGCGGCAGCCGCGAAGTCGCCACCGACAGAAAGACGACGTTGTCGATGCCGAGCACGATCTCGAGGGCCGTCAGCGTCAGGAGGCTCATCCAGGCGGCGGGGTCGGCGAGAAGCTGTAGGATCGGCATGGAGGTCCTTGTTGACTGAGCCTCAACCGAGGCGAGACAGGAGATGGAGACCGACCGGCGAGGCGGCGAGCGCCGCCAGCCCGCAACCGATCAGAACGACGCCGACGAAACGGACGATCCACCAGGAGGAGGTCACCTTTTCCAGCAGCATGACGGCACCGAGACCGACGATCCAGACGACGTTCATCACGCCGACCGCGAACATCGCCACCATCAGCGCGAAACAGCAGCCGAGGCAGTCGACACCCTCCGCGATCCCGAGGCGGAACGCGGCGAACACCGTACGATCCGTCGAGAATCGCGCTCCCGGCCGCCGGCAGCGCGCGAGGCACGACCACTTCCACGGCGTGAACTGGTAGAGACCGGCGGCGATCAGGGTCGTTCCCGAGAGCACCAGGCTCGCCGGCACGCCCGCCGGCTCGAGCATCCGCACCGCGATCAGAAGCTCCTGTGCCGCGGAGGCCACGACCGCGAAGACGGTCCAAACCGCGAGATAGCCGAGCCCGACGAACAGCGTGGTCCGCCCGCCGGCGTCACCCCTGCGCTTCGAGGCGTCGGAATGCGCGAGCAGCACCGGCAGAGCGGTCGGCAGCATCATCGCCGCGACCATCGCCTCCCACATCGCCAGCACGACCAGCCGGTCCGCCGTCGTCCGCAGCCCCGCCTCGGTCCCGCAGAGCGCCGAGATCGCCGCCCGCGTCTCCGCATCGAAGTCGACGAAGCCGTTGAGATGATTGAAGAGCCCCATGCCCGGCCCGTAGGCCGTCATGTCGGACGTCGGCAGCGCTTCGCCGATCATCGCACCGAGATGCAGCCAGCCGAGCAGCGCCGCTCCGATCACCACGGCGAAAACCACCAGCCGCCGTAGACCGTCCGCCCGCGGATCTCCCGCCACCGCCTCGTCGACCGGCACGGAACCCGCTCCCGTGGAGCGCGAAGGCGTGCGCCGGGACGGCTCGGCCGCCCTGCCCCCACCCCCCTCCGATCTCGCCGCCTCCCCGTTCATGCTCCCCGACTTGGGACCTCCACCGTTCGCTTGCAAGAGCCCGTTCGACGAATTGCCGCGCCGCCGTCGACGACGCCCCGTTCAGCCCCGCGCCGCGAAGGCCCAGTGGGTATGGACGATCCTCGGCCCGTCCGGCGTCGCCCGATAGACCTCGGTGGCGTTCCAGAGCAGATCGCCGCCGTTCGCCGTGGAGGCGAAGCGGAAGGTGAGCACCGCGACCTCGCCGACCGCCGTCACCTTGGGATCGATCATCTCCCAGGCTTCCGCCCGGATCGTACCGCGCAGGGCCTCGTAGTGGGCGGTCAGCGCCGCCGCCCCGTCGAGACGGGCCGGAAGGAACGGATCGAAATAGGTCACCTCCGGATCGGCGAGTTCGAGAAACCCCGATGGATCGCCGCGGCACCACCGATCGAGCGCCGCCCGCTCCAATCCGATCACCGCGCCGATGCCGCCGTCCTCCTCGCCTTCGGCCATCCCCACCTCCGCCGCCGTCGAAATCGCCCTTGCCAAGAAGAGAACATAATGCGAACATGTTTGCAAGCGCCACCCCTGCGTCAACTCGCCCCGCGGGAGACGGCGACCGAACCTCAGACGGAGCCGCCGATGTCCGCTCGCCCCGATCCGACGCCGCCCACTCTCGGGACGCTCTTCGACGTCGTCGTCGTCGGAGCCGGCCCGGTCGGGTTGGCCGCGGCGATCCTGTTCTCGGATCTCGGCTTTTTGACCGCGCTCGTGGCACCGGAACGGCGCGGCGCGGATCCGCGGACAACCGCGCTGCTCGGCGGCTCGCTCGATTTCTGCCGCGCGCTCGGGATCGGCGCGGCGATCCGCGCCGCCGGGGCCGAACTGACCGCGATGCGCCTGATCGACGCCACCGGCCGTCTGATCCGCGCGCCCGAAGTGCTGTTCCGCGCCGCCGACCTCGACCGCGGATCGTTCGGGATCAACATCGCCAACACCGATCTCGTCGCCGCGCTCGAAGCGCGGGCCGCCGAAGGACCGGAGCGCTTCCGCGCCGGCCTCGTCGGACCACTCGATCTCGGCGGCCCCGTGGCGGCCCTACCGCTCGACGACGGCCGGCGGATCGGCGCCCGTCTGGTGGTCGCCGCCGACGGTCGCGATTCGCCGTCGCGCCGCGCCGCCGGCATCTCGGTGCGACGGTGGAGCCATCCGCAGGCCGCCCTGGTCTGCGATCTGCACCACGATCGGCCGCACGACGGCGTCTCCACCGAGTTCCACGGTCCCGCCGGCCCCTTCGTGCTGGTGCCTCTCCCCGGCGGAACCCGCTCGTCGGTCGTCCTGATCGACACGCCGGCCGAGATCGAACGCCTCGTCGGGCTCGACGACGCCGCCTTCGCCGACGAGGCGGAGCGGCGCGCCCGGTCGATCCTCGGGACGATGACGCCCCTCTCGCCGCGCCGCGCCTTCCCCCTCTCGTCCTTCGTCGCCACCCGATTCGGCCGAGACCGGATCGCACTGGTCGGCGAGGCGGCCCACGCCTTTCCGCCGATCGGCGCGCAGGGGCTCAACCTGTCGTTCCGGGACGTCGCCCATCTCGCCGAGGTCGCGGTCGCCGCCCGCGACGCGGGCGAAGACATCGGCGGCCCGGCGGTGTTGCGCGACTACGAGGGTCGCCGCCGGCTCGACGTCGAGACCCGCGCCCGCGGCGTCGATCTGTTCAACCGGACCCTGCTCTCCGACCTGCCGCCGATCCTGGCCTTGCGCGCCGCCGGGCTGGGACTGGCCAAAGCCCTGCCGGCCTTCGGAAGGCTTCTGATGCGTCAGGGGCTCGGCCCGAGCCACGGCGAGCCGCGGCTGATGCGCGGGCTGAG
The DNA here is from genome assembly GCA_937919435.1 of uncultured Alphaproteobacteria bacterium. Taxonomy (GTDB): domain Bacteria; phylum Pseudomonadota; class Alphaproteobacteria; order Rhizobiales; family Ancalomicrobiaceae; genus Siculibacillus. Next base: position 8,747 of record CALFRR010000080.1, on the reverse strand, counting down.
CCTCGACCGGCTCGCGGGACCGGTCAGGGCAGCGACAGAGAGGTCGGCAACAGGTCCTGGGTGACGAGATAGAGCACCCCGGTCACGGTGAAGACCGAAGCGAGGGTCCCGGCGAGCACGATCGTCGAGGCCTCCGAGAGGTGAGCCCGATACTGCTGGGCGAGGACGTAGACGTTGAGCGCCGGCGGCAGGCAGGCCATCAGCACCGCCGTCTCGATCCAGACCCGGTCGATTCCGCCGATCAGCGTGAGGAGGACGAAGACCAGCGCCGGGTGGACGAACAGCTTCAGGAACAGGGCGATCGGCACTTCGCGGGTGATCGGCTCGACCGGGCGCAGGCCGACCGTCACGCCCATCGCGAACAGGGCGCAGGGCGCCGCAGCCTGCATCAGCGAGTTGAGGATCCGGTCGAGCACCTCCGGCGGCCGGAAGCCGATCGCCGCCGCGGCGACACCGACGATCGTCGACAGGATGAACGGGTGCAGGAAGATCCGTTTGAGGATGTCGAACGCCGTGGCGAGCCCGCCGCGCCGCTCGCGCCCGCCGAGCGCCATCAGCAACGGCACCATGGTGAACAGGAAGGCGTTGTCGAAACAGAAGACCAGCGCGGTCGGCACCGCCGCGGCCGAGCCGAGGGCCGCCGCGGTCAGCCCCGGCCCCATGTAGCCGATGTTCGAATAGGAACCGCCGACCGCGGTGATCGCGGCCTCCCGGAGATCGCCGCGGTTGAGCACCAGACCGACCACCAGGGCGATGCCGAACAGGGTCGCGGTCGCGGCGGAGGTGGTCGCGACGAACGCCCAGTTGGCGAGTTGCTCGATCGGCGTACGCGACAGGAGCTGGAAGAACAGCGCCGGCAGCGCCACCCAGACGATGAAGAAGTTCATCCAGGCGAGCCCTTCGGCCGGCAGCCGACGCCACTTGCCGCAGGCCCAGCCGATGAAGATCAGCCCGAAGAAGGGCAGAGCGAGCGCCAGGACCTGTTGCATCGGTGATCCGTCGAGAAGGTTGGGCGGGCACCGCTCGTCCGGGGAGATCGCGGCCGCCGCAGATTGCGGTGGTCGGCCGGAGCCGTCAACGCGGGCGCCGCAACGGTGACCCGACCGCCGCGCCGGGCGGCTCGCTGATATTGCAGTGCGAAATGTCGAAACCTCGACTTTTCGCCGGCTTGCCTCGCACCGGGTGACGGCCTAGTGCGGATGTGTGCTGCGTCGCAACAGAAGTTGCCGAGCGAAGGGATCCGCCGAGATGACCGTGAAGACCCCCCGTGCCTTCCATGCGCCGCTCGCCGTCGGAGCGCCGATGCCGCTGCGCGAGCTCCCCGTCGAGATCGAGCGGATGATCCACTTCGTGCCGCCGCACATCGACAAGGTGCGTGCCAAGGTTCCCGAGCTCGCGCGCTCGGTCGACGTCGTCCTCGGCAATCTCGAGGACGCCATCCCCGCCGACAGGAAGATCGACGCCCGCAAGGGTTTCGTCGAACTCGCCCGGTCGACCGATTTCGCCGCGCTCGGCACCGGCCTGTGGACCCGGATCAACTGCCTGAACTCGCCCTGGATGCTCGACGACCTGATCGAGATCGTCGCCGAGGTCGGCGATCGTCTCGACGTGGTGATGCTGCCGAAGGTCGAAGGCCCTTGGGACATCCACTATCTCGACCAGCTCCTCGCCCAGCTCGAGGCCCGCCACGCGGTGAGGAAGCCGATTCTGATCCACGCCATCCTGGAGACGGCGGAAGGGGTGAAGAACGTCGACGCGATCGCCACCGCGAGCCCGCGGATGCACGGCATGAGCCTCGGCCCGGCCGATCTCGCCGCCTCGCGCGGCATGAAGACCACCCGGGTCGGCGGCGGCCATCCCGACTACACGATCCTCGCCGACGCCGCCGGCGACGCGCCGCGCGCCCGGTTCCAGCAGGATCTCTGGCACTACACCATCGCCCGGATGGTCGACGCCTGTCGCGCCGCCGGGATCAGGGCGTTCTACGGGCCGTTCGGCGACTTCTCCGATCCGGCGGCCTGCGAGGCCCAGTTCCGCAACGCCTTCCTGATGGGCTGCGTCGGCGCCTGGTCGCTGCACCCGACCCAGGTCGAGATCGCCAAGCGGGTGTTCTCGCCCGATCCGGGCGAGGTCGCCTTCGCCCGCCGGATCCTCGAGGCGATGCCGGACGGCACCGGCGCGGTGATGATCGACGGCAAGATGCAGGACGACGCCACCTGGAAACAGGCGAAGGTGATCGTCGATCTCGCCCGTCTGGTCGCCGCGCGAGACCCCGACTTCGCCGCCGTCTACGGCTTCTGATACCGAGCGGATGAAGTTCCGACCTGTTCGAAACTTCGTCCGCGAAGGCAGGCCCGAACGGGCGTCGGCCGGTCAGGCCGTGACTCACGTGATTCGGACGAGTCCGAATTACGTGAACTCGGTATGAGGCCGTGGCGTCGGAAATCGGGTGGCCGCCCCCGCCCGCGCCTGCTCGACTGCGCCTCCCCACCCGGAGGTTCCGTCGTGCTCTCGTCCGCGCCGCTCCCGCCCGCCTTCTCCCGCCTCGGCCGAGCCAATCTCGCCGCCCAGTTCTCCGAACAGATCGCACTGACCGCCGCGCCGCTGGCGGCGGTGCTGATGCTGACGGCCGGACCGGCCGAGACCGGCTGGCTCCAGACCGTTCAGACCCTGCCGTTCCTCCTCCTGTCGATCCCCATCGGTCTGTCGGTCGACCGGACCTCGCGGCGCCGGCTGGTGATCGCCGCCGAAGCGTTGCGGACCCTGTCGCTCCTCGCCTGCCCGATCGCCGCCGGGCTCGGCGTCCTCGATCTGCCGCTCCTCGCCGGCCTCGGGGCGCTCGGCGCGGTCGGAACCGTCGCCCTGACCGTCGCCGCCCCGTCGATCGTCCCGACCCTCGTCCCGCCCGACCGCCTCGGCGACGCCAACCGGCGGCTGGAACTGGCCCGCAGTTTCGCCTTCGCCGCCGGCCCGGCTCTCGGCGGCGTGATCGTCGGCCGGGCCGGAGCCTCCGCCGCCTGGATCGTCGCCGCCCTCCTGTCGGCCACCGCGGTCCTCCTGCTCGCCGGCCTGCCGCCCACGCCGACCGCCCCGACCCCGGCCCAGCCCTCGGCCCCGGCGAAGCGGTTCGCCGGCGATCTGAGGGCAGCGATCGGTTTCGTCCTCCGCCACGACCTGCTGCGCCCGTTGCTGGTCACCGCGATCCTCTTCAACCTCGCCTGGTTCGTGCTCCAGGCGGTCTGGGTGGTCCACGCGGTCGAGACCCTCGGCCTCTCGGCGACCGGGGTCGGAGCGACGCTCGGGATCTACGGCGTCGGCATGGTCGCCGGAGCGGCGATCGCACCGTGGCTCGCCCGTCGCTCGACCTTCGGCCGGATGATCGTCCTCGGCCCGGCCGGCGGGTTCGCCGCGGCCCTGATCGTGCTGGCGACCACCGTTCTGCCGAGCGGGCTCGTCGCCGGTGCCGGATTCTTCCTGTTCGGCGCCGGTCCGATCCTGTGGACGATCACCACCACCACGCTGCGCCAGACCGTCACTCCCGACGCGCTGCTCGGCCGCGTTTCGGCGATCGTCCTGACCGCGACCTTCGGCGCCCGGCCGCTCGGCGCGGCGCTCGGCGCACTGATCGCCGCCGAGGCCGGCACCGCCGCCTGCCTCGCCGTCTCGGCGGCCGGTTTCCTCGCCCAGCTCCTCGTCGTCCTCGGCTCGCCGGTGCCCCGGCTGCGCATTCTGCCGACGGCCGCCGCGCCGCACCGCCCGACCGCCGCGGAACCGTCGGCGCGACCGGCGACGGGCGCATCCGCCGCCGTGGGGTCATCGATCGAAAACGCCGAATACGGCGATTCGAATCGGTTCGAATCGCGCCGTGCGACCGCTCGGCCTTGACTCGCCGGGTGCCTCGTGACTTCTGGAATCGGTGGCATTCCGGAGCCGACCGTCGGCACGTCCGCCGATCGGAGGCCGGTGGGCCGAAGGAGGTGGGCGTTGGCCGCACAGACCAGGGTCAGGACCGCGAAGTTCGGCATCGGGCAGATCGTCCGCCATCGGGTCTACCCCTTCCGCGGAGTCGTCTTCGACGTCGATCCGAGCTTCGCCAACACCGAGGAATGGTGGGAGGCGATCCCGGAAGAGATCCGCCCGACCAAGGACCAGCCCTACTACCATCTGTTCGCCGAGAACGCCGAGAGCGAGTACGTCGCCTACGTCTCCGAACAGAATCTGGTCGCCGACGAGACCGGCGAGCCCTTGCGCCATCCGCAGATCGAAGAGACCTTCGTCGAAGCCGACGGTCGCTTCCTGGTTCGCCATCACGCCGTCAACTGAAGACATCGGCGGCGACGCCGCTGCGCCATCGAGGCTTTCGTGTTCCGCCGGATCGCCGCTCTCTTCGCCCTTCTGGTGGTCGCTCTGGTCGCCCTGCCGGCATCCGCCTCGGCGATGGGCCATGTGCACGGCGCCGCGGCGGCGGCGCGACCCGAGACGGAGGCGGCGATGACCCGGCACGGCCACGACGACGCGTCGATCATCGAAGGCATGGCCGATTGGGGCGCCCTCTCCGCACCGGCGAAGTCCGCCGGCTGCGGCATCGGCGGCCACGGTGCCGGCGACTGCTCCGCCGGCTGTGCCGCCTGTTCCGATCTCGCCCGGCTGTTCGCCGAAGCTCTGCTGCCGATCGTCGAGCCTGCCCCGCGGCTGCCCTCCGCGGCTCCCGAACCGGCGACCTCCGACCTCGTTCCGCCGCTGCCGCCGCCTCGCGGCTGATCGGAAACATCCCGCCCGCGCGCCCCCCGATCGCCGTCCGACGACGGCCGCGGTGCCGCGCCGGCCTGATCCACCACATCGATGTTTCCCATCCGCGCGGCCGGTGCGATGTCACCGCCGCCGACGAGGTACTCCCATGAACATGACCCACTACATGGAACTGCTGGCCACCGACCAGCCGTGGAACCTGTTGATCTACATGGCCGTTCCGGTCGTTCTCGCCGAGACCGTGGCGATCACCGAGCTGCGCCTGCTCTACACCCGGGTGTGGACCGGTCCGATCCGCGCCCTCAATCGGGCGGCGAGCATCCTCGGCGGCCTCTGGTTCGCCGGCATCTTCGCGAAACTGATGGTCACCGCGGTGGTGCCGCTGACCGTCGGCGGCGCCTGGCGCGGACCGGCCGACGTGATCGCCGTGGCGGCCTATCTCGCCGGCGTGGTGCCGCTGGTCGGCATCGCTCTGATCGACCTCGGCCTCGTCGCGAAGGACCGCGACGAGCAGAGCCGGATGGGGCTGCACGCCGCCTTCGTCGGCCTGTTCCTGGTGGTCGCCCATGTCGCGATGATCTTCGGCATGCTCGATCCGACGATCCTCGGAGCCGGTGCCGCACCGATGAGCCACGGCAGCCACTGAACCCGTCGCCGCGCGCCGTCGCCGGTCGGCGGCGCGCGGCCTCGTCTCACCCCGCCTCGATCGCCTTCAGCGCCATCACCGCGGCCGAGGCCCGGTTCTCCACCCCGAGCTTGGCGTAGACCTGCTCGAGGTGCTTGTTGACGGTGCGAGGGCTGAGCCCGAGGATCTCGCCGATGTCGCGGTTCGCCTTGCCGCGGGCGATCCACAGCAGCACCTCCGCCTCGCGCATGGTCAGCCCGAACCGGCGGCGCAGCGCCGCCTCGTCGCCGCCCTCGGTCTCCACCGTCAGCCGCCACAGCCATTCGTCGTCGCCGACCCGGCCGAGCCCGCTCATCGCCACCACCCCGTCGCCGACCCGGCCGATCGGCGACTGGCCGCTTCCGTCGGCGGAGAGCCGCGCCCCGACCGCCGCGGCGAGGGTCGCGGCGGGATCGGTGGTCGCCTCGGCGAGGAGACGGGCGGCCTGCGGCGTCGCCCAGGCGAGCGTACCGGCCCGGTCGGTGGCGAGCAGGAAGCGCCCGGCGGTGTCGAGCGCCAGCCGCGCCGAACGTTCGCGCCGGGCGTTGGCGAGGTGGACGCGGATCCGGGCGGTGAGTTCTTCGAGCTGGATCGGCTTGGTGACGTAGTCGACGCCGCCCGCCGCCAGCCCCTCGACGATGTGCTCGGTCTCGCTGAGCCCGGTCATGAACAGAATCGGCACGTCGGCGGTCGCCGGCAGGGCCTTCAGCCGGCGGCAGGCCTCGAACCCGTCCATTCCCGGCATCACCGCGTCCATCAGCACGACGTCCGGAGTGATCCGCCGGGTGATCGCCAGGGCCTCGGCACCACCGGTCGCCACCAGCACCATCGCGCCGGCCGCCTCCAGCGTCTCGGTCAGGAAACCGAGGGTGCCGGGGTTGTCGTCGACCACCAGGACGATGTCGCGGGAGGGGCTGTTCTCAGGCATCGGCGTCGATCGCCTCGAGCTCGCGGATCAGTCGGTTCATGTCGAAGTCGGCGAGCGCGGCGGAAAGCGCCGTGAGCCGTGCCCCCGGTGTGCGGCCCTCCGCCCCGATCGCCGCGGCGATCCGCGAGAGCCCCTCGGACACCCCGCGAGCATAGCCGATCCGGGCGAATTCGAGGAGTTCGGCCGCCTCGCGACCGGTCGGCCGGTCCTCGGCGGCGGCCGGCGCCGGCGCCGACTCCGCGGGCTCCGGCTCGTCGAGCCAGTCGAGGCCGAGGTGATGGCGGATCCGATCGAGCAGCCGGGCGACGTCGACCGGCTTGGGCAGCACGTCGTCGTGCGCCGCCGATCGCTCGTCGGGCGGCGGCACCTCGCCGACGTTGGCCGACAGGATGACGATCCGCGCATCCGAGAAACCGTCGTCGCGCAGCCGCCGGGCGAGTTCCCAGCCGTCCATGCCGGGCATCGCGATGTCGAGCAGGAAGAGGTCCGGCCGGATCTCCGCGGCGAGCGCCAGCGCCGACGGTCCGTCCGCCGCTGCGATCACCCCGAAGCCGATCGGCTCCAGCACGTCGCGCACCAGTTCGCGGTGCTCGGCCTGATCGTCGACCACCATCACCGTCCGCCGCACCCCGCGATAGCCGCGGATCGCCGGCGACACCGCCCGCGCCACCGGCTCTGCGACCACAGAGAGATGGACGCGGACCCGGAACCGGCTTCCCTCGCCTTCCCGGCTGTCGAGCCGGACGTCGCCGCCCATCAGCACGGCGAGCATCTTGGTGATCGTCAGCCCGAGCCCGAGGCCCGGCCGGCCGCGCCCGCCCCGCCCCCGTTCGAACGGCTCGAAGATCCGCTCGAACTCGCTCTCCGGGATCCCCGGCCCGGTGTCGGTGACGGTGAAGGTCGCGATCTCGTGGCGCATCTCCACCGTGAAGCCGACCTCGCCGGTTTCGGTGAACTTGATCGCGTTCGACAGCAGATTGACCAGGATCTGGCGCAGCCGCTTCTCGTCGGTCGCCACCACCTCGGGCAGCCGGGTCGGCCGGTGGAAACGGAAGCCGAGCCCCTTCGCCTCGGCCTGCGGGCGGAACATCTCGACCAGCTGATCGAGGAACTCGCCGAGCCGGAACGCGTCGCGCGACAGTTCGAGCCGCCCCGATTCGATCTTGGAGATGTCGAGGAGCCCGTCGATCAGGCCCGACAGATGATCGGCGGACCGGCGGATCACCCGGACCGCGGAGAGCCGCCCGGCACCGAGCCCGGCGTCGCGCTCCAACACCTGGGCATAGCCCATCACCGAGTTGAGCGGCGTCCGAAGCTCGTGCGACAGGCCGACCAGATAGCGGCTCTTGGCGACGTTGGCGGCCTCCGCCGCCTCCTTCGCCTTCTGCAGCGCCGCGTCGGTCTTCTCGTGGGCGGCGATCTCGTCGAGCAGCGCCGCGGTCTGGCGGGCCGATTCCTCCTCCGCCACCCGCCGGCTCTCGTGGGCGAGGACGAAGAACCAGGCGACCACCCCGGCGACGATCAGCAGCACGAAGAACGCCGCCCACAGCGCCCGGGTCAGCGCCGCCTCGATCTCCTTGGCACCGCTCGCCGACTGGAAGTGGATCACCAGCAGCACCAGCCCGATCGCCGTGGTGATCAGGCTCAGCACGCCGACGTATTCGACGAGGCGCGGACTGAGCTTCTCGCCGAGCCCTCCCGGCAGCACCGCGGCGAAGGCGGTGCGGGCCTGATGCGACAGCCGGGCGTGCGGTTTGCAGAGATCGCCGCAACGCGCGTCGAGCGAGCAGCACAGCGAACAGATCGGCGCGTCGTAGGCCGGACAGTGGGCGCTGTCCTCCGGCTCGAAGTCGTGCTCGCAGACCGAACAGCGGATGGTGAGTGCCCCGACCGGCGGCACCTCCGGGGTCCGCGCGAGGTAGTGGCGCCCCTTCGTCGCCCAGGCGATCGCCGGCGCCGTGACCAGTGCCACGGCGAGCGCCACGAACGGTGCGAAGGCCCGGGCGATCTCGCCGAACTGGCCGGTGGCGGCGAACAGCGCCAGCACGGTGGCGAGCGCCATCGACCCGACCCCGACCGGATTGACGTCCCAGAGATGGGCGCGGGCGAACTCGATCCCCGGTGGCGACAGGCCGAGCGGCTTGTTGATGCCCAGATCGGCGACGATCGCCCCGAGCCAGGCCACCGCGACGATCGCGAACAGGCCGAGGGTCCGCTCCAGCGCCTCGTAGATGCCGAGCTCCATCAGCAGCAGCGCGATGGCGACGTTGAACACCAGCCACACCACCCGCCCCGGGTGGGAATGGGTCAGCCGCGAGAAGAAGTTCGACCAGGCGAGCGACCCGGCATAGGCGTTCATCACGTTGATCTTGAGCTGCGAGACCACCACGAAGGCGGCGGTCAGCA
>CALFRR010000079.1 GCA_937919435.1 uncultured Alphaproteobacteria bacterium | reverse complement strand
GTTGCGGCGACGCGTTCGCCTTCGAGCTTCGACCCGGCGGTGACGGCCCGGGTGGCGACGTTCTCCGCGACCTCGATTCCGGTGGTCGCTTCGATCAGTCGGCCGAAGCGGTCGCGCCGTTCGCCGGGGCGCGCCGGTCTTCCGCCGGGCCGCGTCGGCGCCGGAGCACCACCCGTCGGCAAGGTCGGACGGATCCGGGACGCCCGCGACAGAGCCTCGTTGAGGCCTCGTTGAGCGTTCGCCACCCGTTGGATTGCTCGTTCGGCGGTGGTTGCGGTGCGGCCGATCGACGAGAACGCGGTGGAAGCGCCCTCGGCAGCGGTGCGGGCGGAAGACCCGACCTTGCCGAGGCCACGTTCCATGGCGGTGACCGACCGCGCCACCTTGTCGGCACCGGTCCCGATCTTGGCGAGCGACTTTTCCAGACGATCGAACGGCGCCGCACCCTTCGCCGCGGTGTTCAACGCCTTGGTCATCGCGGCGAACTTCTTCGAGATCGCATCGAACTTCGCCGAAGCGTTGTCCTGAATGTCGATGACGGCGGTCGCCTGCAGCACTCGTTCACCGGGCATGTGAATTCACCTTCTCGGGCGCAGCTTGATCGAAGGGGTGGACTTGCGGGTGATCGCGCCGGCGGCGATGCCTTCGTCGATCCATCGCAACAGGTCGGTCGGCGTCAGGTCGTCGAACTCGGCGGGGCGGAAGTAACCGCACTCGAAGACGAGGACACGAGCGGCAGTCGAAACGCCCGCTCGCGACAGTCGACGAAAAAACTCAGCAGGGCTTCCTTCACCCGGATCGCGTCGACGAGTCGGAGGTTGAGGAGGAGTATCGGGCTGTCCGGTTCGATGACCAGAGCGCCGAGATACTTCTCGATCGCCTCGTCGTTTTCGACCGGGATGTCCCGGCCTTCGGCGTCGGGGACATAGGAGATCGGCTCGCCGAACCGGGCATACTCGCGCATGCGGGGCTCGCGGAGCACGACGCGGGAGGCGGTGCGTCCGCCGCCGATATCGAGCGGGTTGAGGAGGTCGATCGTGATGGTCGGTGCATCGGTCATGGGAGTGTCCTTTCCGAATATGGTCAGTTGAGCGTCGAGGTGACGGCGGCGAGGAGAGCCCGGGCGATCGCGGCGGCCTGCGCCTCTTCCGAGGTGTGGAAGCCCTTGGCGGTGATCTCGGCCTCGAGGTTGTCGGCGGCGAGAACGAGGTACTTCGCGGTGTGGCGCAGCGAAAAGACGAGGAGATGAGCATGCGACACGACGATCGGCGGATCGCCGCCGTCGTCAGTGCCGCCGGGGATGACGCGGAAGGTGTGTCGGGACATGAGAGAGCCCTTTCGTGAGGTGTTGGGGCCGTCGGCCATGTGGTCGGCGGTGGTTGGTCACGGCCGCGCGAAGGCGGCTGGCGCGATGGAGATTGTTCGTACGTCGGACTTGTGCCGCTCGACGGTGAATCCCCGGGAGCGAAGAACAGGCGCAACGCGATCGATCCGGTTACCCAGCGAACTCGCTGTCTGCGGCCAGAACCTCATCCGCCTGATGTGGTCGGGCGTTCGGGTGTTGAGCGCGGCAAGAAGTTCTGTCGCCGAGCCGTGCCATCCGGTCGGGTAATCGCCGCGGATCAGGTCACGGATTGCCACCGCCACCGGATCGGCTTCGAACGTGGTCTCGCTGGTGTCGGCCTGATTGGCGGTATAGGCGGCCATGAAGGCGCCCGGTTCGAAGCCGAGGCCGGGCTCACAGGCCGTCGCCCATTGCGCGAAATCCGCCATGCGCGGAAGCCGACCGAGCTTCACAGAGGCGAGGCGCCGCAGGCCGGTGGAGAAGCCGTCGAGCAGAGCGCCGAGCACGCGCGGGGCGGTGGTCGACCAATCCGCCCAGAACTCGGTTTCGGTGCGGCGCTCTGTCTCGGCGATCGGCCGCAGGCGAACGGTGATCGCTCGCGAGGCGAGGTCGGGGCGTTCGGTGAGGGTCGGAATGCCGTTGAGAATGATCGGCCGAACCGCCTGCATGACGCTCTCTTCCCGGTCGGTATGGAGCATGCGCGAAGCGAAGCCGCCGCCGGTGGAGAGACGGCACAGTGCATCGGAGAGCCACGACGGCACCGAGGAGAGGTTGTCGAGGCACAGAGCGTGGGAGTTGACGGCGCCGACCACCAGGTCGCGATCGTCCTTCGGGACGGCGCGGATCGGGGCGGCGTTCGGGTCGACGAGAGACCGCACCAGGCGCGACGCGGTCGACTTGCCGGTTCCCTGCTCGCCGGCGAAGGTCAGCACCGGATAGGGTCCATCGGCCCGCATCGCGGCGAGGATCCACGCGACCAGAAGCACGAAGTCGTCGTCGCATTCGACGTTGACGAAGCGGCGTAGCTCCTCGATCCCGTAACCTTCCTCGGGCTCGGGGAGAGGCCGCATCTGCCCGGATCGCACGAAGGCGACGGGTGTGTGGTCGACGATCCGCCAGCCCCCGCCGTCGACCTCGACCGAACGCCACGCAGCGTCGACCAGATCGAGGAACGCCTTGCCGTCGGCCTCTCCAACGCGAAGTCGGGGGATGCGCTCCGGCCCCTCACTGTAGGCGCGCGCCTCGAGAACACGGATCGTGTCTTCGAGCGCCTGTCCGCCGGGCGCCAATCCGGTCTGTTCGTAGCTGCGGGCCGACAACCACCGCCGGAAGGACTTCGAGGCGAGAGCCCAGCTCTCGCGATGTCCGTTCACCGGATAGGTTGCGTAACAGTCTCCCGCCTCGTCGTGCCACAGATCGACGTCGCCGCAGAGCGCCGCGAGTTGGTCGCGCTGCGCCGGCCGACGCTGGCGACCGCCGCTCTCGGCGCTACCGGTCGCACCGGCGCTCGACGCCTTCTTCCCTCCGGAGGCGCTCGCCCGCTTATCGCGGCGCGCCCGCTCGAGGTCGACGACGGCGGCAGATCGGGCCGACCCGACGAAGGCTTCGGCGCGGGCGGTGGTCCACCCTTCGGCTTCCGCGTCGGCCGCGTCCCATCCTGGCGCCACGTCTCCCGGCGGCGACAGCACGGCGACGGAGGCTGCGCCGGCCTCCCGGGCGAGCCGGGAGGCTTCCTCGGCGTAGGCGGCGCCGGGCGCGTCGGCGTCGGGCCAGACGATGACGCGGCGACCCGCGAGCGGTGACCAGTCGGCCTTGGCCGCGCTCTTGCTGCCGTTCGGCGACGTGATGACGACATGACCGGGGAGCAGACGCGCGCCGGCGTCGGCGGCCTTCTCTCCTTCGACGACCAACACCGGCGCCTTCGGCCCCTCGGCGAGCCGGTCGAGGCCGTAGAGCGGGCGCGGCGTCGGCCACGCCTCCCACCGCCATTCGAACCGCTCGCCCTTCTCCCGGCGCCAATAGGTCAACGGCCGAAATTGCTTCCCATCCGGCCCGTCGAAACGACAGGCGAAGCCGAGAAGCGCGCCGCCCGCGTCGGCATAGGCCCACCGTGCGGTCGGCTTCCCGAGGGTCGGGTGCTCGGCCGGTGGCGGTGGGGCATCATCGGGCACTGGCCGGACGTTGCACCAGCCGGTGCCCGACTTCTTCGGACCTGCCGAGGACCCGCCACCGATGGGGGCGAAGGGATCAGACATACGGATCGACCCCGCACATTTCGGCGACGCGCCGGGCGGCCTCGCCCATGTCGCCGCCGGTGTGGAGAAACGCCGCGAGGCTGATGAGATCGCCGCCCGTGTCGCCGGTCGAGAAATCGCCCCACCGTCCGGTGCGCAGGTTCACCTTGAACGAGCCGGGGCGGTGGTCGGCTCGGGTCGGGTTCCGCGCGACCCACTCGGCGCCCTCGCGGTGCCCGTCGGGCAACCACCGCGCCAGGATCTCCGGCGCGATCTCCAGTGCCGCAGCAGCGATCCGAGCGAAGGCGATGCGGCGAGGGGCGGAGGGCTTCACGACAGCACCTCCGCAACGGCTCGGCCGAACGGCACGCCCTCGATGCCACGATCGACGAGGCCGGCGATCGCAATCTGATACTCCGGCGACAGCTCGACGCCGGTGCCGTCGAGCCCCACCCTCACGAAGACGATGCCGGTGGTGGTTCCGAACAATCGGGCGAGCAACGGGCCGAGACCCGAGCCCGACGAGAGCGTCTCTCGTCTCTCGTTCTGGACGAACCACGTTGCGCCAGCACACCAGATCTGCGCCCAGCCGCCGACGAGTTTCGCGTCGAAGCATTGGGCCGAACGGTGCCGACCGAAGACGAGGCGCGAGAGCGCCAGGCCGAGCCGGCTCTCGCCGAGGAAGGTGGAGAGCTTCGCCCGCATTTTCAGCGGGTCGCCGGCGATCGCCGGATAGGGACCGGGCGGTTCGAGATGATCCCAGGACCGCGTCAGCCGATCGATGCGGAGGGCAACGCCTCGGCCGGCGAGGGGCGACGCCTGCGGCAGACAATGCGACACGCGGTGCTCCACGCGGCCCACCGCCTCCGAGGGCGTGCGGTCGCCGAGGCCGTGGAGGTGCGTGGTCTCGCACCAGGGGCACCAGTACCCGAACTGTCGAACCTCTTCGCCCGGAGGGGCGACCACCGCGGCACGGAAAGAGAGATCTTTGGTCATGCCCGGCCCCCGGAAGTGTGCGCGCGCCGGTTGGCGGCGACGAAACCTGCGAGGTCGATGCGGCTGTAGCGACCGCGGCGGCCGAGTTTCAAGTAGGCCGGCCCACCGCCGGTCAGGCGCCACTGTTGCAGAGTACGAACCGAC
>CALFRR010000078.1 GCA_937919435.1 uncultured Alphaproteobacteria bacterium | reverse complement strand
TGCCGATCGCGATGGAAGAGAAGCTCCGCTTCGCCATCCGTGAAGGTGGCCGCACGGTTGGAGCAGGCGTCGTCGCCAAGATCATCGCCTGATGATTCGAGTTCGGACGGGGCGGCGATCGGTCGCCGTCCCGTCCACCACCCCGGTTCCGCCGGGGCTGGCGCTGTAGCGGTTCGGTCGCTAGAGTGCACCGCGTCCGAAAGGACGAATGCGATTTCCGCGATCGGGCGCCGGTTGCGGGGACCACGGCGAAAGCCGGGATTCGGCTGTGCCTGAAGGGGTATAGCTCAGTTGGTAGAGCATCGGTCTCCAAAACCGAGGGTCGGGGGTTCGAGTCCCTCTGCCCCTGCCAGTCGTTTCCCTCTTGCAGCCGTCGCGTCCATGCATTAACTGAGACTTCCCAGCGGGGCGCGCTGAGGGGATTCCCTCTCGCGCCCGCCTGTCGTGAGCGGCGGATGGCCAAGACCAACCCTTTTTCTTTCGTGCAGCAGGTCCGTGACGAAGTCGCCAAGGTGACTTGGCCGACCCGTAACGAGACCGGCATCACGACCCTGATGGTCGTGGTGATGGCGTTCCTGGCTGCCTTCTTCTTTCTCGCCGCCGACCAGGTGATGGGTTGGGCGGTGAGCTTCGTTCTCGGCCTCGGCCGCTGACGGCAAGTCGGGGAAACGCGATGAACAAGCGCTGGTACATCGTCCACGCCTATTCGAATTTCGAGAACAAGGTGGCCGAATCGATCCGCGAGCGGGCTGCTCAGTCCGGCCTCACGGACTGCTTCGAGCAGATCCTGGTTCCGACCGAGAAGGTCACCGAGGTTCGTCGCGGTCGCAAGGTCGACACCGAGCGGAAGTTCTTCCCGGGCTACGTGCTGGTCAAGGCGCAGCTCACCGATCAGGTGTTCCATCTGATCAAGAACACGCCGAAGGTCACCGGCTTCCTCGGCGCCGCCGACAAGCCGATGCCGATCCCCGACGCCGAGGCCATGCGCATCCTGCAGCAGGTCCAGGACGGGGTCGAGCGGCCGAAGCCGTCGGTCTCCTTCGAGGTCGGCGAGAGCGTCCGGGTCTCCGACGGTCCCTTCGCGTCGTTCAACGGCGTCGTCGAAGAGGTCGACGAGGAGCGGTCGCGGGTCAAGGTGGCAGTGTCGATCTTCGGTCGCGCCACCCCGGTCGACCTCGACTACGGCCAGGTCGAGAAGGTCTGAGGACCTGAGAGTTTCGTCCCCTCCTCGGGACGCCGGTTCCGAGGGGAGGAAGAAGGCCGCCACGGTTCGTCCGTGCGGTCGCCGGGCGGGAAACCGTTCGGCATCACGCTCCGGACGCCGGTGGATCCCGTGGGATCGATCGGTCCGGTGAGGCGGGAGGTCTTCCGGGTGGTTCGCCACGACCCGACCGGACCCGACCGCCGACTTCCGATCCGCCGGAGGGGTGACCCGCCGGCATGAATGGGAGCCAGACAATGGCGAAGAAGATCCAGGGCTACATCAAGCTCCAGGTGCCGGCGGGGTCCGCAAACCCGTCGCCGCCGATCGGACCGGCGCTCGGTCAGCGCGGTCTGAACATCATGCAGTTCTGCAAGGACTTCAATTCGAAGACCTCGGAGATGCCGAAGGGTCAGCCGACCCCGGTGGTGATCACCTATTTCTCCGACAAGAGCTTCGTCTTCGAGTTCAAGACCCCGCCGGCGAGCTTCTTCCTGAAGCAGGCGGCCAAGCTCGACACCAAGAAGAAGCCCGGCTCCGGCTCCAAGCAGCCCGGCCGCACCTTCGTCGGTCAGGTCTCGCAGGACCAGCTCCGCGAAATCGCCGAGAAGAAGATGAAGGACCTGAACGCCGTCGACATCGAGGCCGCTGCCCGGATGATCGAAGGCACCGCCCGGTCCATGGGCCTGCGCGTGGTGGAGTGAGCCGATGCCGAAGATCGCCAAGCGCGTGGAGAAGTCCCGCGAAGGAATCGACCGTACCAAGCTCTACGGCCTCGCCGAGGCTCTGAAGCTGGTCAAGGAGCGGGCCACCGCCAAGTTCGACGAGACGATCGAGATCGCCGTCAACCTCGGCGTCGACCCGCGTCACGCCGACCAGATGGTGCGTGGCGTCTGCAACCTGCCGAACGGCACGGGCAAGACCGTCCGCGTCGCGGTGTTCGCGCGCGGCGCCAAGGCCGACGAGGCGAAGGCCGCCGGTGCCGACATCGTCGGTGCGGAAGACCTGCTGGCCGAGATCCAGGGCGGCAAGATCGACTTCGATCGCTGCATCGCCACCCCGGACCTGATGCCGCTGGTCGGCCGTCTCGGCAAGATCCTCGGTCCGCGTGGTCTGATGCCGAACCCCAAGGTCGGCACCGTGACCATGGACGTGACCAAGGCCGTCGGCGACGCCAAGGGCGGCGCGGTCGAGTTCCGTGCCGAGAAGGCCGGTATCGTCCATGCCGGCGTCGGCAAGCGTTCGTTCTCGGACGAGGCGCTGCTGCAGAACATCGTCGCCTTCTTCGAGGCGGTGAACCGCGCCAAGCCGACCGGCGCCAAGGGGACCTACGTCGAGCGCGTCGCGCTGTCGTCGACCATGGGCCCCGGTGTCAAGATCGATCCGGCGTCGGTCCACGCCTGAGGCGTGGAATGAGAATTCGTCGGCGCGGGATTCGTCCCGTCGTCCGACGGAAGCGCCGAGCGGGGTTCGCCCCGCCGGCCGCGGTCTTCGGAAGGGAACGTTCGTCCCCGTCACCGTCGACCGTCTGTCCGAGACTGCAGGCGCCCGCGCCGATCCGGCGAGAGCCGTTCCGGAGCGGACTTAATCCGTACGAACTCGGGTGCGATCCGAGGGGCCTGCACGAGACGGGAAGAAGCGGATTTCGAGGTCCGGGCATCTGCCCGCACCTTCGAGTCGGTTCGGACCGTAGCCTGAGACCGCACGCGGCCTTCGGGGGACAGGAAGACCGGGCGTCGGGAGAGGGTGACCTCCGCCGATGCCTCCTGCAACCGGCCCTCGGGTTCGCCCGTGGGGTCATCAGGAAGAGAGGCTACCGTGGATAGAGCGGAAAAGCGCGAACTGGTGGCGTCCCTCAACGTCCAGTTCAAGGCGACTGGCTCCGTTGTCGTCGCCAAGTACGCGGGGCTCACCGTGGCGAACATGACCGCACTGCGCGGCAAGGTTCGTGCCGCGGGCGGCACCGTCAAGGTCGCGAAGAACCGTCTCGCCAAGCTGGCTCTCGTCGGCACCGAACTCGAGCACATGGCCCACCTGTTCAAGGGGCCGACCGTGATCCTTTCTGCCAAGGATCCGGTCGCCGCCCCCAAGGTGGCGTCGGAATTCGCCAAGGGGAACGACAAGTTCGTGATCCTTGGCGGCGGCCTCGGAAGCCAGGCTCTCGACGCCTCCGGCGTCAAGGCGCTGGCCGAACTGCCGTCGCTCGACGAACTGCGCGCGAAGATCGTGGGGATCATCAACCAGCCGGCCTCCAAGCTGGCGTCGGTTCTGGCGGCCCCCTCCGGTTCGCTCGCTCGCGTCATCCAGGCGCGTGCCGACAAGGATCAGGCGGCGTGAGTCGTCTTCGCATTCCGAACATCGTTCGAACTCACTCGAAGGAAGATTGAAATGGCCGATCTCGCCAAGATCGTGGACGAACTGTCCGCCCTCACCATCATGGAAGCCGCCGAGCTGGTGAAGACCCTCGAAGAGAAGTGGGGCGTCTCCGCCGCCGCTCCGGTGGCCGTCGCCGCCGCCGCCGGCCCGGCCGCCGCGGCCGCTCCGGTCGAAGAGCAGACCGAGTTCACCGTGATCCTCGCCGAAGCCGGCGCCAACAAGATCAACGTGATCAAGGAAGTGCGCGCGATCACCGGTCTCGGCCTGAAGGAGGCCAAGGACCTGGTCGAGGGCGCTCCGAAGGCGGTCAAGGAAGGCATTCCGAAGGACGAGGCCGAGAAGCTCAAGAAGCAGCTCGAGGGCGCCGGCGCCAAGGTCGACGTCAAGTGATCGAACGCGGGTCCCCGACCCGCGTCGCAGCGAATGTCCCGGGTCGCGGTATCGCGGCCCGGGATTTTCGGCGCTGAGGACCCCTCGGCGTCGACACCAGTCGACGTACGGCTTCCGGTTGTGCGACCATGGGCACGAGCGGAACGGATGCGTCGGGGAATCACGACAAGGGGGCGACGACGGTGCTCCCGAGGTTCGATGGGCCCAGACCCACGGGCTTCCGGATTGCCGTCGGTCAACCCGAGCGAGGACGACAATGGCTCAGACGTTCAACGGTCGTAGACGAGTCCGCAAGTTCTTCGGATCCATCCGGGAAGTGGCGGAGATGCCCAACCTCATCGAGGTCCAGAAGGCGTCCTACGACCAGTTCCTGTTGGTCGACGAGCCGCAGGAAGGTCGTCCCGACGAGGGATTGCAGTCGGTCTTCAAGTCGGTCTTCCCGATCTCCGACTTCCAGGGCAAGGCCCTGCTCGAGTTCGTGCGCTACGAGTTCGAGCCGCCGAAGTACGACGTCGACGAGTGCCGGCAGCGTGGCATGACCTTCGCCGCGCCGCTGAAGGTCACTCTGCGCCTCATCGTGTTCGACGTCGACGAGGACACCGGCGCCAAGTCGGTCAAGGACATCAAGGAGCAGGACGTGTTCATGGGCGACATGCCGCTCATGACCGACAACGGCACCTTCATCGTCAACGGCACCGAGCGCGTCATCGTCTCCCAGATGCACCGGTCGCCGGGCGTGTTCTTCGACCACGACAAGGGCAAGACCCATTCCTCGGGCAAGCTCCTGTTCGCGGCGCGGATCATCCCCTATCGCGGTTCGTGGCTCGACATCGAGTTCGACGCCAAGGACATCGTCTATGCCCGCATCGACCGTCGCCGGAAGATCCCGGTGTCGTCGCTGCTGTTCGCCCTCGGCATGGACGGCGAAGAGATCCTGTCGACCTTCTTCAACAAGCTGTCCTACGAGCGCTCCGGCTCGTCCTGGCGGGTGCCCTACGACCCCGCGCGGATGCGCGGCTACAAGGCGGTCACCGACCTGATCGACGCCGACACCGGTGAAGTGGTGCTCGAGGCCGGCAAGAAGCTGACCGCCCGTCAGGCCAAGCAGCTCGCCGAGAAGGGCCTCAAGGCGCTGAAGCTCGCCGACGAGGACGTCGTCGGCCAGTATCTCGCCGAAGACGTCGTCGACATGAAGACCGGCATCATCCATGCCGAAGCCGGCCAGGAGCTGACCGAGAAGCTGCTCCGGCAGATCCTCGACCTCGGCCATCTGGAACTGCCGGTCCTCGACATCGACCACGTCAACACCGGCGCCTACATCCGCAACACGCTGGCCGTCGACAAGAACGAGACCCGCGAGGACGCGCTGTTCGACATCTACCGCGTCATGCGCCCGGGCGAGCCGCCGACCATCGAGACGGCGGAAGCGATGTTCCATTCGCTGTTCTTCGATGCCGAGCGCTACGACCTCTCGGCGGTCGGCCGCGTCAAGATGAACATGCGTCTCGACCTGCAGGTCGAGGACACCGTGCGGACCATCCGCAAGGAAGACATCCTCGAGGTGATCCGCACCCTGGTCGATCTGCGTGACGGCAAGGGCGAGATCGACGACATCGACAACCTCGGCAACCGCCGCGTCCGCTCGGTCGGCGAACTGATGGAGAATCAGTATCGCGTCGGCCTGCTGCGGATGGAGCGGGCGATCAAGGAGCGCATGTCGTCGGTCGAGATCGACACCGTCATGCCGCAGGATCTGATCAACGCCAAGCCGGCGGCGGCGGCGGTGCGCGAGTTCTTCGGCTCGTCGC
>CALFRR010000077.1 GCA_937919435.1 uncultured Alphaproteobacteria bacterium | reverse complement strand
CCCTCGAGCGGGGAGGGGCAAGACGACGGAAGTGTCTTCGGTGGCGGCTCGGCCGCTCCGGCCTCGGAAAGGATGCGCATGACCGATCTCGGCCTCGACACCCGCACCCGGCTCTCGCTCGCCGCGCCGGCCGACTATTGGGCGTTGCTGAAGCCGCGGGTGATGTCGCTGGTGATCTTCACCGCGATGGTCGGCCTGCTGGTCGCGCCGCATCCGTTCCGGCCGATCGACGACGCGATCGCGATCCTGGCGATCGCCGTCGGGGCCGGCGCGGCGGGCGCACTGAACCAGTGGTGGGACGCCGACATCGACGCGGTGATGGCCCGCACCCGCAACCGCCCGATCCCCGCCGGCCGCATCGCCCCCGACGAGGCGCTGGCCTTCGGCCTGACCCTGGCGGTCGGGGCGGTGCTGCTGCTCGGGCTGGCCGCCGGCTGGTTCGCCGCCGGCCTGCTCGCCTTCACCATCGTCTTCTACGTCGTCGTCTATTCGATGATCCTGAAGCGCCGCACCGCCCAGAACATCGTCATCGGCGGGGCCGCCGGCGCCCTGCCGCCGGTGGTCGCCTGGGCCGCGGCGACCGGCGGGCTGGCGCTCGAGCCGCTGGTCCTGTTCGCGATGATCTTCGTCTGGACCCCCGCCCATTTCTGGGCGCTGGCGCTGGTCCGCCACGACGACTACGCCCGCGCCGGGGTGCCGATGCTGCCGGTGGTCGCCGGCCCGACGGTGACCCGCGACCGGATCTTCGCCTATGCCGTCGGCTTCGCCCTGGTCGCCCTCCTGCCCGTCGCTCTCACGCCCCTCGGCCGGGGCTTCGCCGGCCCGGCCTACGGCCTCGTCGCCGGCCTCGGCGGTGCGGCGTTCGTCGCCCTGGCGTGGCGGGTCCGGGCGATCCGCGACGGCGAACCGGCGCGGCGGGCCTGCCTGCGCCTGTTCGGCTTCTCGATCCTTCAACTGTTCGCCCTGTTTGCCACCCTCGGTGGCGAGCGGATCGTCGCCCTCCTGTGACGGAGACCGGTCGTGTTGCCATCCGATTTCCCCGTCGAACCGGTTGTCCGGGTCCGCCCGAGCGAGGCCGAACTCGCCGCCCGCCGGTCGCGCAACCGGGCGCTCGGCTTCCTGCTGGTCGCGCTCGCCGGCCTCTTCTACGTGATGACGCTCGCCAAGCTCGGCCTGCGCCTGCCGTTCTTCGGAGGCTGACGATGGCCGATCCGCCGGTCGCGCCGCGCCGTACCGTCCGCCCCTCCCGCCACCGGGCGGTCGCCGTCGCCTGTTTCGGGTTGGCGCTGGGCATGCTCGGCGCCGCCTTTGCCGCGGTGCCCTTCTACCGCTGGTT
Organism: uncultured Alphaproteobacteria bacterium; assembly: GCA_937919435.1. Classification (GTDB taxonomy): domain Bacteria; phylum Pseudomonadota; class Alphaproteobacteria; order Rhizobiales; family Ancalomicrobiaceae; genus Siculibacillus. Next base: position 3,754 of record CALFRR010000077.1, on the reverse strand, counting down.
CTGCGCCGTGACCGGCTACGGCGGCACGCCGCAGGTCGCGAGCCTCGCTCCGGCGACGGTCGGCGACCGCACCATCGAGGTCCGCTTCGACGCCAACGTCTTCTCAGGCCTGCCCTGGCGCTTCGCACCGGACGTGCCGTCGATCCGGGTCCGCACCGGCGAGGCGGTGACGGTGAACTTCCGCATCGAGAACCCGACCGACGCCGAGACCCGCGGCCGCGCCGTGTTCAACGTCACCCCGCCGCTCGCCGCCTACTGGTTCACCAAGCTCGCCTGTTTCTGTTTCGAGGAACAGGTCCTGAAGCCGCACGAGGTGATCGAGGCCCCGGTCACCTTCTTCGTCGATGCCGGCATCGACGGCGACAAGAACGTCCGCGGCCTCGCCGGGCTGACCCTCTCCTACACCTTCTTCCCCGCCGAGGAGCCGCGCGCCGCCGCGGTTCCCGCCGGTCCGCCGACCCGCTCCCGCCCCGAACCGCTGTGACGGAGACCGCCATGTCCGAGGCCCACGGCAAGACCCATTCCTTCCACATCGTCGATCCCAGCCCCTGGCCGCTCGCCGCCTCGCTCGGAACCTTCGTCATGGCCTTCGGCGCGGTCGGCCTGTTCCGCTGGAAGCTCGGCGAGACGCTGGAGATCGCCGGGGTGAACGTCGCCAATCCCTGGATCTTCGTCCTCGGTCTGGTGCTGGTGCTCTACACCGTGTTCGGCTGGTGGTCGGACGTGGTCGACGAGGCCCATGCGGGCCATCACACGCCCGTCGTCGGCCGCCATCTCAGGATCGGCATGGGGCTGTTCATCGCCTCCGAGGTGATGTTCTTCGTCGCCTGGTTCTGGGCCTGGTTCGACGCCGCCTGGTTCCCGGCCGAGCTGAAGCAGTATCTGCGCGCCGAGTTCACCGGCGGGGTATGGCCGCCGAAGGGGGTGGAGACCTTCGATCCCTGGCATCTGCCGTTCCTCAACACGCTGATCCTGCTGCTCTCCGGCACCACCGTGACCTGGGCCCACCAGTGCCTGCTGGAAGGCGATCGCAAGGGACTGCGGCAGGGCCTCGCCATGACCGTCGGGCTCGGCCTGTTGTTCACCACCCTGCAGGCCTACGAATACGCCCATGCCCATTTCGGCTTCTCCGGCTCGATCTACGGCGCGGCCTTCTACATGGCGACCGGCTTCCACGGCTTCCACGTGATCATCGGGACGATCTTTCTCGCGGTCTGCCTGATCCGTGCCTCCTCCGGCCACTTCACTCCGGAACGCCACGTCGGCTTCGAGGCGGCGAGCTGGTACTGGCACTTCGTCGACGTGGTCTGGTTGTTCCTGTTCGTCTCGATCTACGTCTTCGGCCGCGGCGTCGTCGGCGGACACTGAGGGGAGGGAAGATCATCGACCCCGCCCCGTTCCCGGATCCGGCCTCCGGCGTCCGTCCGGTCGCGCCCGCGTTTGCTCAGGCGTTCCTCGGCCGCTGCCCGGCCTGCGGCCGCGGTCGGCTGTTCTGCCGCGGGCTGACGGTCGCCCCGGCCTGCGAGGTCTGCGGCCTCGATTACGGCTTCGCCGATGCCGGCGACGGGCCGGCGGTGTTCGTCATCCTGCTGGTCGGCTTCGTCGTGGTCGTCGGCGCACTGGTCGTCGAGGTGAGGTACACGCCCGCCTATTGGCTCCACGCGGTGCTGTGGGGACCGCTGGCGGTGGTGCTGTCGCTCGTCGGTCTGCGCGTCGCCAAGGCGGCGCTGATCGGCCAGCAGTATCGCCGCCGGGCCGGCGAGGGACGCACGGCGGTGGAGCGCGACCGATGATCGCGGCCCGGCGGCGTCTCCTCGCTCCGGCGCTGGCGACGCTGGTGGCGACCGCGATCCTGGCCGGGCTCGGCACCTGGCAGGTCCGCCGGCTCGCCTGGAAGACCGAGCTGATCGCCACCGTCGCCGCCCGGGTCCACGGCCCGCCGATCGCCGCGCCCGGCCTCGCCGAAGCCCGTGCCACAGCCCCCGAGGATCTCGACTGGCGCCGCGTCCGCCTCTACGGTCGCTTTCTCCCCGGCATCGAGGCACGGGTCCACGCCGTCCTCGGCGAACCGCACGGCCGCTTCGGCGGCCCGGGCGTCTTCCTGATGGCGCCGCTCGCCCGCGACGACGGCTCGATCGTCTGGATCAACCGCGGCTTCGTGCCGACCGTGCTTCCGCCCGATCGGACGGTCGCACCGCCGCCCGAGGGACCGGTCGAGATCGTCGGCATCCTCCGCCGCTCCGAACCGCGCGGCGCCTTCGCGCCGGCCGACGATCCCGCCCACCGGCTGTGGTTCGTCCGCGACACTGCCGCGCTCGCCGCCGCCTTCGGCCTCGAACCGACCCGGGTCGCTCCGTTCAGCGTCGATGCCGAGGCGAGCGCCACCCCGGCCTCCGGCCTGCCGCAGGCCGGCGAGACGCGGGTGGCGTTCCCGAACGACCACCTCGGCTACGCGCTGACCTGGTACGGACTGGCGGCCGCCTGTCTCGGCGTCTTCGCCGCCTTCGCGCGCCGGTCGCTCCGCTCTACTGCGCCGCCACCCGCATCGAGCGGGAGATGAGCTTGCGGGCGTCCTCCGCCGGCATCGGCTCGCCGAGACCGAAGCCCTGCGCGTATTCGCAGGAGAGCCCGCGCAGCATGTCGATCTCGCCCGCCGTCTCGGCGCCTTCGGCGATCACGTCCATCCCGAGGTCGTGGGCGAGGGCCACGATCGAGCGCAGCAGAACCGCCTGGCTCTTGCCGGTGCCGCGGACGAACGACTGGTCGATCTTGATCGAATCGAACGGGAAGCGCTGCAGATAGGCGAGCGACGAGTAGCCGGTGCCGAAGTCGTCGAGCGCCAACGAGGTTCCGAGTTCCTTGATTCGCTCGAGCACCTTGGCGGCGTATTCCGGGTTCTCCATCACCAGGCTCTCGGTCACTTCGATCTTCAGGGTGCCGCGGGCCACGTCGACCCGGGTCAGCACCGCCTTGACGTCGTTGATCAGGTCGTGTCGCAACAACTGGCGCGACGAGACGTTGACCGAGCAGAAGATCCCGAGATCGCTGCCGAACTCCTCCTGCCACGCCGACAGCTGCCGCGCCGCCTTCTCGAGCACCAGCAGGCCGAGCGGGATGATCAGCCCGGAGCGTTCGGCGATCGAGATGAACTCGGCCGGGCCGAGCCGGCCGCGCTTCGGGTGATCCCAGCGTACCAGCGCCTCGAAGCCGGCGATCGAATCGTCGACGAGCCGAATGATCGGCTGGAAGACGACCTTGATCTCCTCCCGCTCCAACGCCCGCCGGAGATCGGATTCGATCGCCAGGATGTCGACCGAGTGCTGCCTGAGCGACGGGCGGAACACCTCGATCCGGTCGCCGCCGAGCCGTTTGGCGTGATACATCGCGATCTCGGCGTCCTTGACGAGGTCGTCCTCCTTGCGGGTCGCCGCATCGAAGATCGCGACGCCGATCGAGGTGGTCAGGAACACCTCCCGCTCGCCGAGCGTGATCGGCGCCTTCAGCGCCCGCCGGATGCCGTCGGCGAAGGCGGCGATCCGCTCCGGCTCGGTCTCCGAGATGACGACGATGCCGAACTGGTCGCCGTCCATCCGGGCCAGCGTGTCCTGCGGCTTGATCTGCCGGGCCAGCCGTCGGGCCACCGTCAGCAGCATCGAATCGCCGATCGACAGGCCGAGGCTGTCGTTGACGTTCTTGAAGTGGTCGATGTCGAGGAGGATCAGCGAGGGACGGCCGGTTCCCTCGGCCCGCGCCC
>CALFRR010000076.1 GCA_937919435.1 uncultured Alphaproteobacteria bacterium | reverse complement strand
GGGTCCCGACCACCCGGGCGCTCGAAGACGCCACCTCCAAACTCACCCGGGTCTGGCGTTTCCGCGCCTGATCCGACGTTCTCCCCCACCCGTCCACCGGTTTTCGGCCGCTTGGCCCCGATCTTGCGAAATTCTGAACGAAAGGTCGCCGAGACGTCCCACTTCGGGACACCCTCCCGGAGGAGGATCGGCCGACCGGAGTTCGGGAGCGCGCGATGCGGATCGGTGGAACGACCAGCGTTTCGGGAGCGGCGGGCGGTTTCGTCCGGTCCGGCGACCGGGTCGCACCGGCCACCGCCGCGCCGTCGACCGGACGCGACACGCCGCGCGAGGAAACCGGCCGAGCCCTGGTGGCGCTGCGCCCGCGCATCGTCGAGGAGAGCCCGCGCGAGCGGCTGGTGCGCCATCGCGCCCATGCCCCGTTCCTCGCCCAGCTCGCCGGCGAGCACGAAGCGACGATGACCGGCCGCCTCGTCCGGCCGCCGCGCCTTCAGGTGATCGCCGCCTACGAACGCGCCCTCGACCGTCCCGGCCTCGCAGTGCCCGGCTGGCTGGTCGACGCCGCCCTCTGAGATCTTCCGATCGCGCCGACCGTCAGTCCCGACGCCCGCGCGTCGGCGGCAGGACGGCGCTCGCCGCATCGACCGCGGCGATCACGCTCAGCACCAGGAAGACCGAGGTCGCCGCCGCGGCGACCGTCAGGAACTGGATCAGGTGGAGGAGGAGGACCACGATCGGCAGCGCCGTGTCGAGGCGCGCGACCACGCCGTGCCGCATCCGCCGCCGCAGATCGGCGAGCAGGCAGCAGAGCGCCGCGACGACCAGGACGTCGCCGGTGAGCAGGGTGAACCGCCCGTCCGACGGCAGGCTCAGGGTGAACACCGGCTGCACCCAGGGGTCGCCCGGGGTCGGCCCGAACAGGCCGAGGACGACGAGGTCGTAGACGAGGAGCGGTGCGAGGATCAGCGGCAGGCCGGAGAACATCGTTTCCCCCTCGGGACTCCGGCGCTCCCCAGCGGGGCCGGAGCGACCGCCGGAGGCGGCGCGACCGGGGGCCGGATACGACGAAGGGGCCGGCGACGGCCGACCCCTCGGGCGTTGACGAGACGGAGCCGGCGCAAGGCCGGGCTCTGCTCGGATCGGCGGATCACTCGCTCTTCGGCTCGAGGATCTGGCGACCGCGGTACATGCCGGTCTTCAGATCGACGTGATGCGGGCGACGCAGCTCGCCGGAATCCTTGTCCTCGACGTAGGTCGGATCCTTCAGCGCATCCGCGGAACGCCGGAAGCCGCGCTTCATCGGCGACGTTTTTCTCTTCGGAACGGCCATCGTTCACAACTCCAGTATTCAGGGGCACGCCGACCGGGGACGGAACGCGCCGAAAGGGCGGCGGCACCGTCAACCATTGCCGTCGGGACCGGTCGGCCGGCCGAAGGCGCGTTTTCGGTGGATCGCGCGGGCTTATACAGAAACGGCGGTCACTTGACCAGAGGCTTCGCGCCACTTTCGCCCGGCGTCGTGCCGGAAGCGAGTCCCATCTCGCCGATTCTCTTGGACGGGGGGAAGAAAACGCGCTAACCGAGCCCCGCCGTTCTCCCGCCGACCGGTCTCGTCCGGCCCGCCCGCCACGCTCCGGAGGTGGTCATGACGCCCGCCGACTTCGCCGCTCGCCTCGACCGGACCGCCGCCGACATCGAGGCGCTGCTCGACCGCCTCCTCGCCCCCGCGCTCGGCGCCGACGAGATCGACCGGCCCGCCCGTCTCCTCGCGGCGATGCGCCACGCCGCACTCGGCGGCGGCAAGCGGCTCCGCCCCTTCCTGCTGATCGAGGCGGCCCGCGCCTGCGGCCGCGACGAGGCCGGCGTGCTGCGCGCCGCCGCCGCGGTCGAGATGATCCACTGCTACAGTCTGGTCCACGACGATCTGCCGGCGATGGACGACGACGATCTGCGCCGCGGCCGACCGACCGTCCACCGCGCCTTCGACGAAGCGACCGCGATCCTCGCCGGCGACGCGCTCCTCACCCTCGCCTTCGACACGCTGGCCGATCCGGCGACCCACCCCGACGCGGCGATCCGCGCCGACCTGGTGCTGCGCCTGGCGCGGGCGAGCGGTCTCGGCGGCATGGTCGGCGGCCAGATGCACGACCTCGCGGCGGAAGGCCGGTGGTCGGAGGAAGGCCGTCGGCCGACCCTCTCGGACGCCGAGATCCGCCGGCTCCAGTCGATGAAGACCGGGGCGCTGCTGCGCTGGCCGCTGGAGGCGGGCGCCGTCCTCGCCGGCGCCGAGGCCGACGAGGTCGCCCGGCTCGGCCGATTCGGCGCGATCGTCGGCCTCGCCTTCCAGATCGCCGACGACCTGCTCGACGTCGAGAGTTCCGCCGCCGCCCTCGGCAAGGCGACCGGCAAGGACGCCGCCCAGGGCAAGGGCACCCTGGTGGCCCTGCACGGCGCCGCCGCCATGCACGCCGAACTCGACCGGCTGGTCGAGGCCGCCGCCGCCGAACTCGCCCCCTGGGGCGACCGTGCCGAGGTGCTGATCGCCGCGGCCCGGTTCGTCGCCGACCGGCAGAAGTGATCGCACGGCCTCGCCCGCCCGGCGGACGCCCGCGGCTCAGTACCGTTTCAGGTGATCGATCAGCGCCCGCAGCGCCGGCCGCATCTGGCGGCGCGACGGATGGTGCAGATGGAAGCCGGGGAACACCGGCATCCACGCGGCGAGCACCTCCTCGAGCCGGCCGGCGGCGACGTCTCCGGCGACCAGACCCTCGATCAGACAGGTGACGCCGAGCCCGGCCAGCGCCATCTCGCGCAGCGTCGCCCCGTCGTCGGCGACGAACCGAGGCCGCGGCAGCACCGTCGAGGCGCGACCGTCCCGTTCGAACTCCCAGCGGTAGAGACTGCCGTCGGCGAACCGGCGCAGCAGACCGGGCAGCGGCTCGAGATCGCGCGGCACCGCCGGCCGGCCGTGGAGATCGAAGAAACCGGCGGTGGCGACCACCGCCAACCGCAGCGGCGGACCGATCGGCACGCCGATCATGTCGCGGTCGAGGAACTCGCCGATCCGGATCCCGGCGTCGAAGCCCTCCGCGACGATGTCGACCCGACGCTCGTCGACCACCAGATCGAGATCGACGTCGGGATGGAGGCGGCAGAAGCCGGCGAGCCGCTCGCCGAGCCCGAGCATCAGCGCCGACCGCGGCACCCCCAGCCGCAACCGCCCGGCCGGCCGCTCCGGACGGTCGACCACCTCGTCGAGCGCCCCGCGGATCTCGTCGAAGGCCGGTGCCAGGCGTTCGAAGAAGCGCCGTCCCGCTTCGGTCGGCGCCACCGACCGGGTGGTCCGGTTGAACAGGCGGACCCCGAGCCGCGCCTCCAGCCCGCTCACCGCATGGGAGACCGCCGACGGCGACAGGCCGAGGAGGCGCGCCGCACCGCGGAACGAGCCGACCCGCGCCACCGCGACGAAATGATCGAGATCGGTGAACTCGCTGCGCTTCATCGATGCGCCCATTCATGAGGGGAGAAGAACACGGCGTTGCGGAAACATGAGCTTATCCGAACGATGGGGCTCGGGCATAGTGGCGCCCGACCCAATCGTCGTCAGGAGAGCGTCATGAAGCGGCGTCGCCTCGGAAGTGAGTTGGAAGTCTCCGCCCTCGGACTCGGCTGCATGGGCATGAGCCACGCCTACGGCGGCCAGGAGGAGGAGAAGTCGATCGCCACCCTGCATCGGGCGATCGAGATCGGCATCGATTTCTTCGACACGGCCGAGGTCTACGGCCCCTTCACCAACGAGGTCCTGCTCGGTCGGGCCTTCGCCGGACGTCGCGACAAGGTGACCATCGCCACCAAGTTCGGCTTCCGCATCGCCCGCGAACCGGGCGGCGGGGTCGAACGGATGGTCGGCCTCGACGGCCGGCCGGAGAACGCGAAGCGGGTCGCCGAGGAGAGCCTGAAGCGGCTCGGCATCGACGTGATCGATCTCTACTACCTGCATCGTCCCGATCCGGACGTGCCGATCGAGGAGAGCGTCGGCGCCATGGCCGATCTCGTCCGCGCCGGCAAGGTGCGCTTTCTCGGCGTCTCCGAAGTCGATGCCGACCAGCTGCGCCGGGCCCATCGCGAACACCCGATCACCGCCCTGCAGAGCGAATACTCGCTGTGGACCCGCGGCGTCGAGGACGAGGTGCTGCCGGTGGCCCGCGAGCTCGGCATCGGTTTCGTGCCGTTCTCGCCGCTCGGCCGCGGCTTCATCGCCGGCGCGGTCGACGCCTCCACCGAGTTCGCCGAGAGCGACTTCCGCCACAAGCTGCCGCGCTTCCAGAAGCAGGCGATGGAGGCCAACGCCCGGTTCGTCGCCGCGCTCGACCGCATCGCCGCCGCCCACCGGGCGACCAAGGCGCAGCTGGCGCTCGCCTGGGTGCTGGCCAAGGGCGACGACATCGTCCCGATCCCCGGCACCCGCCGGATCGATCGGCTCGAGGAGAACATCGGCGCGCTGACGCTCGACCTGTCGGCCGCCGACATCGCCGAGATCGAAGCGGCGGTCCCGACTTCGGAAGTGGTCGGTGCCCGCTACGCCTCCGGCAACTCGGCCTACGTGCCGAAGACCAGGTCGTGATCGGAACTCGCCCGACGACGGTCGGAGCGTGCGGCCGGCCCCTTCGAAGGGCCGTCCGCACGCTCGCCCCCGCACCGCCGGGCGGCGCTACGTAGTCTTTCTCTCTTTGAATTGTATACGACTTTAGTTTAGGAACCTCTCGCAACAAGAGCCGAGGTCTCCGACCGACCGGCCGTTCGACACCACGACCTTCCACGACCCCGACGGGTCTTCCGCACCCGAGTTCCGGCCGATCGACCGGGACCCGGCGGCCGTCGGCGTTCGCGCCGCGTCGTGGCCCACCGACCCTCCGGGACCGTCCGCGATCGGACCGGTCCGAACCCCTCGAGAGTTCCGATGAGCGATTCCCTCACCTCCGCCGCCCCTCCGGCGGCGCGCAACTTCGGCGGCACCGCCAAGGCCTTCCACTGGCTGATGGCCGCGATCATCATCGTCGCTTCGGCCGTCGGCTGGTACGGCGCCTCGCTGCACTACGGCGTCAGTCAGGCCGAGACCGCCCAGAAGATCTGGGCGATCACCCTGCACAAGTCGATCGCCACCACCACCCTCTTCCTGATCGTCGCCCGCATCGTCTGGCGGCTGTTCCACCGTCCGCCGGCGCTGGTCGGGATGCCCGAGATCATGAAGACGCTGACCCACGCCGGCCACTGGCTGCTCTATGCGCTGATGGTGGCGGTGCCGGTCTCCGGTTGGGCGAACAGTTCGTCGGCCGGCTACGACATCCCGGTCGCCGGCCTGTTCACCATTCCCCGCCTGATGGCCAAGACCCCCGAGCTGACGCCCTGGCTGGTGTGGACCCACTGGCTCCTGTCCTGGGGTCTGATCCTCACCGTCGCCGGCCATGTCCTGTTCGCGCTGAAGCATCACTTCGTCGATCGCGACGACACCATCCGGGCGATGATGCCGAAGAAGGGCTGACGCCCGCCGCCGACCGAAGGCCCCCCCCCCGGAAACACGAAAGGCCGCCCCGACGTCGGAGGCGGCCTCTTTCGCGTGCCGAAACGGCGTCGAGGGGCTCAGGCGCGGCCCGTGCCCCAGCGCTTCTCGATGTACTCGGCGACCAGCTTCTCGAAGTCTTCCGCCAGGGTCGGGCCGCGCAGCGTCACCGTCTTGACCCCGTCGACGAACACCGGCGCCGCCGGCTGTTCGCCGGTGCCGGGCAGCGAGATGCCGATGTCGGCGTGCTTCGATTCGCCGGGGCCGTTGACGATGCAGCCCATCACCGCGACGTTCAGCGCCTCCACTCCGGGATACTTCTTCCGCCACTCCGGCATCGACGTGCGCAGATGCTCCTGGATCTTGTGGGCGAGCTCCTGGAACACCGTCGAGGTGGTCCGCCCGCAGCCCGGACAGGCGGCGACGATCGGCGCGAAGGTGCGGAAGCCCATGGTCTGCAGGATCTCCTGCGCCGCGGTCACTTCCTTGGTCCGGTCGCCGCCCGGCTCCGGGGTCAGCGAATAGCGGATGGTGTCGCCGATCCCCTGTTGCAGGAGGATGCCGAGCGCGGCGGAGGAGGCGACCAGCCCCTTCGACCCCATCCCCGCCTCGGTCAGCCCGAGATGCAGCGCATAGTCGGAGCGTGCCGCGATCTCCGCCGACACCTTCACCAGATCCTGGACCTGACTGACCTTGGCCGAGATCACGATCTTCGAGCGCGGCAGGCCGATCTCCTCGGCGAGTTCGGCCGACAGCAGTGCCGACTGCACCATCGCCTCGTGCATCACCGAGCGGGCCGGCAGCGGGTTCGCGGCGTTCTGGTTCTCGTCCATCAGCCGGGTCAGCAGCTCCTGATCGAGCGAACCCCAGTTGACCCCGATCCGGACCGGCCTGTCGTGGCGGATCGCCGTCTCGACGATCGCCGCGAACTGGCGGTCGCGCTTGTCCTTGAAACCGACGTTGCCGGGATTGATCCGGTACTTGGCCAGCGCCTCGGCGCAGGCCGGGTGATCGGCGAGCAGCTTGTGGCCGATGTAGTGGAAGTCGCCGACCAGCGGCACGCCGACGCCCCATCGGTCGAGCGTCTCGCGGATCCTCGGCACCGCCGCGGCCGCCTCGTCGCGGTCGACGGTGATCCGGACGATCTCCGATCCGGCCCGGGCGAGATCGCGGACCTGCGCCGCGGTCGACGCCACGTCGGCGGTGTCGGTGTTGGTCATCGACTGGACGACGATCGGCGCCCCGCCGCCGATGGTCACCCCGCCGACGTCGACGGGAACGGAGACACGCCGCGCAAGCGGTTCGACGAGAGGGAGAATCGACGGCATCACCGGCTCCGGCGTTCGGCTGCGACACGATCCGCCGTCTACCGACGCCGGAGCGGGTTGAACTCGCGGGATCGATGCGACAGGCTGGGACCATCGCCACGCCTCGTCGCCTCGCCGTCTTTCTCTAAAGGATTATCGCCGCCATGTCCTCTCCCGGAAGATCCGCGAACGAGTCTCCCGGAAGGTTCCGCTCCGCCTTCCGAGCCGCCGTCGCCGGCCGACTGGCCCCGCCGGCGCTGCTGGTCTACGCCGCCTTCGCTCTCGCCTTCGGCTCTGCCGCCGCCCGCCTGCCGGTCCTCGGCACGGCGCTGCCGATCTTCGAGATCCTGATGCTGATGCTCGCCGTGGCGATCGCCGTCCATCACGCCGAGGAGATCGCCCATTCGCTCGGCGAGCCCTACGGCACGCTGGTCCTGACCATGGCGGTGACGGTCATCGAATGTGCACTGATCCTCGCGGTGATGCTCTCCGGCAAGGGCAACGCGACGCTCGCCCGCGACACCGTCTTCTCGGTGATCATGCTGGTGGTCAACGGGCTGGTCGGCGCCTGCTTCCTGATCGGCGGCATCCGCTGGGGCGAACAGACCTTCCGTTCGACCAGCGCCCGCGCCTACCTGATGATGCTGCTGCCCTTCGGCGTCCTCACCATGGTGCTGCCGGGCTTCACCACCACCACCGCCGGCCCGTTCTATTCCGCCGCCCAGATCGTCTTCGTCTCGGTCGTCACCCTCGCCCTCTACGGCACCTTCCTCTATGTCCAGACGGTCCGCCACAAGGGCTTCTTCGACGTCGAGCGGGCCGCCGAGGAGGTCGCCGAGGACGCCCCGGCCCATCCCCCGGGCTCGACCCACTACGTCATGCTGACCATCGCCCTCGCCGCGATCGTGCTGCTCGCCAAGAGCTTCGCCCATTCGATCGAGGTCGGCGTCGCCGCGGTCGGCGCCCCGCACGGCATCGTCGGCGTGCTGGTCGCCGCGCTGGTGCTGCTGCCGGAGAGCGTCGCCGCGATCCAGGCGGCGCGCGACGACCAGTTGCAGCGCTCGATCAATCTGGCACTCGGCTCGTCGCTCGCCACCATCGGCCTGACCTTCCCGGCGGTCGGCATCCTCTCGCTGTTCCTCGGCACGCCGCTGGTGCTCGGCCTCGGCCCGACCGAAATGATCCTGCTCGCCCTCACCCTGACGCTGGCGATGGTGACGATCTCCGGCGGGCGCACCAACATCCTCTCCGGATCGGTGCATCTCGTCCTGCTCGCCACCTTCGTCTTCCTGATCTTCGTGCCGTGAGCGGCCGGCGGGGCCCGCCCCGCCGCCGACGCCGGTCCGCATCGCGTCGCGGCACTTGCACGCCGCCCCGATCCGGCTAAGAGGATTGTCCCGAATTCGGGACGTCCCCGCCGCCCGTCCGGACCGGCCGTTCCCGTCGAATTCCGTCGTTTCACCCAACCGATCCAGAGGACCGACATGGCCGTGGAGAACGTCAAGAAGGTGGTGCTGGCCTACTCCGGTGGCCTCGACACCTCGATCATCCTGAAGTGGCTGCAGCAGACCTACGGCTGCGAAGTCGTGACCTTCACCGCCGACCTCGGCCAGGGCGAGGAGCTGGCGCCGGCCCGCAAGAAGGCGGAGCTGCTCGGCATCAAGCCGGAGAACATCTTCATCGACGATCTGCGCGAAGAGTTCGTCCGCGACTTCGTCTTCCCGATGTTCCGCGCCAACGCCCAGTACGAGGGCCTCTATCTGCTCGGCACTTCGATCGCCCGGCCGCTGATCGCCAAGCGCCAGATCGAGATCGCTCGCCAGGTCGGCGCCGACGCCGTCTGCCACGGCGCCACCGGCAAGGGCAACGACCAGGTCCGCTTCGAGCTCGGCTACTATGCGCTCGAGCCGGACATCAAGGTGATCGCCCCCTGGCGCGAATGGGACTTCAAGTCGCGCGAGGCGCTGATCGACTTCGCCGAGAAGAACCAGATCCCGATCGCCAAGGACAAGCGCGGCGAAGCGCCGTTCTCGGTCGACGCGAATCTTCTGCACTCGTCGTCGGAAGGAAAGGTGCTCGAGGATCCGTGGATCGAGCCGCCGGAATACGTCCACATGCGGACGATCTCGCCGAAGGACGCGCCCGACGCGGCGACCGAGATCACCGTCACCTTCGAGAAGGGCGACGCGGTGGCGATCGACGGCGTGGCGATGAGCCCGGCCGAGATCCTGACGAAGCTCAACGAGCTCGGCAAGGCCAACGGCATCGGCCGCCT
>CALFRR010000075.1 GCA_937919435.1 uncultured Alphaproteobacteria bacterium | reverse complement strand
CGCCCGCGTCTCCGGATCCGCCGGGAACAACCGGTCGGGATGTAGGGCGAAGGGCTTGACGGATTGCGGCATCTTCTCGTTCTCCCTGGTTCCGTCGGCCGGCCTTCCGGTGCCGGCTCTTCTCGCCCCCTTCTCGCCCGAGATCGTGGCGGGCGGGGTCGGTCGCCGCGGTCACGCCGGAACCGGGCGGACGCGGACGGTCTGGGATCACGCCGGATCCCGGTTCGCCACCGGGCGGTGACACCCGGATCGGCCGCGGCCGGTACGACGGGCCGGTCGCGGCGGAGCCGGCACCGGATTCGCCGGACGGACCTCGCCGACCGATCGGATCCCCGGGGAAGCGACCGTCGGAACGGCGGAAGCATCGGCCGGACCGGCTCTCGATTCCTTTCACACTACCATATTACCATGTCAATGGGGGATGGAAGCCTCCGGAGCGTTCGACCGCGCCGACCGTTCGGCCGTCGCGCGCGGGGCGTCCGACGCCCGTGCGGCGGTCCGCCGCCGGACGGCGATCGGCGGGATCGGAAGACCGGACGACCCCCTCTCCGGTGACCCGGCACCGGCCTGCGATGCCCCGCGGCGCCCGATCGGCGCGGGTTCGGCTTGACCTTCGGGACGTGCCGTCGCATTCCCTGCCGACCGCAGACACTCCCGAGAGACCGCCCGTCACATGAGCCTCACCGTCGTCTTCATGGGTACGCCCGACTTCGCCGTGCCGACGCTGCGGGCAATCGCCGCCGCCGGACACCGGATCGCCGCCGTCTACAGCCAGCCGCCGCGGCCGGCGGGGCGCGGGCTTTCCGAACGGCCGTCGGCGGTCCATGCGGCGGCGCTCGAACTCGGCGTCCCCGTGCTCGTTCCGACGTCTCTGAAGGGCGCGGCGGCGGCCGAGACCTTCGCCGGCCACGGCGCCGACGTCGCGGTGGTGGTCGCCTACGGGCTGCTGCTGCCGCCGTCGATCCTGGCGATCCCACGCTTCGGCTGCCTCAACCTGCACGGCTCGGCGCTGCCGCGCTGGCGCGGTGCGGCGCCGATCCAGCGGGCGGTGATGGCCGGCGACGCCGAGACCGCGGTCGAGGTGATGCAGATGGAGGCGGGGCTCGACACCGGCCCGGTGGCGCTCTCCCGCTTCACGCCGATCGGACCGGACGAGACCACCGGCGATCTCCACGACCGGCTCGCCGGGCTCGGTGCGGACCTGATGGTCGAAGCGCTCGCCGCGCTGGAGGCCGGCACCTTCACGGTGACGCCGCAGCCGGAAGACGGCGTCACCTATGCCCGGAAGATCGACAAGGCCGAGGCGCGGATCGACTGGAGCCGGCCGGCGAAGGACCTCCACGACACGATCCGCGGTCTGTCGCCGTTCCCCGGCGCGTGGTGCGAAGCGACCATCGGCGGCCGGGTCGAGCGGCTGAAGCTGCTGCGCACCGGCCTCGCCGAGGGCGCCGGCGCCCCCGGCGAGATCCTCGACGACCGCCTGACGATCGCCTGCGGCGAGGGCGCGCTCCGGCTCGTCGAGGTGCAGCGGGCCGGCGGGCGACCGATGGCGGCGGAAGCGTTCCGGCGCGGTGCGGCGCCGGCGAAGGGCGAGAGGCTCGGGTGAGGCCATGCCGCGTTTCCGTCTCCTCGTCGAATACGACGGCACCCCCTATTGCGGCTGGCAGCGTCAGGCCAACGGCCGCTCGGTCCAGGGCGCGATCGAAGAGGCCTTCCTGAGGCTCGGCGGCGGGCCGGTGACGCTGAAGGGCGCCGGCCGCACCGACACCGGGGTGCACGCCGCCGGCCAGGTGGCGCATGCCGACTTCCCGCGCGACTGGTCGGCCGACAAACTGCGCGAGGCGCTCAACGCCCATCTGCGGCCGGAACCGGTGGCGATCCTCGAGGCGGCGATCGTCGGCGACGACTTCGATGCCCGGTTCTCGGCGATCGCCCGACACTACCGCTACGTGATCCTCGATCGGCGGGCGCCGCCGGCGCTCGACGCACACCGGGTCTGGCACGTCCGCACCCGGCTCGACGAGGCGGCGATGGGCGCGGCGGCGCGGGCGCTGATCGGCCACCACGACTTCACCACCTTCCGCTCGGCCCATTGCCAGTCGAAGAGCCCGGTCAAGACCCTCGACCGGCTGGACGTGATCCGGGACGGAGACCGCATCGAAATTCTGGCGTCGGCCCGCTCGTTCCTGCACAATCAGGTGCGCTCGATGGTCGGGTCGGTGAAGCTGGTCGGCGAAGGCCGCTGGACCGCCGCCGACCTCGCCGCGGCGCTCGAGGCGAAGAGCCGCGACGCCTGCGGTGCGGTGGCCCCGGCCGCCGGACTGACGCTGATGAAGGTCGACTACCGATCGGAGCCCGAGACACCCGCATGACGCCAGCCCCGTCCGTTCTCTTCGTCTGCCTCGGCAACATCTGTCGCTCGCCGCTGGCGGAAGGGGCGATGCGGGCGGCGGCGGCCGAGCTCGGGCTCTCGCTGGTGATCGCCTCGGCCGGCACCGGCCCCTGGCACGTCGGCGAGCCGCCCGACCGGCGGGCCCAGGCGGTGGCCGAGAAGTACGGCGTCGACATCTCCAAGAAGCGCGGACGGCAGGTGAAGCCGGCGGACTTCCGTCACTTCACCCACATCGTCGCGCTCGACCGGCAGAACCTCGTCGATCTCCGGCAGATGGCGCCGAAGGACGCCTCGGCGGATCTGTCGATGTTGCTCGACCACGTCCCCGGCCGGGCCGGCGAACCGATCGCCGACCCCTACTACGGCGGCCCGAAGGACTTCGAGACGGCCTGGGCCGACGTGGCGGCGGGAACCCGGGCACTGGCGGAGAAACTCGCCGGTATGCGCTGAAGCTCAGCGCGGCAGGGCGCGGGCGCGGCGGACGATCTCGTCGCCGAGCTTCTCGACCCACAGGGCGCCGTCGACGGTGCGCTGGATCAGCACGTTGCGACGATCGATCGGATCGCGGCGGCGATCGACGATGCCCATCGCGCCCATCGTGTCGAGTGCCCTGGTGATCGCCGGTTTGGTCACCCCGAGCTTCGCCGCGAGGCCGCGCACGGTGTGCGGCGGCGGCTCGAGATAGACGGTCAGGAGAATGGTCATCTGGCGCGCCGAGAGATCGCTCTCGCCGTCGCGGACGAGATCGAGGGTCACGTCGTGCCAGAGCTTCAGCGCCTGACTGGGTCGGATCTCGACCGGCATGAGGGGTCCGCGTTCGTTTCGGATGCGTAATAGTAGGCGCGCGGGCGAGGACTCACAACGCCGCCCCGAGGCGCGTCGTGCGACGTGGTGAACGCGGCGGGCGGCGAACGCCCCGCGACGGGACGGGAGGAAAAAACCGGCGCGGTTCGCCCTGCCGAGACGGCGGGCGGCGGGCCGGGACCGGAAGGCCGGCGTCACTCCTGCGGAGGAAGGCCGAGGTAGGTCTCGGGGAAGCCGAGACGGCGCCGAAGGCGCTCCGCCGCCGGACGGCAGGCGACCACCGCCTTCGCCATGACCTCTTCGCGAAAGTCGTCGAACTCGTCGAAATCCCGGAACAGCCGATCGATCTTCTCGTCGGACAGGACTTCGATGGCCACCATCCGGACATGGTGCTCGGCGGCCTGTTCGACGAAGCGCGCTTCGAGCTCCTCGCGCGGATACCGGCTCGACAGATGCTCGACGAAGCGGTCGGGCAGGACGATCGGGGTCATCTCCGCGATCCCGACGAAGGTGGCTCCCAGCCGTGCCCGCTCCGCCCGGAGGGCAACGGCACGGCGCCAGGCGAGGAATCGCGTAACGATGCTGGTCATCTCGGGAGTCGCGGCCTTCGATCCTTCGGTGCCTCGGCGATCCGACGCCGGGCGAGACGATTGACGACCGGGGCGAAACGCGGACGCGCGTGCCGTCTCGATCGGGACCGCGGTGATCTCTCGACCGTCGCGATCGATTCCGCCCTGAAAGGCGCAGCGCCTCGGAGCGCTCCGGCTCCGGCACGGGGTCGCCGACCGTCCACTCGTCCGGTTCGGCAGAACGTCTCCGGCAAAGCCGCGAGACGTCGCGACCTCGCAGACGCAGCGGGGCACCGACATGCCGGACCGAAGCCCCGTCGCATCGCGAACGCCGTTCGCCCTCCGGGCCCGTCCGCGCGGTGACCACGCGGAGACAGGCGCACACCGCTGCGGTTCGATCAATAGCCGGCTTCGCAAGTCCGCCTCCGCTCGCGCGCACCCCACCCGAATGGGGCGGCAATGAGGGGACCGGAGAGTTTCACGAGCGTACTCTGCAGAAACATGAATCCGGCGGATTCCGCCCCGACGGAAACATGCGGAACGCTCGTGCCGGGCGGATTCCCCGAAAAGTGGCCTGCGGATGTCCACATCTCGACGATCCACGGAAAATCGGCGCGTCGTTCGGACGCCTCCCCGAGGCGACCGGTCGCACCGCTCCGGAGCCCGTTTCGGCGAACCGTCGTCCTAGGGGCGGCCGCGATCGTCCGGCCCCTTCCGCGGTGATGCACACGCCCCGCAACCTCGGTATACCCGGTCGGATCGTTCCGTCCGTCCCACCCGAGCCCGCCGACATGCCGCTGCCTCCCTCCGACCTGCCGATCGAAGCGGTGATGCCCGAGATCCTCGCGGCGCTCGAAGCGCGAACCCGCGCCGTGCTGACCGCGCCGCCCGGCGCCGGCAAGACCACCCGGGTGCCGCTGGCACTGCTCGACGCACCATGGCGCGACGACGGCCGGATCATCGTGCTGGAGCCGCGCCGGCTCGCCGCTCGGGCCGCGGCGGCACGGATGGCCGAGACGCTCGGCGACACGGTCGGCGGGCTGGTCGGCCACCGTGTCCGGATGGACGCGAAGGTCTCCCGCACCACCCGGATCGAGGTGGTCACCGAAGGGGTGTTCACCCGGATGATCCTCGACGATCCCGGGCTCGAACGGGTCGCCGCGGTGATCTTCGACGAATTCCACGAGCGCAGCCTCGATGCCGATCTCGGCCTCGCTCTGGCGCTCGAAGCGCAGAGCGCGCTGCGGCCGGACCTCCGGATCCTGGTGATGTCGGCGACGATCGACGGCGCGCGGATCGCCGATCTGCTCGGCGACGCCGCTCGAATCGTCTCGGAGGGCCGCAGTCATCCGGTCGACACGCACCACCTCCCTCGGCGGCCGGACGGGCGGTTGGAGACCGACGTCGCCGCCGCGGTGGTGCGGGCGCTCGGCGCCGACGACGGCTCGGTGCTGTGTTTCCTGCCCGGTCAGGCGGAGATCCGACGGACCGGCGAGGCGCTGCGGCCGCGGGTCGGGCCCGACGTCGAGGTGGTCGAGCTGCACGGCGGCCTGACGCCGGCGGACCAGGACCGGGCGATCCGGCCGGCGGCGAAGGGCCGGCGCAAGGTGGTGCTGTCGACCTCGATCGCCGAGACCTCGCTGACCATCGAAGGGGTGCGCATCGTCGTCGACTGCGGTCTCGCCCGCGTTCCGCGGTTCGAGCCGGACACCGGGCTGACCCGGCTGGTCACCGTCCGCGCCTCACGCGCCTCGATCGACCAGCGCCGGGGTCGGGCCGGGCGTACCGAACCGGGAGTCTGCTGGCGGCTGTGGGCGGAAGCCGAGACCCAGGCGCTGCCGGCCTTCGAACGGCCGGAGATGCTGGAGAGCGACCTCTCCAACCTCGTCCTCGACCTCGCCGAATGGGGGGTGACCGCACCGGACGGGCTCGCCTTCCTCGATCCGCCGCCGAAGCCCGCCTGGGACGAGGCGGTGGCGCTGCTCGCCGGCCTCGACGCGCTCGACGACGACGGCCGGGTGACCGCGGAAGGAAAGAAGCTGCGGCGGCTGCCGCTCCACCCGCGGCTCGCCCACATGGTGGTGCGGGCGGCGGAGGGCGGCGGCGCGGGTATCGCGGCGGAGATCGCGGCGATCGTCTCGGAGCGCGGCCTCGGCGGCACCGGGGTCGATCTCGAGGAACGGATCCGCCGGTTCCGTGGCGATCGCGGACCGCGGGCGGAGGAGGCGCGGCGGCTGGCCCGGCGCTGGGCGGAGATCGCACCCGCGGCCCGCAGCGACGACTTCGCGGTCGGGCCGGAGGCGGCGGGCCGGATCCTGGCGCTCGCCTATCCCGAACGGATCGCCCAGGCGCGCGGCGCGCCCGGCTCGTTCAGGCTGGCCAACGGCCGCGGCGGCCGGATCGAACCGGGCGAGGCGCTGGCCCGGGTGCCGTTCCTGGTGGTCGCCGATCTGCAGGGGGCGGCGCGCGAGGCCTCGATCCGGCTGGCCGCGGCGCTCGATCTCGCCGACCTCGAACTCGATTTCGCCTCCCACGTCGTCGAAGAGGACGAGATCCGTTTCGACGCGGCGGCCGGCCGGGTGCGGGCCCGCCGCGTACGCCGCTACGAGAAGCTGGTGCTCGCCGAGACGCCGCTCGCTTCGCCCGGCCCGACGGCGGTGGCGAAGGTGCTCGGCGCGGCGATCCGGTCGCGCGGGCTCTCGGCCCTGCCGTGGACGAAGACCGCGGCGCGGCTGCGGCAACGGGTCGAATGGGTGCGCGCCCAGGGCGTCGACGATCTGCCGGACCTCTCGGAGGAGACCCTCGCCGCGACCCTCGACGACTGGCTGGTGCCGGAGATCGAAGGGGTGACCGGGCTCGCCGACGTCACCGCCGAGATGGTCTCGGCCGGGCTCGACCGGCTCGTCGACTGGTCGGCGAAGCGGCGGCTCGACGAGGCGGCGCCGTCGCACTTCACCGCGCCGACCGGCTCGAACGTGCCGATCGACTGGGAAGCGGAGGCCGGGCCGACCATCTCGATCCGGGTGCAGGAGCTCTACGGGCTCGCCCGCCACCCGACGGTCTGCGCCGGCCGGGTGCCGTTGGTGGTCGAGCTGCTGTCGCCGGCGCATCGCCCGATCCAGGTGACGCGCGACCTCCCCGGCTTCTGGGCCGGCTCGTGGCGGGAGGTGAAGATCGAGATGAAGGGCCGCTATCCCCGCCACCTCTGGCCCGACGACCCCACCGCGGCGGCCCCGACCACCCGGGCCAAGCCGCGCGGGACGTGACGGGGAAGACGGGCGCGCGTGGCACCGAGCGCAGCGAGCCGGTGGGCGGCCGGGTGCACACCAGAAGTTCGGCGCGGCGTCAGTCGTCGAGGTGCGGGGCGACGACCGCGGCGGTGTCGCGGCCGGGGACCACGGGGAAGATCTCGAAGGTGACGCCACAGCCGCGCCAGGACAGGATCCATTCCTGCAACAGCCGCGGGTCGTCGCATTCCATCAGCTGGAAGCAGCCGCCGAAGTCGGCGCGCACCCAGCTGTCGACGAAGCGCAGCCCGTCCGGCAGGGACCGGCCAGCGTCGCGCAGCCGCCGATAGGTCGGCACCATGTCGTCGTCGCGGTAGCGCTCCAGCACCATCAACAGCATCGCCGTCCCCTCCCCCCGCGGCGGACGTCCCGTCCGGCCGATCGACGCGGCTCTCAGGCGTCGCGGGTCCACAGCCGGCCGTCGAGATCGACGGCGTAACGGTCGGGCCGGCGGGCCCAGCCGGCGAGCCCGACCATCGCCGGATGGGAATGGACCACCACCGCGGTGGCGATCTCGGAGAGCCGGGCACGATGCGGCGCCTTGGCCTCGAAGGCGGCGCGGAAGGTGCCGTCGGTGAGGAAGGCGAGATTCTTCGGCGAGATGCCGCCGCCGATGTAGACCCCGCCCTTGGGCAGCACGGTCAGTGCCAGATCGCCGGCGAGCCGGCCGAGCCCGGCGGCGAAATGGCCGAACGCCTCGACCGCGGTCGATTCGCCCGCCGCCGCCGCACGGCTGATCTCGACCGCGCTCAGGTTCTGCGCCGGCCTTCCGTCGCAGGCGAGGATCGCCCGGTGCAGGTTCTCCAGCCCCTGGCCGGACAGCGCGCATTCGCCGGTGATCCGCGGATGGGCGGCGCCGGCCGGCGCGTCGTCGTCGGAGACCGGGGTCATGAACCGCCAGATCGCCCGTTCGCGGTCGCTCTCCGGACCGAGCGAGACGTGCCCGCCCTCGCCCGGAACCGGAATCCAACGGCCGTCGAAATGGATGAGCACGCCGACCCCGAGGCCGGTGCCCGGCCCGACCACCGCCTTGGTGGCCTCGGGGCGGAACGCGCCGCCGCCGATCACCACGACGTCCTCCGGCTTCAGCTCCGGCAGGGCCAGCGCCTGGGCCTCGAAATCGTTGACCAGCACCACCGATTCGAACCCGAACTCGGCGATCAGCTTCTTCGGCTCGATCACCCAGGGGCAGTTGGTCAGTTCGACCCCGTCAGCCAGAATCGGACCGGCGACCGCCATGATCGCCGTCTTCGGCCGCGGTCCCGGCTCGGCGAAGGCGGCCCGGCGGATCGCCTCGGCGACACCCGCCGCCGACGCGGTGGCGATCTGCGGCAGCAGCCGATAGTCGTCGTCGGGCGTCTCGATCAGCGCGAAGCGGGCATTGGTGCCGCCGATGTCGGCGACGAGGACGGGGAAGGGAAAGGTCGGGGACACTCGGGCGATCCTCGTCGCAGGTCCTGAGGTGGGCAGCGAGGTATACCGCGTCTTCATGCCGATGGCGACGGTCACGCACCCGTGAGGCGGACGACCGGCGCGGCAGTTCCCTCCTCGCACGACCGATTCCGCCGCACGGCCGACGAGCGGTGGATGGTTTCGTTTCGAGCAACGGCTGCGGAGAAAAAGCGCGTGCGCGGCGCCGCGTCGCATGCCAATCTCCCGCTCCGACGAGGTGCCGACCGCAACGCGGCATCCGCCCTTCCGGGTCGCCACGCCCTCAACTCGAAGGATCGTCTCGATGCGCAAGACGTCTCTCGGCCTCGCGGCGCTCGCCGCGATCGTCGCCGCTCCCGCCCTGGCCGCCGACATCCAGCCGGCGGTGCTCTACGACCTCGGCGGCAAATTCGACAAGTCGTTCAACGAAGCGGCCTATGCCGGCGCGGAGAAGTTCAAGAAGGAGACCGCGGTCGAGTATCGCGACTTCGAGATCCAGAACGACGCCCAGCGCGAGCAGGCCCTGCGCAACTTCGCCCGCCGCGGCAATTCGCCGATCGTCGCCATCGGCTTCACCCAGGCGAGCGCCGTCGAGAAGGTGGCCAAGGAGTTCCCGAACCTGAAGTTCGCGATCGTCGACATGGTCGTCGATCTGCCGAACGTCCGCTCGATCGTGTTCAAGGAGCAGGAGGGCTCGTACCTCGTCGGCGTGCTCGCGGCGATGGCCTCGAAGACCGAGAAGCTCGGCTTCGTCGGCGGCATGGACATCCCGCTGATCCGCAAGTTCGCCTGCGGCTACGTCGGCGGCGCCAAGGCGGCGAACGCCAAGGTCGAGGTGTTCCAGAACATGACGGGCACCACCGGGGCCGCCTGGAACGACCCGGTGAAGGGCGGTGAACTCGCCAAGAGCCAGATCGACCGCGGCGCCGACGTGATCTACCACGCCGCCGGCGGCACCGGCCTCGGCGTCCTGCAGGCGGCGGCCGACGCCGGCAAGCTCGGCATCGGCGTCGATTCCAACCAGAACCATCTGCATCCCGGCAAGATCCTGACCTCGATGACCAAGCGCGTCGACGTCGCGGTCTACGACGCCTTCGCCGACGCCAAGGCCGACAAGTGGACCGGCGGCATCAAAGTGCTCGGCCTCAAGGAGGGCGGCGTCGGCTGGGCCGACGACGACAACAACAAGCCGCTGATCACCCCGGCGATGCGCACCGCGGTGGACAAGGCCGCCGCCGACATCGTCTCCGGCAAGGTGGTCGTGCACGACTACATGGCCGACAAGGCCTGCCCGTACTGAGACGTCCCGATCGACCGGACGACGGGCGCCCGCCTCGTCATGCGAGACGGGCGCCCTTTCGACATGGACGGCGGGGATCGGCGCGCCGACGCCGTCCGCCGCCCTCCCCGGGGATCGCCGAACCGATGGGCCGAGCCATGACCCGATCCGAGGCCGCGACCGCGTCCCACCCGCCGGCGATCGCCTTCGTCGGCATCGACAAGCGCTTCGGCGCCGTCCATGCCAATCGCGACATCGATCTCGAGATCGCCCGCGGTTCGATCCACGGTCTGGTCGGGGAGAACGGCGCCGGCAAGTCGACGCTGATGTCGATCCTCTACGGCTTCTATCAGGCCGACCGCGGCGAGATTCGGATCGACGGACGGCGGGCGGCGATCCGTTCGTCGGCAGATGCGATCCACGCCGGCATCGGCATGGTCCATCAACAGTTCATGCTGGTCGACACGCTGAGCGTGCTGGAGAACGTGCTGATCGGCGCCGAGGGCTCGTTCCGCCTGGGACCGGCGGAGAAGCACGCCCGCGCCGTGCTCAAGCGGCTCGCCGACGACTACGAACTCGCCGTCGACCCGGACGCGATCGTCGGATCGCTGTCGGTGGGCGAACAGCAACGGGTCGAGATCCTCAAGACCCTCTACCGCGGCGCCGAGATCCTGATCCTCGACGAGCCGACCGCGGTGCTCACCCCGGCCGAGGTCGAGCACCTGTTCCGGATCCTCCGGCGCCTCCAGGGCGAAGGCAAGACGGTCGTCGTCATCACCCACAAGCTCAAGGAGATCAAGGCGGTGACCGACTGGGTGTCGGTCATGCGGAAGGGCGAGATCGTCGCCACCTGGCCGACCGCCGACACCACGGTGGAGATGCTCGCCGAGGCGATGGTCGGCCGCCGGGTGCTGCTCAGGGTCGAGAAGGCGGCCTCGGTGCCGGGCGCGGTCGAACTCGAGGTCGACCGTCTGTCGATCGTCGACCGGCGCGGCGTGGCCCTTCTCGACGACGTCTCCTTCACGGTCCGGGCCGGCGAGATCGTCGGCATCGCCGGGGTCGCCGGCAACGGCCAGTCCGAACTGCTCGAAGCGATCGCCGGGATCCGCCGGGCGACCCGCGGCCGGATCCTGGTCGGCGGACGCGACGCCTCCGCCCTCGATCCGGCGGAGATCCGCGGACTCGGCGTCGCCCACATCCCGGAGGATCGCCACCGGATGGGCCTCGTCCTCGACTTCGCGGCGGAGGAGAACGCCATCCTCGGCTATCAGGACGACCCGGCGTGGAGACGCGGCCCGCTCCTCGACGGGACGAAGATCCGCGACGCGGCGACGACGATGTTCTCCGACTACGACGTCCGCCCGCCCGATCCGGAACTCCGCACCGCGCTGTTCTCCGGCGGCAATCAGCAGAAGATCATCGTCGGCCGCGAGATCGGCCGCGAACCTCGGGTGCTGCTGGTCGGCCAGCCGACCCGCGGCGTCGACATCGGCGCGATCGAGGCGATCCACCGCCGGCTGATCGAGCTGCGCGACCGCGGCCGGGCGATCCTGCTGGTCTCGGCCGAACTCGACGAGATCCGCTCGCTCTCCGACCGGGTGCTGTGCATGTGCGCCGGGCGGATCACCGGCGAATGCCGGCCGGAGGCGAGCGAACGGGAAATCGGCCTGCTGATGGCCGGGCTCGGCACGGAGGTCGGGGCATGAGCGTGCCGCATCGCGAGCTGCCGGCGATCGCCGACTACGTGCTCCTGCCGCTGATCAACGTCACCGTCGCCTTCCTGGTGTCCGGGCTGGTGGTGCTGGCGATCGGCGAGAACCCGATCGAAGCCGTGAAGATCATGGTGTTCGGGGCGCTCGGCTATTCGGAGGGGATCGGCTTCACCCTCTACTACGCCACCGACTTCGTGTTCACCGGGCTGGCGGTGGCGGTCGCCTTCCATGCCGGCCTGTTCAACATCGGCGCCGAAGGACAGGCGACGCTCGGCGGGCTCGGGGTGGCGCTGGTCTGCCTCGCCTTCGACGGGGCGCCGTGGTGGCTGGTCGCCCCCTTCGCACTGGTCGCCTCGGCGCTGTTCGGAGCGGCCTGGGCGTTCCTGCCGGCCTGGGCACAGGCCCGGCGCGGCAGCCACATCGTCATCACCACGATCATGTTCAACTATCTCGCCGCGGTGCTGATGGTCTGGCTGCTCGGCGGACCGCTCGGCAAGCCCGGAGCGATGTCGCCGGAGACGCGGACCTTCGAGGAGGCGACCCGCCTGCCCCTGCTGCGCGATCTGGTGGCGCCGTTCGGCATCGACCTCGGCCAGTCGCCGCTCAATCCGACGGTGTTCGCGGCGGCGGCGGCGGCGGTTTTCGTCTGGGCGCTGATCTGGAAGACCCGGTTCGGTTACGAGCTCCGGGCGGTCGGACGCAACCCGACCGCGGCGGTCTATGCCGGCATCGAACCGGGCGGCATCGTCATCGCGGCGATGCTGATCTCCGGTGCGCTGGCCGGCCTGCTGGCGGTCAACGAAGTGATGGGCACCCAGCACCGGCTGCTGCTCGAGTTCACCGCCGGCGCCGGCTTCGTCGGCATCGCGGTGGCGCTGATGGGACGCAACCATCCGGTCGGAGTGGTGCTCGCCTCGCTGCTGTTCGGCATGCTCTACCAGGGCGGGGCCGAACTCGCCTTCGAGAAGCCGAACATCAGCCGCGACATGATCGTGGTGATCCAGGCGCTGGTGATCCTGTTCGCCGGCGCGCTCGAACACATGTTCCGACCGGCGCTGGGGCGGATCTTCGCACCGCGCGGCCGGACCGCCTGAGGGAGGGACCGATGGACGTCGCCACCACCGTCGATCTCGTCGCTCCGGTGCTCGGGTCGGGCATCCGCCTGTCGGTGCCGCTGCTGTTCTGCTGCCTCGCCGGGCTGTGGTCGGAACGCTCCGGCGTCGTCGACATCGGGCTCGAGGGCAAGATGCTGGCCGCCGCCTTCGCCTCCGGTGCCGCCGCCGCGGCGTGGCATTCGCCCTGGGCCGGGCTCCTCGCCGGGATCCTGGCGTCGCTCGCCCTGTCGCTGGTCCACGGCTACGCCTCGATCAGCCAGCGCGGCAATCAGGTGGTGTCGGGCACGGCGATCAACTTCCTCGCCGCCGGCCTCACCGTGCTGCTCGGGCAGGTCTGGTACGGCCAGGGCGGACGCACCCCGCAACTCGGGGCCGGCGAGCGCTTCCTCGGGCTCGATCCCGATCTCGGCATCGTCCGGATGCTCGGCCCCGGCGGTTCGGCCGCGAAGCTGTGGTCGGACGTCGTCTCCGGCCACAATCTCCTGGTCTGGGCGGCGCTCGTCGCGGTGCCGGTGACCTGGGCGGTGCTGTGGCGGACCAGCTTCGGCCTGAGGCTCCGGGCGGTCGGCGACAATCCGCACGCGGTCGACACCGCCGGCGTCTCGGTGGCGAAGCTCCGCTACATGGCGGTGATCGTCTGCGGGGTGCTCTGCGGCTTCGCCGGCACCTATCTGGCGGTCGCCCAATCCGCCGGCTTCGTGCGCGACATGACCGCCGGCAAGGGCTTCATCGCGCTCGCCGCGCTGGTCTTCGCCAAGTGGCGACCGTTCTCGGCACTCGGTGCCTGCCTGCTGTTCGGCCTGCTCGACGCCGCGGCGATCCGACTGCAGGGAACGCCGTTGCCGGGGATCGGCACGGTGCCGGTTCAGGTCTTCCAGGCGCTGCCCTACGTCTTGACCGTCGTGCTGCTCGCCGGTTTCATCGGGCGGGCGATACCGCCGAAGGCCTCCGGCATCCCCTACACCAAGGACCGCTGAGGCGAGATCCGGGACGACCACACGATGACACGAGAAACGCTCGCGCTCGACCGCCTGTTCGAAGCCGCCGCCGACGTCCGGGTCCGGGCGCATGCGCCCTATTCGCGGTTCTTCGTCGGCGCCGCCCTCTACGACGAGGCCGGCCGCGTCCACGTCGGCTGCAACGTCGAGAACGCCGCCTATCCGGAAGGGACCTGCGCGGAGGCCGGAGCGATCGCCGCGATGGTCGCCGCCGGCGGTCGCCGGATCGTGGCGATCGCCGTGGTCGGCGGGCCGGCCGACGGCGATCTTCTGCTCTGTCCGCCGTGCGGCGGCTGCCGCCAGAAGATCCGCGAATTCGCGCAGAGCCACACCACCCTTCACCTGAAGGACGGCGACGGTCAGGTGACCAGCCTTTCTCTCGACGAAATCCTGCCGCTCTCCTTCGGCCCCGATCATCTGTGAGACCCGATGCAGCCCTCCGACCTCGCCCGCACGATCGCCGAGCGTACCCCCGGCCTCTCCCCGAAGACCGCACTGGTGCTCGGCTCCGGTCTCGGCGGCTTCGCCGACGAGGTCGCCGACGCGGTGACGATCCCCTATGCCGACCTGCCCGGCTTCCCGCCGTCCGGGGTCTCCGGCCACCGCGGCGAGCTGATCGTCGGCAGGCTCGCCGGGCGTGACGTGGCGGTGCTCGCCGGTCGGGTCCACTACTACGAACACGGCGACGCCCGCGCCATGGCGACCCCGATCGCCACTCTCGCCGCACTCGGAGTCGAGCGGCTGATCCTGACCAACGCCGCCGGGTCGCTGCGCGCCGACGTCGGGCCGGGATCGCCGATGCTGATCACCGACCACATCGCCGCCGCCGGGACCAATCCGCTGATCGGCGAGACCGGCGACGGCCGCTTCGTGTCGATGGTCGACGCCTACGATCCGGCGCTGATCGCGCTCGCCCGCAGGACCGCCAAGGGGCTCGGGATCGCGCTTCCCGAAGGGGTCTACGCCTGGGTCTCCGGGCCGAGCTTCGAGACCCCGGCGGAGATCCGGATGTTCCGGGTCTGGGGCGCCGATGCGGTGGGCATGTCGACGGTGCCGGAGGTGATCCTCGCCCGCCATGCCGGGATTTCGGTCCTGGCACTGTCGATGATCACCAACCTCGCCGCCGGGATGACCGGCCGGCCGCTGTCGCACGCGGAGACCAAGGACGAGGCGGCGAAGGGCGCCGACCGGTTCCGCCGTCTCCTCTCGGGCATCGTCGCCGCCCTGCCCGCCTGAGCGGACGCTCGCCCGCCCCTCGATTTCAGCCCGCCGCGCCCCATCTCACCGAGAACCGGCGCCGCGCCCCGGAGAAGACCCATGCTGCCCCAGGAACTGATCCGCCGGAAACGCGACGGCGGCCGCCTCGCCCGGGAAGAGATCGCCGGCCTCGTCGCCGGACTGACCGACGGGTCGGTCGGCGAGGGTCAGATCGCCGCCTTCGCCATGGCGGTGTTCTTCCGCGGCCTCGCCCTCGACGAGCGGGTGGCGCTGACTCTGGCGATGCGCGATTCCGGCACGGTGCTGAAATGGGATCTGCCGGGGCCGGCGCTCGACAAGCATTCGACCGGCGGCATCGGCGACGACGTCTCGCTGATCCTGGCGCCGATGGTCGCCGCCTGCGGCGGCTACGTGCCGATGATCTCGGGCCGTGGGCTCGGCCACACCGGCGGCACCCTCGACAAGCTCGATTCGGTGCCGGGCTACACCACCCAGCCGGACAACGCCCGCTTCGCGAAGGTGGTGCGGGAGGTCGGCTGCGCGATCATCGGCCAGACCGCCGACCTCGCCCCGGCCGACAAGCGCTTCTACGCGATCCGCGACGTCACAGGCACGGTCGAGAGCCTCGATCTGATCACCGCCTCGATCCTGTCGAAGAAGCTCGCCGCCGGGCTCGACGGGCTGGTGCTCGACGTCAAATGGGGCTCGGGCGCCTTCATGAGCGCGCTGCCCGACGCGATCGCGCTGGCCGAGAGCCTGACCGGCGTGGCGATCGGCGCAGGCCTGCCGTCGCGCGCCCTGGTCACCGACATGAACGAACCGCTGGCCCCCTTCGCCGGCAATGCCCTCGAGGTCGCCCATTCGGTCGATCTGCTGGCCCGCCGGCGGCGCGATCCGAAGGTCGAGACGATCACCGTCGAACTCGCCGCCGAGATGCTGATGGTCGGCGGTCTCGCCGGAAGCCTCGACGAAGCGCGGGCGCGGCTGGTCGCGAGCCTCGACGACGGCCGCGCGGCGGAGACCTTCGGCCGGATGATCGCCGCGCTCGGCGGCCCGGCCGACCTCGTCGAACGGCCGTGGGCGCATCTCGCTCCCGCCCCCGTGGTGCGCGACGTCGTCGCGCCGACCGCCGGCTTCGTCACCCGGATCGACGCACGGGCGATCGGCGTCGCGGTGGTCGAACTCGGCGGCGGCCGGGTGGCGACCGGCGACCGGATCGATCCGTCGGTCGGCTTCTCCGATCTGGTCTCGCTCGGTACCGCGGTCGGCCCGGGACGGCCGCTCGGCCGGGTCCATGCCGCCGACGAAGCCGCCGCGGATCGTGCCGCGGCCCGGCTGATCGCCGCCCACGAGATCGGCGCGACCGCGCCGGCCCCGGTCGCGCCGATCGCCGCCCGCATCCCCGCAGTCTCGTGAAGGAAGTCCGATGGCCCGTGCAGTTCTGATCGTTCTCGATTCCTTCGGCATCGGTGCGAGTGCCGACGCGGATCGCTTCGGCGACGCCGGTGCCGACACCTTCGGCCACATCGCCGCCGCCTGCGCCGCCGGGCAGGGGAACCGCGACGGCCTGCGCGACGGTCCGCTGAAGCTGCCGAACCTCGCCCGGGCCGGCCTCGGTGCCGCCTGGGCGGCGGCGACCGGCGGCGTCTCGCCGATCGGCGAACCCGCGGCGATCACCGGCGCCCACGGCCACGGCATCGAGACCTCGCGCGGCAAGGACACGCCGTCCGGCCACTGGGAACTGGCCGGCGTACCGGTCACTTTCGACTGGCACTATTTCCCGCAGACCCGGCCGTGCTTTCCGCCGGACCTGATCGCCGCTCTGATCGACGAGGCGGGCCTGCCCGGCATCCTCGGCGACGAGCCGGCCTCGGGCACCGAGATCATCGCCCGGCTCGGCGAGGAGCATGTGCGGACCGGCAAGCCGATCTTCTACACCTCGGCCGACAGCGTCGTGCAGATCGCCGCCCACGAGGAGGCGTTCGGGCTCGAGCGGCTCTACCGGCTGTGCGAGATCGCCCGCCGGCTGGTCGATCCGCTCGGCGTCGGCCGGGTGATCGCCCGCCCCTTCGTCGGCACCTCGGCGGCCGACTTCAAGCGGACCGGCAACCGCCACGACTACGCGGTGCCGCCGCCGGAGCCGACCCTGCTCGACCGGGCGAAGGCGGTAGGGCGCGAGGTGATCGCGATCGGCAAGGTCTCCGACATCTTCGCCGGCTGCGGCGTCACCCGGAAGGTCAGGGCGTCGGGCAACGCCAATGTCCACGCCGCCACCCTCGCCGCGCTCGACGAGGCGCCGGACGGCGCCCTGATCGTCGCCAACTACGTCGACTTCGACATGGAGTACGGCCACCGCCGCGACGTCGCCGGCTATGCCGCGGCGCTCGAGGCGTTCGATCGCGGCCTGCCGGAGATCGAGGCGCGGCTGCGGCCCGGCGACCTCGCCGTGCTCACCGCCGATCACGGCTGCGATCCGACCTGGCGGGGCACCGACCACACCCGCGAGCACGTGCCGATCCTGGCGCTCGGCCCCGACGTGCCGGCCGGTCCGCTCGGCGGACGCGGCTTCTCCGACGTCGGCGAAACGCTCGCCGCTCGGCTCGGTCTCGCGCCCGGGCGGCACGGCAGGGCGATGTTCTGAGCGAACCGGAAGGCGAGAAGACCTCGCCTTCCGAAGGGGTCAGAAGGCGAAGGGATCGCCCTCGACGGGAATGGCGGCGGTGCCGTCGGGACGCCGCTCGCGGGCGAGTGCCCGGGCGGCGGGACGCACGCCGCCTTCGACGACGCAGGTCAGCGGGAAGTTCAAGGCGTTACGGCCGAGTTCCTGGCGGACGATGCCGGCCAGCCGATCGAGCAGTGCGATGGTCAGCGCCCGCCATTCGACCACCAGTTCGTCTTCGATCCCGTGAACGGCGACCAGCGCCGAGGGATCGCGCGGCCTGAGCACACCGCCGTCGACGAACAACCCGCCGGCCAACCGGTCGGGAAGGCCGGTCAGCCCGTCGAGATCGACGATCTCGAAACCGGCCCAGACCAGCGGTTCGATCAGCGACTGGGCGAGCCACTGGGCGGGCCGGTGGAACGGCATCAGACCCGAGGTGACGTCCTCGCAGACCAGACCGCGATGCACCCAGGTGTCGCCGAGCGGCCGGCCGGCGAGCTCCCAACTGCCCGACCAGATCGGTCCGAGCGCGTCGATCAGGATCTCGGCGACCACCGGCATCGCCACCCGTCCGTCGGGGAAACGGCGCCGGAGATGGTCGACGAGACCGCCGGGGCGGGCGCCGTCGTCGGTGCCGAAGACGTCGGCCCGGTGGGCGATCTGCTGGCCGAGCCGGTTGAGCAGCGAGAGCCGCGCCTCGACCGCCGGCAGCGGGTTGGAGGCGGCGAGCTGGAAGCCGTCGGCGAGTTCCTCGGCGGTCAGGCCGGCGAGCGAACGCGCATCGACCCGCAGCGGATCGAAGGGCTCGCCGGAGAAGACGCCGCTGGCGAACATCACGAAGGTGGCGACCGCCACCCCGTCGGAGCGGCTCCAGCTCTCGCCGGTGGCGGCTTCGGCATAGGACCAGCGCGGGCCGGCGGCGACGTCGAGCAGCACGCCGACGGTCGCCAGATCGACACCGGCGCGGCCGAGATCGAGATCGCCCTCCCAGTCGCGCGAGCCGACCAGCATGCCCCAGCGGTCGCAGGCTCCGGCTTCGAAGGCGCGCCAACGCGAATGCGGCGGCACGTCGAAGTCGGGGTGCTCGGCTCGGATCTGACGGGCGACCAGCCCGGCGACCGCGTCGAG
This sequence comes from uncultured Alphaproteobacteria bacterium, assembly GCA_937919435.1. Classification (GTDB taxonomy): domain Bacteria; phylum Pseudomonadota; class Alphaproteobacteria; order Rhizobiales; family Ancalomicrobiaceae; genus Siculibacillus. Next base: position 50,513 of record CALFRR010000075.1, on the reverse strand, counting down.
CCGACCGAGATCGACGGTGAAGTGGCCGAGCCGATCCATCAGCGCGAGGTCGAACAGCCGGTTGGCGCGGGCGCGCACTTCACCGGGGCCGAGCAGCCGACGCACGGCGGCGCGGTCGGATTCGCTGATTTCGACGGGGGTATCGGGCATTCGGGCGGGTTCCTGGCGGCGGGCCGGCGACGCACGCACGAATCACCGGCCGCCACGACTTCGGATCGAGTCTGACGCCGAAACGCGGAGAGGTCGAGGTGTCCCGCGTCGGATCGCCTCAGCGGGCGAGGGCGACGCGCAGTGCCGAGGCCGCGGCCCGCGGGTCCGGCGCCGCCATGATCGCCGAGACCACCGCGATGCCGTCGGCTCCCGCGGCGACGACCGCGGCCGCTTCGCCGACCCCGATGCCACCGATCGCGACGATCGGCAGATCGGTCACCGCACGGATCGCGGCGAGGCCGGCGAGCCCGATCGACGGCGAGGCGTCGGCCTTCGATCCGGTCGGATGGATCGGCCCGACGCCGACGTAGTCGACGGCGGCGAGATCGGCGGCCCGCATCTCGTCGAGGGCGGTGATCGACAGGCCGATCACCCCGTCCGGACCGAGGAGGGTCCGGACGTCGTCCGGGTGCATGTCGGACTGACCGACGTGGACGTTGCGGATTCCGGCGGCCAGCGCCACGTCGACCCGATCGTTGACGAACAGCGGTACGCCGAGCGGGGCGAGCCGCCGGTCGAGGGCGCGGGCGAGATCGACGAAGGCGCGGGTCGGGGTGTCCTTCTCGCGCAGCTGCACCGAGGTCACGCCGCCGGCGACCGCCGCGGCGACGACGTCGTCGAGGTCGCGGCCTCCGATCATGCCGCGGTCGGTGACCAGCATCAGGCGGTAGGCGGCGAGGGCGAGCCGGGGGGCGCTCATGCGGCGACGGTCACGGCGGCCGCGACCTCCTCCGGAGTGATCCGGGCGAGCCGGTCGAGGAACAGCGAGCGGAAGGTGGCGGGGCCATCGGCGGAGACCGCCGCGGCCTGGCGCCCGGCGACGCCGTAGACGGCGAGGGCGGCGGTCGCCGCGGCGAGCGGATCGGGATCGAGCGCGGCGAAGCCGGCGACCACCGCGGAGAGCGCACAGCCGGTGGCGGTGACCCGGCACATCAGCGGATCGCCGTCGACGAGGCGGACGAGGCGGTGCCCGTCGGTCAGGAGGTCGACCGCACCGGTCGCCACCACCACCGCACCCGAGCTCCGGGCGAGCGCCATCGCCGCGTCGCGCGCCTCGTCCGAGGAGTTGCCGCTGTCGACGCCCTTGCCGGCGGCGCCGGCGGCGCCCGCGACCACCAGGATTTCGGAGGCGTTGCCGCGGACGATGGTCGGTCCGACCGCCATCAGTTCGGCGACCGCCCGGTCGCGCAGGCTCGTCGCGCCGGCGCCGACGGGATCGAGCACCCACGGGATGCCGCGGCGCCTGGCGGCCTTCGCGGCGGCGACCATCGCGGCGATCCAGGGCTCCGAGAGGGTCCCGATGTTGACCACCAGCGCCGAGGAGAAGGCGACGAACTCCTCGACCTCCTCGATCGCATGGACCATCGCCGGCGAGGCTCCGATCGCCAACAGGACGTTGGCGGAGAGATCCATGGCGACGTAGTTGGTGATGTTGTGGACCAGCGGCCGGACCTCGCGCAGCCGGGCGAGGAGACGGGCGGCCTCCACCCCGGGCACGAAGTCGGCGGGGACGACGGCGGTCGAACGATCGGTCATGGGTGCTCTTCTCCCTTCGCCGGACGGCCCGGCCAGGTTCCATGGGTCTCATCTCAGCCCGCGACGGCGGGCACCCCAGGAGCGCGCGAGACCATAGAACGGTGGACGATGGGGGGCAACCGACCGTTCGGGAGGCGTCGGGGACAGTCCGAGACTTGCGATGACGGCGTCGTCGTCTAAGGTCTCGGATCGACTTCGGTTCCCCGCGAACCCCGAGTCCGTCCCTTTTCTCGTACCGGAGTACCGCCATGTCATCGGACGGCGTCACCGTGATCGGCCACCCGCTCGTCGCCCACAAGCTGACGCTGATGCGCCGCAAGGACACCTCGACCAAGAGCTTCCGTCAGCTCCTGCGCGAGATCGCCCTGCTCCTCGCCTACGAGGCGACCCGCGACCTCGAACTGACCATGGTCGAGATCGAGACGCCGCTGACTACGATGCAGGCGCCGAAGCTGGCCGGCAAGAAGCTGGTGTTCGCGCCGATCCTCAGGGCCGGCATGGGCCTGCTCGAGGGCATGCTCGACCTCGTGCCGTCGGCCCGCGTCGCCCACGTCGGCCTCTACCGCGACCCGAAGACGCTGGAAGCGGTCGAATACTATTTCAAGGCGCCCGACGAGATCGGCGACCGTACGGTGATCATCCTCGATCCGATGCTGGCCACCGCCAACTCGGCGACCGCGGCGATCGAGAAGCTGAAGTCGGCGGGAGCCCGCGACATTCGCTTCGTCTGCCTGCTGGCCGCGCCGGAAGGCGTCGCCAAGCTCCGGTCGGAGCATCCCGACGTGCCGGTGATCACCGCGGCGATCGATTCCCATCTCAACGACCACGGCTACATCGTGCCGGGGCTCGGCGACGCCGGCGACCGGATCTACGGCACCAAGTGAGCCGGACCGGCCGGACGGCGACGGAGCGGGCGAGGGAGCACACGGCGTGATCGTCGTCTTCGGCACCGTCAACGTCGACATGATCACCCGGGTACCGCGGCTGCCGTCGCCCGGGCAGGAGGTCAAGGGCCGCGCGCTCGAGGTGATGCCGGGCGGCAAGGGGGCCAATCAGGCGCTCGCCGCCCTGCGGGCCGGCGGAAAGGTGGCGCTCGGCGGCGCGGTCGGCGCCGATCCGCTCGCCGAGATCGCCCTCGCCGGGATCCGGGCCGCCGGGGTCGACCTCGCGCGGGTCGCGGTCAGCCGGACCTCTGGGACCGGATCGCACATGGTGGCGATCGACGGATCCGGCGAGAATCTGATGATCGGTGCCGACGGCGCCAATCTCGATGCGACCGCCGATCTGCTCGACGGTGCCTTCGGCCCCGACGTGGTCTTCCTCACCCAGAATTCGCTCACGCCTTCGGAAGTCGCCCGGGCGATCGCCGCGGCGGCCGCGGCCGGAGCGCGGATCGTCTTCAACGCGGCACCGACCGAGGGGACGGTCGAGGCGAGTTTCGCCGCCGCCGAAGTGATCGTGGTCAACGAACACGAGGGGCTGGCGCTCGCCCGCCGCTTCGGCCTGTCGGAGGAACCGGGCGAGATCGCCGCCGGCCTCTCCGGCCGGTTCGACGCCGACGTCGTCGTCACTCTGGGTTCGGCCGGCCTCCGGGCGGCGACCCGTGCGGGGCGAAGGCTGATCGGCCGGCCGCCGCGGATCGCGGCACTCGACACCACCGGTGCCGGCGACGCCTTCTGCGGGACGCTCGCCGCCGCCCTCGACCGCGGCGAGACCTTCGAGACGGCGCTCGCCGAAGGCCTGGCCGCAGGAGCCCTCGCCTGCCGGACGGTCGGCGCCCAGGGCGGGGCGCGCGATCTCGACGAGATCCGTGCCGCGGCACGCCAAGCGGTCGTCACCGACGATGGCTGAGCCGCGCCGCCCGACCCGCCGCCGCAAGAGCGCGGCCGACGGCGGGCCGGCGAAACCCGCTTCAAGGATCGTTAGGGCGAAGGCCGTAGGATCCCGCCGTTTGGTGGGGTCCGGGCGGATGTTCAGGAACACCCTGCGGCTGGCGCTGCTCGTCTGTCTCGTCGTTCTGATGTCGCCGGCCTACATGCCGGCGCTGCTCCACGTCGTCGCCTTCGTCACCGAGCGGCCGGTGACGGTGGACAGCCGGGCGGTCGGCTACCGGGTCGAGGAGGGCGAACGCACCGCCTCCGGACGGCTCGAGGCCCGCGGCCGGCGGGTGACGCTGACCGCCGACCCGCGCGGCCATTTCCAGACCGACGCCCAGATCAACGGCCGGACGGGCGAGGTGATGGTCGACACCGGTGCCACCTCGGTCGCCCTGCGCCAGGAGGACATCGGCCGTCTCGGGCTGCGGCCGGTGCCGCCGTCGGCCTACACGGTGCCGATCTCCACCGCCAACGGCAGCGCCCGGGCCGCCCGCGTCGTCCTCGACGAGATCCGGATCGGCGACGTCCGAGTGAAGAAGGTCGAGGCGCTGGTGATGCCGGAGAAGTCGCTGTCGACCAATCTGCTCGGCATGAGCTTCATCCGCCGGCTGTCGAACGTCGAGATGGTCGGCAATCGCCTGACCTTCCAGGAGTGACCTCGCCGACCGGCTTGCGCGGCGGACGGCGAGGCCCGATCCTCGACGCGAATCGGCGGGTGCCGCCCGCCGCACGGGATCCCGATCGATGCCGCGCCGCCGTCTCGCCGTTGTCGCCCTGTCCCTCCTCGCCGGCTTCGTACCTCCTCCCGACGACGCAAGGGCGGCGGGTGAACGGCCGTTGCGGATCGGCATCGTCACCCGGACCCGGGGCGATGCGATCCTCGACCGGCTGGAGCCGTTCCGGCGACGGGTCGAGGCGACGCTCGGGGTCGAGACCCGGATCGAACGGCTGCCGGACGTGCCGCGTCTGATCGAGGCGCTGGCCAAGGGGCGGGTCGATCAGGCCCGGCTGTCGGCGAGCGCCTATGTCACCGCCGTCGCGTCCTGCGGCTGCGTCGAGCCGCTGGCGGTGCCGCGAGCGGCGGACGGCACCGCACGTTTCCATGCGGTGGTGGTGACCCGGGCGGGATCGCCGATCCGCGCTCCGGCCGATCTGGCGGGCCGACGGCTGGCGATCGGCGGTGCCCGGTCGATCGTCGGCAGACAGCTCGCCGCCGGCCTTCTCGCCCGCGACCTCGGCGGCCGGGATCCGGTCGCGGTGACGGTCGCGGGGCCGGAGGCGGCGCTCGAGAGCCTGCTCGCCGGCCGCGCCGAGGCGGCGATGGTCTGGTCGACGCTCGACGGCGATCCGACCGAGGGCTACGGCCGCGGCACGCTGCACGACGCGGTCGCCGCCGGCACCGTCGCGATGAGCGATCTCCGGATGGTGTGGTCGTCGCCGGAACTGCCGCACGGGCCGCAGGTGGTGCGCAGCGCGCTCGACCCGGCGAAGAAGCGGGCGCTCGGCGACCTGTTCGTCGATCTCGCCGATCTCGATCCGGACGCCTACGAGGCGATCGAACCGGTCCACTCGGGCGGTTATCTGAGGATCGGCGACGCCGCCTATCGACCGTATCGGGCGCTCGTCTCCCGGGCCGGACCGGGCGCTGCGGCCGAGACGCCGCCCTCCGCCGTCAGTTCGGGCTCGGGTAGGCGATCGTCGTCGACACCCGCGGCCGCAGATAGGTGACGTCCTTCAGGGTGATCGAGCCGGCGCCCCAGATGTCCTTCATGAAGGTCGAGAAGGTCGAGACGTAGACGTACTGCGCCTGGGCGACGACGATCTGCTGGCCGTTGGAGACGAGACCGGACGGGATGGTGATCGGCGGGGTGGCGCCGGCGGTCCAGGCGGTGTCGTTGCTCGCCTTGCTCCAGGCGACCTTGTAACCCGAGGCCGTGGTGTAGTTCACCGCGGAGACCACCAGCTTGGCGCCGGAAGCGTCGTAGGGCGACATCACCGCATTGGCGGCGGCGAGGATGTTGGTCATGTCGGCGGTGCTGATCGCGCTCACCTGGGAGACGAGGTCGCCGAGCGTCGCCCCGGTGTGGCTGATCTTGCGATAGATCGTCATCGCCTGGCTCATCTCGTTGCCGGCGATGAACAGGGTCAGCATCAGCGGCATCAGGATGGCGAACTCGACCGCCGACACCGCGCGGACGTCGGCGACGAGCCCCCGCAGACGGGCCGCGAACCGGGCGAGACCGAGGCGGAGACGGGTCACCATGGGAAGGGCTCGTTGCGGAAGGCAGCGGTGCCCGAGAGCAGCCGCTTGCCGTTGGCGAGATTGGCGAGATTCAGCCCGAGATAGTTGAAGTTCACCGGAAACTGGTAGAACACCCGAACGACCACGATGTCCGACGACCCGCCCATCTGGAAGGTGAACCCACTCGTCGAGAAGTTCTTGTTGGAATCGATCGGCGACGTCGTCGGGATCGAACTGAAGCTCGTATAGACTTTCGAGTCGATGCTGAGACCACCACAATCGAAGAAGGCATACAACCGATTGCAGACCTGCGTCGAGAAGGCCGACGCGTTGTAGCCGGCGGCCTGGGCCTGTCCGGTCCGGATCAGCCGCGCCGCGTCACTCACCGCGGTGTCCAGGACCTGCCCGGCGAGAAAGGCGATCGCCGATTCGAAGATCGCACCGAGCAGCGCCAGAAACGGCAGCGAGACGATGGCGAACTCGACCGCCGCCGAGCCGCGCCGATCCCCGGCGAAGCGGAAGAAGCGCAGGCGCAGGCGTCGCCGGATCGCGGGCGGCTGCGTCTGTGAGGTCGGGTCGTCGCGATGCATGCCTCGATCGGCTCCCTCGGGCGTGCGGGGCCGGGCCACCGGGCGAACCCTCGCCGGCGCCGACGCGACGCGATCATCCCGCAGAAGACTGAACAATCGGTTCAGCGCACCGCGACGGCGATCCTCGCGTCACCGGCCGGTGGCGGCCTGCTGGCCGAAGCCGGTGCGGGTGTGGATCTGGGTGTTGGCCAAGCCGAAATAATCGTTGGCGTCGCCGGGCTCGATCGCGGCGTTGCAGTTCGGCGTGCAGGAATAGGTGTAGCGGCTGCCGCCGCGCTGCACGGTCACGTATCCGACCGTCGGCTTCTCGACGTTGAGAATCTCGTCGGCGATCAGTTCGCCCTTGGCGTCGAGAACCACCAGATTGGTGATGCCGGAGGCCTTGCCGGTGATGACCAGCGTCTGCCGGTCCTGTACGGCCGCGTCGGCGATCGCCGGATTGCCGATCACCACGGTGGCGGCGGGCGCCGAGATGCGCATCACCTTGGCCCGGTCGATCGTCACCGAGATCGGATCCTTGGCGAAGGCGGTCGTCGCAGCGGCGAGGAGCGCGGCGAGGGCGAGACCGGCGGTGAGGGCCGAACGGCTGGGCACGGGCGGGCGATCTCCGAGAACTCTTCGTCCGAGATGATGTTCCGGTTTGGTGAACGAAGGCTTAAGCGATTTTCTTCCCCTCCGTTTCGGGGGGCGCACGCAAGGTTTCCGGATCGGCCCGCGAACCACCTCCGAGGGGCGGCGGCTCGCGGACAGGGCCTTCCCGGCAAAGGGAAATCGCCGCGACGCGCGGCGCCGGGGCGGTGCGCGGCGGCGGCGGGCCGCGGACCGGAAGTTGACGGCGCGATAACCATGCGGGTTTACCGGGCCTTAGAAGGCGGGGGGTATCGTCTGATCAGACTTCGAACGGCCTCGGACCTCGGCCACACGAAGCTCTGAGACCCGTGTGTGTAATTCAGGAGCAAGAAGATGACCCTGTTCGCCCGTTTCCTCAAGGACGAGTCCGGCGCCACCGCGATCGAATACGGCCTGATCGCTTCGCTCGTCGCCGTCGCGATCATCACCGGCGCCGGTGCTCTCGGCACCAACCTGAACAAGACGTTCACCAATCTGGCCGCCAACATGAAGTGAGCATTCGCCGAGTGCTCGCAAGGGCGGGAATCGCGAGATTCCCGCCCTCGGCGTGTCCGCTCGGCGTCCGTTTACTCCGCCTTCAGATCGTCCGGCGATTCTCGCCCGGTCGGAGGCAGGAGCGAAGATCATGGGACACGTCGCGACGATGTTGGTGGTGGCGGTCTTCCCGATCCTCGCCGTCCACGCGGCGGTCACCGACTTCTTCTCGATGACCATCGCCAACCGGGTGTCGCTCGGCCTGCTCGCCGCCGGGATCGTCGCCCTCGCGCTCACCGATCCCTCGCTCGCCGCCTTCGGCCGACACCTCGCCGCGGCGGGCCTCGTGTTCGCGATCGGCTTCGCCTGTTTCGTCTTCGGCTGGATGGGCGGTGGCGACGTCAAGTTCGGCACCGCGATCGCGTTCTGGCTCGGCTGGTCGGCACTGCTCGACTTCGGCCTCTGGGTGGCGTTGTGGGGCGGCGGCCTGACCCTGCTGGTGCTCGCCTCCGACCGGTTGCTCGCGCCCCTGCCGATCCTGAAGATCGGCTTCCTCCAGAACTTCCACGAACACCGTCGCGTGCCCTACGGCATCGCGCTGGCGGCCGGCGGGCTGCAGGTCTTCGCCGAGAGTTCCTGGATCCGGGTGTTTCTCTGAGATTTCCGAAGACCACGACAGGGTGACCAACCGACGCGACAGCGGGTGTTCACGAAGGATTCACCGCTTTCGTCGAGATCTCGTTAACCATACCTGAACCACTCCTCCCCGAAACTCGTTCGCGATGGACGTCGTCGACGTCCGCACCGACGTCGGAACCGGGGACATGAGACTGACACGCCTGCTCGTTCTCGCCGTCGCACTCGGAGCCGGCGTCCTCGCCGCCCTGCTGGCGGTGAAGATGTCGAACCGAGAGCCGCCACCGCCACCGGTCGCCGCCGCACCGGCAGAAGCACCGCGCCCCGAAACCGTCGACGTGCTGGTCGCCGCCCGCGAAATCGGAACCGGCGCACGAATCACCGCCGGCGACCTCGTCTGGCAGAGCTTCCCGAAGTCGGGCGTGGTCGAGGCCTACGTGATCCGCGCGGCGCGACCGAACGCGGCGGAGGAATGGGTCGGCATGGTCGCGCGGGCGCCGTTCCTCACCGGCGAGCCGGTGCGCGAACAGAAGCTGATGCGCGCCGACCGCGGCTTCATGTCGGTGATCCTGACGCCCGGCATGCGCGCCATCGCGATCGAGGTCAAGGCGGCGTCGACCGCCGGCGGGTTCATCCTGCCCAACGACCACGTCGACCTCCTGCTGACCCGGCCGGCCCCGAAGGGCGACGTCGGCGACCCCTATGTCAGCGAGACCCTGCTGACCAACATCCGTGTCCTCGCGGTCGACCAACAGGTCGGCGACGGCAAGGGCGAAGCGTCGATGCTGGTCAAGGACACGGTCACGCTCGAGTTGACGCCCCGACAGACCGAGGTGGTGGCCCAGGCCCAACAGCTCGGCGTGATCTCGTTGGCGCTGCGATCGTTGCGCGACGGAGACGCGCCGGTCGTCGAAGAATCCACGGATGCCGGAGGGACGGTGCGCATCGTCCGCTTCGGCGTCTCGTCCACCGTTCCCATGCGCCGCTGATGCGGCGCGTCCCGGTCGCCGCAGTGCCTCTCGCACTGCCGCGGCCCGTGTAATCCGAGGGTCGTCGGCATGTCCCGGAGTCTCTTCCATCTCCGTCGAACCGCTCTCGCCGCCGTCGCGGCGATCGGCTTCGGCTTCGTCGGCGCGGCCGTCGAAGCCGCCGAACCGGCCCAGGCGCCCCATCTCGACCGGACCCAGGTCCGATCGGGCGACCGTGTCGTGCGCCTTCCTCTGTCGAAGTCGCAGGTGCTCGACTTCGACGAGGACATCCGCGACGTGCTGGTCTCCGATCCGAAGATCGCCGATGCGGTGGTGCGCTCGTCGCGGCGGCTCTATCTGATCGGCAACAAGTTCGGCAACACCAACATCGTGGTGTTCGGCACCTCCGGCCGCGCCATCGCCAATCTCGAACTGCAGGTGCAGATCGACACCCAGGCCCTGGAGACGCTGCTGCGGCGGCTGATCCCGCGCAGCGACATCCGCATCGAGGCGGTGGCCGGGACGGTGGTCCTGTCGGGCTCGATCGGCAGCGCCGCCGAGGCGATGCAGGCCTACGAGGTCGCCTCCAAGTTCGTCGGCGCGCCGGTGGGGAGCAGCGGATCGAGTTCGAGCGGGGCGACGACCTCGACGACGGGCTCGTCGGTCGGTTCGACCATTCAGGTGGTCAACGCCCTGACCGTGCGCGGCAAGGATCAGGTGACGCTCCGGGTGACGATCGCCGAGGTGCAGCGCCAGGCGATCAAGATGCTCGGCGTCGATCTGACCAACAACGGCAGCTCCGACGTCACCGTCGTCAACGACACCACCTACCTCACCGGCGCCGCCGGCTCGCGCGGCAGCTTCGGCACCAATGCGGTCACCGGCAACGCCTTCCCGATCAACTCGGGCACCTCGCCGGCGCTCGATCAGTCGTTCTCGTGGACGGCCGGCGGCTTCAAACTGCGGGCCCGCCTGCAGGCGCTCGAGCAGACCAGCCTGATGAAGACGCTGGCCGAGCCGAACCTCACCGCGCTGTCGGGCGAACAGGCGCAGTTCCTGGTCGGCGGCGAGTATCCGGTGCCGATCGTGACCTCGTCGTCGTCGGGCTCGTCGATGTCGGTCGAGTTCAAGAGCTACGGCATCGCGCTGAACTTCCAGCCGGTGGTGCTGTCGGACGACCGGATCAACCTGACGGTGAAGACCGAGGTGTCTGAACTGACCTCGGACGGATCGGTCAACGTCTCCAACATCACCATCCCGGCGCTCCGGATCCGTCGCGCCTCGACCACCCTGGAGATCCCATCGGGCGGGATGATGGTGCTCGGCGGGTTGATCAAGGACGACGTCAAGCAGGCGATCGCCGGCACGCCGGGGCTGCTCGATCTGCCGATCCTCGGCACGCTGTTCCGCTCGCGCGACTTCCAGCAGTCGCAGAGCGAACTGGCGATCTTCATCCAGCCGATCCTGGTCCGGCCGGTGGCGGCGGCGAAGCTGCAACGGCCCGATCAGAACTTCCAACCGTCGAACGACGCGGCCGCCAACTTCATGGGCCAACTGAACCGCGTCTACCGCTCCGCCGACCGGGCGCCGCAGGGCTCCTATCGCGGCCGCGTCGGCTTCATCTACGAGTGAGGGAAGACGCCATGCCGTCGACGACCCCTTCGCCCCTGCGCCCCCGCCGTCCGGCGCTCCTGGCCGCACTCCTCCTGGCGCTGCCGCTCGCCGCCTGCGCCGGCGGCGATCCCGACCGGACCGGCAGCCTGCCGGCCGACGGCTACCGCGAACGCCACCCGATCGTCGTCGAGGAGGGGGCGGAAACCCTCGATCTCCCCGTCGGCGTGCAGACGGGCCATCTGACGCCGCGGCTCCTGTCGGCGGTCGAGAGCTTCGGCCGCGAGGCGATCGCCCAGCGCACCACGACGATCACCATCCTCACGCCGCGCGGCTCGGTCAACGAAGCCGCGGCCCGGATCGCCGCGACCGAGGCGACCGCGGCCCTGGGCCGAGCCGGCATTCCGGCTCGGGCGATCAGCCGTCGGACCTACACCGCGATCGGGCCGGACGACGCGGCACCGGTCCGCCTGTCGTTCCCGCGGATCGTCGCCAGGGTGCCGCATCCCTGCGGCGAATGGCCGGATCAGGTGGTGGGGTCGTTCACCGGCTTCGAGAACGGCGCCTATTGGAACTTCGGTTGCGCCTCTCAGGCCAACATCGCGGCGATGGCGGTCGACCCGAGCGACTTCGTCTCGCCGGCCGGGCTCGGTGTCGGCGACACCACCCGCGACGTTCGGGTGATCACCAATTACCGCAAGGGGGAGAAGACCCGGTCGGACTTCGATCTGAAGTCGACCAAGACCTCCTCGGCCGGTGGAGGCGAGTGATGGCGCGGGAGACGCACGAGCGGACGACACCGGCGGGGGTGGGCGACAGCCGTCCGATTCCGCGGATCGCCGTCCAGGCGTTCTGCGAGAGTGCTGGCGTGGTCGACGTGATCGAGCGGGCCGCCGCCGATCGGCGGATGTCGCGCGCCCACGTCAAGGTGCAGATGGGCGGGCTCGCCGCGGCGACCGCCTTCTACGCCGACGCACCCACGCCGAATCTCGTGGTGGTCGAGAGCTCCGGCAAGGCCGAGGACATCCTCGCCGGTCTCGACGGACTGGCCGAGGTCTGCGATCCCGGCAGCAAGGTGCTGGTGATCGGCCACGTCAACGACGTCCTGCTCTATCGCGAGCTGATCCGGCGCGGCGTGAGCGAGTACGTCGTCGCCCCGCTCGATCTGTTCGACCTCCTGACGACGATCGGCGATCTCTACCATCGCCCGGAGGCGGCGCCGGTCGGCCGGTCGATCGCCTTCTACGGGGCGCGCGGCGGCTGCGGTGCCTCGACCGTCGCCCACAACGTCGCCTGGTCGATCGCCAAGGGCTGGGAGAACGACGTCGTCATCGCCGATTTCGACCTCGCCTGGGGAACCGCGGCGCTCGACCTCAACCAGGACCCGACCCAGGGCACGCTCGAGGCGCTGACCTCGCCGGAGCGGGTCGACGAGATCTTCTTCGACCGGCTGCTGACCAAATGCTCGGATCGGCTGAGCGTCCTCGCCGCGCCGGCGATGATCGACCGCGCCTACGATTTCGAGGAACACGTCTTCGACGCGCTGGTCGAGGTGGCCCGCGGTTCGACGCCGGTGGTGGTGATCGATCTGCCGCACCAGTGGTCGGGCTGGGTACGCCGGCAACTGCGCGAGGCCGACGAGGTGGTGATCGTGGCGACCCCCGATCTCGCCAATCTCCGCAACGCCAAGAACCTCGCCGACGTGCTGCGCGCCGCCCGCCCGAACGACGCCCCGCCGCGGCTGGTGTTCAACGGCGTCGGACTGGCGAAGCGGCCGGAGATCAAGCTCGACGAGTTCGCCAAGGCGCTGGATCTGCCGATCACCGCGACGATCCCCTTCGATGCGGCGCTGTTCGGCAACGCCGCCAACAAGGGGCTGATGATCGGCGAGGTCGATCCCAAGCACGCCGTCACCGAGACCTTCCACACGCTCGCCGCGGCTCTGACCGGCCGGGCCGAACTGCGCAAGGTCAAGAAATCCGCGCTGGCGCCGCTTCTGGCCAAGTTGCTCGTGCGCAAGGCATCGTGAGACGGACCGCTCGGCGATCCGAGGAAAGGTGATCGATGTTCGGACGACGCAGTTCGGGGGGCCCCACCCCGGGGATCTCGACCAAGCCGGAAGCCGAAGCCGCGGCGCCGGCCCGCTCGGCCGCGCCCACCCGTTCGCCGGCCCGCGTCGGCGTCAATCCGAATACCCCGATCCCGCCCGGGCGCGCCGCCCCGCCGGTCGCCGAACGGCCGCGTTCGGAAGAGTACTACGACACGAAGTCGTCGATCTTCTCGGCGCTGATCGACACGATCGACCTCGCCCAGCTCGCCCGGCTCGACCCCGAATCGGCCCGCGAAGAGATCTCGGACGTCATCAACGAGATCATCCACCTGAAGAATCTGGTGATGTCGATCGCCGAGCAGGAGGACCTGCTCGCCGACATCATCAACGACGTGCTCGGTTACGGACCGCTGGAGCCGCTGCTCGCCCGCGACGACATCGCCGACATCATGGTCAACGGCTGCGACAAGACCTACATCGAAGTCGGCGGCAAGGTGCAGCTGACCAACATCCGGTTCCGCGACAATCAGCAGCTGATGAACATCTGCCAGCGGATCGTCAGCCAGGTCGGCCGGCGGGTCGACGAATCGAGCCCGATCTGCGACGCCCGCCTGCCCGACGGCTCCCGCGTCAACGTGATCGCGCCGCCGCTCGCCATCGACGGGCCGGCGCTGACCATCCGAAAATTCAAGAAGGACAAGCTGACCCTCGATCAGCTGGTCAAGTTCGGCACGATCACCCCGGAAGGGGCGACGGTGCTGCAGATCGTCGGCCGGTCGCGCTGCAACGTCGTCGTCTCCGGCGGCACCGGTTCGGGCAAGACGACGCTGCTCAACTGCCTGACCCGCTACATCGACACCACCGAACGGATCATCACCTGCGAGGACGCGGCGGAACTCCAGCTCCAGCAGCCGCACGTGGTGCGCCTCGAAACCCGCCCGCCCAATCTCGAGGGCGAGGGGCAGGTGACGATGCGCGATCTGATCAAGAACTGTCTGCGCATGCGTCCGGAACGGATCATCGTCGGCGAAGTGCGCGGCCCGGAGGCCTTCGACCTGCTGCAGGCGATGAACACCGGCCACGACGGTTCGATGGGCACGCTGCACGCCAACAGCCCGCGCGAAGCCCTCTCGCGCATGGAGTCGATGATCACCATGGGCGGCTACGCGCTGCCGGCACGCACCATCCGTGAAATGATCGTCAACTCGATCGACGTCATCGTCCAGTCGGCGCGCCTCAGGGACGGCTCGCGCCGCATCACCCACATCACCGAGGTGCTGGGGATGGAAGGCGACGTGATCACCATGCAGGATCTCTTCGTCTACGAGATCCTCGGCGAGGACGAGTTCGGACGGGTGGTCGGCCGGCACCGCTCGACCGGCATCGGCCGGCCGCGGATGTGGGACCGGGCCCGCTACTTCGGCGAAGAACGGCGGCTCGCCGAGGCACTCGACGCCGCCGACGTGGGCGCGACCTGACACAGCGGAGAGAAGCGTGTTCGAGAGCAATCTCATCGCACTGGCGTTGATCGGACTGGTGGTGCTGTCCGCCGGCGGCATCGCCTATGCCCTGCTCTACGACCGTTTCGAGAGCGAATCGAAAGCCAAGCGCCGGGTCGACCGGATCATCGATCCGGCGACCAAGGTCGAGGAGATCGCCGGCCGCAAGCGTTCGCTGCAGGACGCACTGAAGGACTTCGAGGACAAGCAGAAGGCGCTCGAGGAGCGCTCGAAGCGGCCGCCGCTGTCGCTGCGTCTGACCCGCGCCGGGCTCACCTGGAACAAGAAGACCTTCATCCTGGTGTCGATCGGTCTCGCCGTCGGCACGATGCTGCTCGCCCTGCTCGTCTCCGGCAACCTGCTGATCGGACTCGGCGGGGCGGTGATCGGCTTCCTCGGCCTGCCCAACTGGCTGATCGACCATCTCGCCCGACGCCGCCAGGCGGCCTTCCTCGACGAGCTGCCGACCGCCGTCGACCTGATCGTCCGCGGCATCCGCTCGGGCCTGCCGCTCGGCGACTGTCTGAGGATGGTGGCGACCGAGACCAAGGGGCCGGTTTCGGCCGAGTTCCGGCAGATCATCGAGTCCCAGCATCTCGGCCTGCCGGTCGGCGAGGCCTGTCAGCGGCTCTACGAGCGCATCCCGATCCAGGAGGCGAACTTCTTCGGCATCGTCATCGCCATCCAGCAGAAGGCCGGCGGCAACCTGTCGGAAGCACTCGCCAACCTCTCCAGGGTCATCCGTGAGAGACGGAAGATGAAGGAGAAGGTCAAGGCGATGTCGATGGAGGCGAAATCGTCCGCGGCGATCATCGGTTCTCTGCCGATCATCGTCGCCGGTCTCGTCTACGTCACCAGTCCGAGCTACATCCTGCTCTTGTTCAAGACGACGGCGGGGAACGTGATCCTGATCGGCGGCGGGCTGGTGATGCTCGCCGGCATCCTGGTCATGAAGAAGATGATCAGCTTCGATTTCTGAGGATCCCGCGATGCTCGATCTCCTCTTCAGTCTGGCCGATCCGCAGATCCTGTTCGCCGTCTTCACGGCGATCGGGGTCGCGGCGACCGTCTTCACCGTGGCGATGCCGTTCCTGGAGAAGGAACAGCTGGCGACCCGGATGAAGGCCGTGTCGATCGAGCGGGAGAAGATCCGGGCGCGCGAGCGGGCGCGGATGAACCAGGAGAAGCCGGTCAGCCTGCGGGTCGAGCCGAAGGCCTACATGAAGCAGCTCGTCGACCGACTGCAGCTGAAGAACGCGCTCTCCGACGACAAGACCGGCGACCAGCTGCGGATGGCCGGATTCCGCGGTCAGGCGCCGCTCACCGCCTTTCTGTTCGCCCGTTTCGTGCTGCCCTTCGTCTGCTTCCTGGTGGCACTGTTCTATCTCTTCGGCCTCGACGTGATCGACCAGCCGGGCGGCGTCAAGTTCGCCATCTCGCTGCTGGCGGCGGGGGTCGGCATGTATCTGCCGAACGTCTACGTGACCAACGCCATCCAGAAGCGGCAGCTGTCGATCAAGCGGGCATGGCCGGACGCGCTCGACCTGATGCTGATCTGCATCGAATCGGGCATGTCGGTGGAGCCGGCGTTCCGCAAGGTCGCCGACGAGATGGGCACCCAGTCGCTGGCGCTCGCCGAAGAGATGTCGCTGACCGCCGCCGAACTCTCCTATCTCCAGGAGCGGCGCAAGGCCTACGAGAACCTCGCCGCCCGCACCGGGCTCGAACAGGTACGCGCCGTGGTCACCGCGCTGATCCAGGCGGAGCGTTACGGCACCCCGCTCGGGCAGGCGATCCGCGTGCTCTCCCAGGAGAGCCGCGACCAGCGGATGGCCGAGGCCGAGAAGAAGGCCGCGTCGCTGCCGCCGAAGCTGACGGTGCCGATGATCGTGTTCTTCCTGCCGGTGCTGTTCGGGGTCATCATCGGACCGGCGATGATCCAGCTGTTCCACTGGCAGTGAGCGGCGAACCGGGCGCGACCGGGTGTCGCCGCACGAATATTAGAATTGACTAACATACAGATCCGATCCAAGTTCGACCGACCCGCCGACGGGTCGCCGATCTCGGCGATCGCGCGGCAAGACACGGGAGACGGAAATGAAGGATTGGCCCGGGATCGCCCAGGACATGTCGACCCTGCTCAAGGAGGTCCGCAACGGCGCCCCCGACACGATGAAGGGCTTCTCGCAGATGGCGGCCGGTGCGTTGAAGCCCGGCGCCCTCGACACCAAGACCAAGGAACTGATCTCGCTGGCGATCGGCGTCACGGTGCGCTGCGATCCGTGCATCGCCTTCCACGCCAAGGCGGCGCGGGCGGCGGGCGCGACCCGCGACGAAGTGATGGAGACGGTGGCGACCGCGATCTACATGGGCGCGGGCCCGGCCTACATGTACGCCGCGCAGGCGGTCGAGGCCTTCGATCAGTTCGGCCCGAAGGACGAGTGAGACCGAGCGGATGAAGTTCCGACCCGTTCGGAGCTTCGTCCGCGAAGGCGAGCCCGAACGGGCGTCGGCCGGTCGGGCCGTGACTCACGAAATTCGGACGAGTCCGAATTTCGTGAACTCGGTATGAGACCCCCGCTCAGCCGGCGGCGGGTTTGCGGTCGGCCGAGCGGATCTGCCGCCAGGCGTCGGGCTGGGTCAGCATCGCCTTCAGATAGGCGATGTTGGCCTCGGCTTCGGCGGCCGGCAGTTCGGCGGTGACCAGACGACGGGCTTCGTCGAAACGGCCGGAGAGGCCGATCGCCAACGCCAGATTCTGCTTCACCCGGCTGTCCGCACCCGGCATCCCGGCGGCGCGGCGCAGGGTCGCCTCGGCCTTCGGAAGCTCGTTGGTGAGCAGGTAGGACAGGCCGAGATTGTTGAGGATCGACGCCTCGTTCGGCGCCATCTTCAGCGCTTCGGCATAGAGGCGGCGGGCCTCGCCGGGATTGCCGAGCTGATCCTGGATCGCCGCTTCCGCCGAGGTCAGCCGCCAGTCCGGGGTCCGCGGCGAGTTGGCCTCGCGCACCACCTTCAGCGCCTGCTGGAAGTCGCCGTTCTCGGCCAGCGCCTTGCCGTAGGCCGAGGCGATCGCCGGATTGCCGTCGCTCTGGAGCATCGCCTTCTGCAGGACCTCGACCGCCTGGGCGGTGCGTCCGTCGGCCCGGAGCGCGGTGGCGAAGGACATCGCGACGGCGGGATCGTCGGGATTGGCCCGATACTGTTCGGTCCAGGCGGCGACCGCCGACTGCGGATCGGTCGGCGCGGAACCGATCGAGCCGGTGGTCTGCGGATCGCGCGACGACGTCGCGCAGCCGGCGAGGCCGGTCGCGGCGAGCAGCACCACGGCGAGAAGGAGACGGGCGGGACGCGGCGCGCTCGGGATCATCGGGATCTCTCGGTCGATCGGCGGCGGCCGAAGCCACTCACCGGTTTCGAACCCAGTTATCCTTCGTTAACCCTAACGGAGGGTTAAACCGTGGGGACGGGCGGACTCCGGGCTTTCTTCCGCGTCCGCCCCGCGGCACCCCACCGGGCGACCCGCCGGAGACGGCGCGGACGCGGCGACCGGCTTCCCGGGGTGGACGCCGCCGCGGCGAGGGCTAGATTGGGGGAACACCCCTCGCCCTTGCGGAGTCTCGCACCTTGCCCCTGCCCTTCGTTCCCGCCGACGCCGAGACGACGTCGCTGCCGATCTTCATCGTCGCCCCCGAAACGCTCGCCGCCCGACTCGACGAGATCGGCGGTCCGATCGCCGCCTTCGCCCGGGCGAACCGCTTCGAGGCGGCCGCCGGCAGCCTGTTGGTGGTTCCCGACGCGGCGGGCGCGATCGCCGGCGCCCTGTTCGGCCTCGGCCGGCGCGGCGACCCGGCGCGAACCCCGTTCCTGCCGGGCAAACTCGCCTCGAGCCTGCCGGCCGGCGACTGGCGGTTCGAAGGACCGCTCGAGGACGAGACGCTGGCGACGCTGGCCTTCGCGCTCGAAGCCTACCGGTTCGGCCGCTACCGCGAGACGAAGCCGCGCGAGGTCCGTCTGGTGGTGCCGGCGTCGGTCGACCGTACACGGCTCGAAGCGACGGTCGAGGCGGCGACGCTCGCCCGCGATCTGGTCAACACCCCGGCGAACGACCTCGGTCCGGCCGAACTCGCCAACGCGATCCAGTCGGTGTTCCTTTCCGGCGGCGGCCGGGTCGAGGAGATCGTCGGCGAGGCGCTGGCCACCGGCTTCCCGCTGGTCGAGGCGGTCGGGCGCGGCTCCGATCGGCCGCCGCGGGTGATCGACGCCACCTGGGGGCGGGCCGATCGACCGAAGGTGACGCTGGTCGGCAAGGGCGTGGTGTTCGATTCCGGCGGCCTCGACATCAAGTCGGACACCGGCATGGCGATCATGAAGAAGGACATGGGCGGCGCGGCGACGGCCCTGGCGCTCGCCTCGATGATCATCGCCGCCGATCTGCCGGTCCGCCTCCGGCTGATCGTGCCGGCGGTCGAGAACGCGGTCTCCGGCCGCTCGTTCCGCCCGGGCGACGTCTTCCCGAGCCGCAAGGGGCCGACGGTGGAGATCGGCAACACCGATGCCGAGGGCCGGCTGATCCTCGCCGACGGACTGGCCTTCGCCGACGAGGAGGGGCCGGAGCTGCTGATCGACCTCGCCACTCTGACCGGTGCGGCGCGGGTGGCGCTCGGCCCGGATCTGCCGCCGTTCTACACCCACGACGACGGCCTCGCCGAGGAGATCGCGGCAGCCAGCCGAGCGGTGTTCGATCCCTTGTGGCGGATGCCGCTGTGGGCGCCCTACCGGTCGATGATCGACGGCAAGGTCGGCGATCTCGCCAACTCCGCGGCCGGCGGTTTCGCCGGATCGATCACCGCGGCGCTGTTCCTGTCGAACTTCGTCGAGGCGGCGAAGAGCTGGGTGCACCTCGACATCTACGCCTGGACCCCGTCGGCCAGGCCGGGCCGACCGGAAGGCGGCGAGCTGCAGGCGGCGCGCGCCCTCTACGAGGTGATCGCCGCCCGCTACGCCCCCTCGCCGGCGATCGTCGTCGCCGAACCCTTCGCGCCGGAGATCTGAGGCGGCGGCACCAGGCATGGAAAGGCCCGTGGATCGGCGGATCCGCGGGCCGTTTCATATCGAGAGCGGGTTCGCCTCACGAAGGGGCTACCGGCTCGATCGGCGCCGTCCCCTCGTCCCCTCCCGCTCGACGAGGGAGAGACTGGGCGAGGGCCAGACGTGCCCGCGACCCTCGGAGAGCAGACGGTGAGGCCGCCCCTCCTCTCCGTCTCGTTTTTCCCTCGAGGGGAGCTCTACTCAATTCGACATCGGCTCGAGCAAGGGCATCGCCACATACGCTCCCCGTCGTCCCCGGCGGCGCGTCGGCGCCGGGAAGAGGCCCCAGCGGGGCCCCAACCCATCGAGATGGCGACTTGATCCCCTCCCCTCCGCCCCTCCGCCGCTCCGGCCGGGGACGCCGGGTGGGGCTGGATCCGCGGGCGACTTCGAAGGTCGTCGGCGACCACGTCCGATCCTGCAGAGGCCCCTCGGAGGGGGGAGAGGACGGGAGGAGAGCGCCTTCGCATCGCCGGCCGCCGAAGGGGGCGGACCGGCGTCCGCCCCACCTCACTCTTCTCCCATCGCCACCAGGGTGGTGTTGCCGCCCGCCGCGGCGGTGTTGGTGGAGATGGTCTGCTCCAGCGCGAAGCGGGCGAGATAGCCGGGGCCGCCGGCCTTGGGGCCGGTGCCGGACAGGCCCGAACCGCCGAACGGCTGGACGCCGACCACCGCGCCGATCATGTTGCGGTTGACGTAGACGTTGCCGACCGACAGCGCTTCGCAGATCTTCCGGATCGAGGCGTCGATGCGGGAATGGATCCCGAGGGTCAGGCCGTAGCCGGTCGCCGCGATCGCCGCGATCGCCGCGTCGAGCTCGCCCGCCTTCCAACGCACGACGTGCAGCACCGGGCCGAACACCTCTTCGGTCAGTTCGCCCGGGCTCGCGAGCCGAACCACCGTCGGGGCGACCCAGGTGCCGCCGGAAAGCGCGCCGTCCGGCGTCGTCCCCTCCCAGACGATCCGCCCCGCCTTGCGGCGTCCGTCGAGATAGGTCGTGAGCCGGGCCGCGGCCTCGGCGTCGATCACCGGACCGACGTCGGTGGTCAGCAGGCGCGGATCGCCGAGCCGCAGCTCCTTGGCGGCACCGACGATCATCGGTTCGATCCGATCGGCGACGTCCTCCTGGACGAAGATCAGGCGCAGCGCCGAGCAGCGCTGACCGGCGGAGCGGAAGGCGGAGAGGGTGACGTCGTCGGCGACCTGTTCGGGCAGCGCGGTGGCATCGACGATCATCGCGTTGATGCCGCCGGTCTCGGCGATCAGCGGGACGATCGGGCCGTCCTTGGCGGCGAGCGTCCGGTTGATGGCGCGGGCGACCTCGGTCGAGCCGGTGAAGGCGACGCCGGCGACGCGCGGTGCCCCGACCAGGGCGCGGCCGATCTCGCCGTCGCCGGGGACGAGCTGCAGTGCACCCGCCGGAACCCCGGCGGCGTGCAGGATCTCGACCGCCCGGGCGGCGATCAGCGGCGTCTGTTCGGCCGGTTTGGCGACCACCGCATTGCCGGCGGCGAGCGCCGCGCTCACCTGACCGAGGAAGATGGCCAGCGGGAAGTTCCACGGCGAGATGCAGACGAAGACGCCGCGGCCGCGATGCAGGAAGCGGTTCTCCTCGCCGGTCGGGCCGGTCAGCACCTCGCCCTCGCCACACAGCCGACGGGCCTCGGCGGCGTAGAAGCGGCAGAAGTCGGCCGCCTCGCGAACTTCGGCGAGGCCGTCGCCGACGGTCTTGCCGGCTTCCGCCGAAAGCAGCGCCATCAGGCTCTCGCGCTCCGCCTCAAGCGCGTCGGCCGCCGTCTCCAGCGCCGCGGCGCGGGTCTCCGCGGGAGTGCGGTCCCAGGCCGGGAAGGCGGCGACGGCACGGGCGACGGCCTCGACCGCGAGGGCCGGATCGGCCTCGACCACCGAACCGACCACGGTGCGGCCGTCGACCGGAGAGACCACAGGACGAGCGGCTCCGATCTTCACCACGCCGTCGATCACCGGCGCGGCGGCGCGCGGCGTGGCACGGGCGGCGTCGAGGGCCGCCTCGAGCGCCGCGCGATCGGCGGCACAGCCGAATTCGAGACCGCGCGAGTTCTTCCGTGCGTCGCCGTAGAGCGCTTCAGGCAGCGGGATGCGACGGTGGCGGGCGCGCGAGCCGCCGCCGAGTTCGTCGGCCGGACGGGCGAGCAACGCCGAGACCGGGATCGCGGGATCGCCGACCTTGGCGACGAAGGAGGAGTTGGCGCCGTTCTCGAGCAGACGGCGGACCAGATAGGCGAGCAGATCGCGGTGGCCGCCGACCGGGGCATAGATCCGGCAGGCCATCCCGTCGTCTTCGACCACCGAGCGGTGCAGCGCGTCGCCCATCCCGTGCAGCTTCTGATACTCGAAGCCGGGATCGGCGTCCGACCAGTTCTCGCGAGCGAGTTCGCGGACCTGGGCGACGGTCACCGCGTTGTGGCCGGCGAACTGCGGGTAGATGCGCGGACGCAGGCGCAACAGCTTGCGGGCGCAGGCGAGATAGGAGAGGTCGGTCGCCGCCTTGCGGGTGAACAGCGGGTAGTCGGCGAGGCCGCGCTCCTGGGCGCGCTTGATCTCGGTGTCCCAATAGGCGCCCTTGACCAGACGCACCATCAGCCGGCGGTCGAGGTTCTCGGCGAGATCGCCGACCCAGTCGACGACCGCCGAAGCGCGCTTCTGATAGGCCTGGACGGCGAGGCCGAAGCCGTCCCACCCCTTCAGCGACGAGTCGGCGAGGGTGGCGGCGAAGACGTCGAGGGAGATCTCCAGCCGCTCGGCTTCTTCCGCGTCGACGGTGAAGCCGAGGTCGTGGGCCTTCGCCGCGCGGGCGAGCTCGAGCAGCCGCGGCACCAGTTCGCGCATCACCGCTTCGCCGTTCGTCGCCTCGTAGCGCGGATGCAGCGCCGAGAGCTTGACCGAGATGCCGGCGCGGTTCGGCAGAGCCGGCTTGCCGGCCGCCGCCCTGCCGATCCGCTCGATCGCCATGGCGTAGTCGGCGAAATACTTCTCGGCGTCGGCGGCGGTCCGCGCCCCTTCGCCGAGCATGTCGTAGGAATAGCGGTAGCCCTTGGCCTCCCAGGAGGAGGCGCGGGACAGCGCGCTGTCGATGGTCTCGCCGAGCACGAACTGGTAGCCCATCACCCGCATCGCCTGCCGCGCCGCGGTGCGGATGGTCGGCCGGCCCATCCGCTTGACCATGCCGGACAGCACGTTCATCGGCGTCTCGCCGGGGCGGAAGATCTTGGCGGTGAGCCCCATCGCCCAGGCCGAGGCGGAGACCAGCCAGGCGTCGGAGACCCGCTCGTGGTTCTCGAACTCGGCTTCGGCGAGCTTGTCCTCGATCAGTTGATCGGCGGTGTGCGAATCGGGCACCCGGAGCAGCGCCTCGGCGAGCACCATCAGGGCGAGGCCCTCGCGGGTGGTCAGCGAATACTCCCGCAGGAACTCCTCGACGCCGAATCCCCCCGTCTCGGCGCGGATCTTGTCGATCAGCCGAGTGGCATGGGCATCGATGCGGGCGTCCGCCGCCGGCTCGAACCGGGCGGCGGCGATCAGCGAACGGACGAGCGCGGTGTCGTCGGGAGCATAGGGCGCGCGGAACGGCGCGACGGCGGATACGGGACGAACGAGCGCGGTCGGGCTGGTCATCGGTGACGTCCTCGGGCGGCTCCCGGCGCGGGAGCGGGCGGGCCGGCACGAAATCCCCTCTGCCGACCGTCGATGTCCCATGATATCCGCTTTTTCACCTCGTTTTCCGTCGAAGTCCGTGTATTCTACCGTTGTTCATGAGGTCTAAGCGATGACCGACGGTGACATCGACGGAATCGATCGGATCGACCGCCGCATCCTCGGGGTGCTGCAGTCGGACGGCCGCATCACCAACGCCGACCTCGCCGAGCGGATCGGCCTCTCCGCCACGGCGACGGCCGACCGGGTGCGACGGCTGATGCGCGACGGCTTCATCCTCGGATACCGGGCGGAGCTCGACCCGATCCGTCTGGGCCGCGGCCTGCTGGTGTTCGTCGAGGTGCTGCTCGACCGGACCAGCCCGGACGTCTTCGAACACTTCGCCACTCAGGTGAAACGGGCCGGCGAAGTGCTCGAGTGTCACATGGTCGCCGGCGGCTTCGACTATCTTCTGAAGGCTCGGGTCCGCGACATGGGCGCCTATCGCCGGTTTCTGGCAGAAGTCATCCTACCTCTTCCGGGTGTACGGGAGACCCGAACCTACGCGGTGATGGAAGAAGTCAAGGCGACCACGGCATTGCCGCTGTAGACCGGGACGCGACCGGCGGTCGGTTCTTCGAATTGATCGAAGAAGGCATTGTCGTCATCACCGTTTCGAGGCAAGCTCCGGTCGCGGGACAGCCCTTCCGCCGAGCGCCGGCGCCGGGGCATCCGGGCGAGACAAGAGCAGACGAAAATGACGAAGAAAGACGTTCTGGCCGCCACCATCATCGGATGTCTTCTGACCCTGGAAGGCGTGCAGGCCGCGTACTACTGGCAGGAGTCCTCCCGCAAGGCGACCGTCATGGCCGGCAAGGAACTCGATCGGCAGTTCGTCGAGTCGCTGATCTCGCGTTACAAGGACACGCTGGAACTGGCCGAGAAGCAGCGCGTCTCCGGCCACAATCCGGAACTGAAGCGGCTCGCGGAAGCCATCGTCGAACAGCGGCGGCGCGACCTCTCCTCGCTCGAGAAGTTCGCGACGAAGGACTGAACCGCCGACACGCCCGTCGAGCGGGCGCGTCAGGGACGCCTGGATGCGCGACCGGTTCCCGGTCGTGGGATCAGACCGTACGGTCGACGCCTTCGATCGGCGCGGGCGCAGGATCGGCGGCGGCGGGCTTCGGACCTCCCTTGGCCACGCCGACCAGCGCCGGGCGCAACACGCGACCGCCGATGGCGAAGCCGTCCTGGAGAACCTGGACGACGGTTCCGGTCGGCACCTCGGCGTTCGGCACTTCGAACATCGCCTGATGGAAGTTCGGGTCGAAACGCTCGCCGGCCGGCGACAGCTTCCGGACGCCGTGCTTCTCCATCACGGTGAGCAGTTCGCGGCCGGTCAGTTCGACGCCTTCGATCAGCGCCAGCGCACCGGCGACGCCGCTCTCGCGCAGCTCGGCGGGAACATGGGCGATCGCCCGGTCGAAGTTGTCGGCGACCGACAGGAGATCGCGGGCGAAGGCGGTCACCGCGTAGTCGCGCGCCTCCTTCATCTCCTTCTCGGTCCGGCGGCGCAGGTTCTCCATCTCGGCGAGGGTGCGCAGCAGACGGTCCTTGAGCTCGGCACTCTCGGCCCTGGCCGCTTCGAGGGCATCGACCGCCGGTGCTTCGACCGGCGGAACGGCTCCCGCTTCGGGCGCCTCGGCGGGCGCGGCCTCGGGGGCGGTCGCTTTCTCGTCGCTCATGGTCTTCCTCGTTCGGGTCTGGCGAATTCGCCCCTGACTTGAGCGTTTCCGGCCGACATTTCAAGTCCCTCGCGCCGACGCGGAACGGCCCGGCCGCCGTCGGGCGGACCGGGCCGATCGAATCGAGCGGTCGGGGCTCAGCCGATCGCGCCGTTGATCCAGTCGACGAGCCGGCCCTTGGGGGCGGCACCGACCTGCATCGCCGCCGGCTGGCCGCCGGAGAAGACGATCAGGGTGGGGATCGAACGGACGCCGTACTTCATCGCGACGTCGGGATTCTCGTCGATGTTGAGCTTGGCGATCTTCACCTTGCCCGCCATCTCGTTGGAGATCTCGTCGAGCGCCGGCGCGATCATCCGGCACGGTCCACACCACTCCGCCCAGAAGTCGACGACCACCGGCTCGGCCGAGCCCAGCACGTCGGTTTCGAAGGACGCATCGGTGACTTTCACGGTCGCCATTTCGTTTTCATCTCCAGAAGGCGCCGTCGGACGGCGGCGTATTGCGCCGAACGTAGGAAGCCCGCCGTGCAGCGTCAAGATCCTGTGGGTCGGCATCCACCGGACCACAGGATCACGTCGACGCGATCCCGACGATCGCTCCGGCGAGGCGTGCGGCGGCGATCTCGTCGAGGCGCGGAAGCGCCGTCCAGAGGATCGCCGCGCGGATTCGTCGCCCCGGATGGAGCCGGCCGAGCAGTGCGACATAGACGGCGAGCTGGGCGACCTGCCCCCCCGTCGGTGCCGGCGGCGGCTCGGGATCGGTCTTGAAGTCGACCACCAGGATCTCCTCGGGGCCGATCACCAGCCGGTCGATTCGGCCGGAGACCTCGATCGGCGTGCCGTCCGCCCCGGTCAACCGGCCGACGATCGGCACTTCGGCGCGCGACCCGGGGCCGAACACCGCGGCGAACCCCGGATCGGCGAGGACGGCGGCGACCTCGTCGGCGAGCCGCTCGCGCAGATCGGCGGGCAGCTCGGCACCGCGACGGGCGAGGAAGCGCCGTGCCGCGGCGGCACGATCGTCGGCCGGCAGATCGGGCAGCCGTTCGAGCAGGCGATGGGCGAGGATGCCGCGCAGCCGGTCGAGACGGCGGGCCTCGGCCGCGGCGACGTCGGCCGGCGTGCGGGTGGTCGCGATCCCCGTCGGTCCGCCGAGGCCGGCGGAGGGGCGCAGCCGCTGGGCCGGCGGCGAGATCGGCGGTGCCCGGTCGATCCAGGCGGGCAGGTCCGGCTCGGCCGCGGCGGCGGCTTCCGGCGCGTCGACCGGCGGTCGCGGGGTCGGCGGACCGGCCCGCCAGCGATGGGCGACGACGACACCGGTGGCATCGACCACCGGCTCGGCGTCGGGCAGCAGAGCGTTCGCGACCAGCCGGTACCAGCCGTCGTCGGCGGGGCCGTCGGCCCCGCAGTGACAACAGAGGTAGAGCCGGTCGGCGGCGCGGGTCATGGCGACGTAGAGCAGCCGCAGGTATTCGTCGCCGGCGGCGGTGCGGGCCCGGCCGCGGGCCGCCTCGACCACGCCCGGGTCGAGCGAGCCGCGGCTCCAAACCGGCACCGGCGGGGTCTCCGGCGGTGCGTCGGGCACCGCGAGGCGGACCAGCACCGGATCGTGCGACGGGTGGGTCGGGGCCGACCCCGG
Source organism: uncultured Alphaproteobacteria bacterium (assembly GCA_937919435.1). GTDB lineage: Bacteria > Pseudomonadota > Alphaproteobacteria > Rhizobiales > Ancalomicrobiaceae > Siculibacillus. The sequence goes on along the minus strand of CALFRR010000075.1, from coordinate 24,041 downwards.
ATCGACCAGGAACACCACCGCCGCCTCGAGCCCCTTGGCGCCGTGGACGGTCATCACCCGGATCTCGTCGCGGGTGCCGTCGAGTTCGCGCTTGATCTCCGGGGTGTCCTCGTCGAGGCCGGCGAGGAAGCGGACGAGGCTCGGCGCCGGACCGCGGTCGTGGGCGGCGGCGAGCGCCAGGAACTCGTCGAGCACGTCCTCGACCTCGGAGCCGAGCCGGGCGGCGAAGCGACGCCGGCCGCCGTCGGCGGAGAGCACCCGGACGAAGAACTCGAAGGGCGGCAGACGGCCGGCCGCCTCGCGCCAGCCGTCGAGACGCCGGGCGATCGCCGCCCAGCGGTCGGATACGGTCGCCGCCGCCCGCAGCGCCGCGGCGAGGCCACCGCGATCGGCCTCGGGCCGGGTCGCGAGATCGACGAGATCGTCGTCGTCGCAGCCGAACAGCGGCGACTTCAGCGCCGCGGCGAGCGACAGGTCGTCGTCGGGCAGGCTCAGAGCCCGTCCGAGGGCGCAGAGATCGGCGACCGCGATGTGGTCGGAGAGCCGCATCCGGTCGTGACCGGCGACCGGCAGGCCGCGCTCCTTCAGCACCCGGTTGACCGCGTCGACGAAGGGGCCGCGTTTGCGCACCAGGACGATCACGTCGCGCGGTCGGATCCGTTCGCCGGTGCCCTCGAGCCGGACGTCGGGGCCGAGCAGACGGGCGATCTCGTCGGCGATCCGGCCGGCGAGGCGCAGGATCGGGCTCGCCGCGGTCGGCCGGTCGAGGGGAGCGTCCCAGTCCTCCGGCTCCGGTTCCTTGACCGCGGCGATCTCCGGCCAGATCTCGACGAGGCCGGGCGCCCCGGCGCGGGCGGCGGCGTGGGCGCCGTAGTCGGTGGGATCGGAGAGCAGCCGGGCACGCAGGGCGGGATCGGCGAACACCCGGTCGACGGCGGCGAGCACGTCGCCGGTCGAGCGGAACGAGAGGTTCAGCTGGACGTCGGCGAAGGGATGGTCGACCCCGGCGGCGAGCCGGGCGAAGCGGCGCCGATTCTCGGCGAAGCGGGCGGGCTCGGCGCCCTGGAAGGAATAGATCGACTGCTTCTCGTCGCCGACCGCGAAGACGGTACGCAGCGACGGCCGCGCGCTCTCGCCGGCGAAGAACTCGCCGGTGAGCCCGTGGACGATCGCCCACTGGCGCGGGTTGGTGTCCTGCGCCTCGTCGACCAGGACGTGGTCGATGCCCCGGTCGAGCTTGTACTGGACCCAGGCGGCGGCGTCGGCATGGGCCAGGAGATCGGCGGTGCGGCCGACCAGATCGGCGAAGTCGAGGGCGCCGCGGCGATGCTTGGCCGCCTCGTAGCGACCGACGATGCGGTCGGCGACGGCGAGCAGCCGGGCGGTGCGCAGATGTGCGGCGAGCCCGGCGCGGGCATCGGCGAGGCTTCGCAGGCGGGCGGTCTCGCGGCCGATCCGGTCGACGAGATCGGGGTGGGCGGTGCGGATGTCCTTGGTGACGACGTTGGCCCGTGGGGTGCCGCCGCCGGTGAAGAACACCGCCCACCAGGCGGCGAGCCGCTCCATCGGATCGGCCGGCGAACCGGCGAGGCGCAGCCGCTTCGCCTGCTCGCGGTCGGTGCTCTTCGAGGAGGCCTCGAGGTCGGCGGTCAGCCCGGCGGCGACCGTCGGCGGGAAATCCGAGGAGACCAGCATCTCGGCGACCAGCCGCGCGTCGGTCTCGCCCTCGGCGACGCCGAGCGCCCGGCGGACCGCGTCGATCACCCCGTCGATCGAGCCGAAGGCGCGGATCGCGTCGCGCAGGTCGTCGCGGGCGGCGACCACCGCGGCGATCGCCGAGCCGAGCGCCGCCTCGCCGGCGATGCCGAGGAGGTCCGCGAAGGTGCCGGCATCCGGCGACGTCTCCTCGGCGGCGGCGAGGGCGACCAGTTCGGCGTCGCGGGCGGCGGTGACCAGTTCGCGTTCGCCGACCTCGTCGAGGATCTCGAACCGCCCGGCGAGCCCTGCCTCCAAGGGAAACTGCTGCAGGATGCGTTCGCAGAAGGCGTGGATGGTCTGGATCTTGAGGCCGCCGGGAGTCTCGATCGCCTCGGCGAACAGGCGCCGGGCGCGGCCGAGACGGGCGGGCGAGACCGCCTCCGGCCGGCCGCCCTCGATCTCGACGATCTGACGGCGCAGGTCGGCGTCGTCGAGCAGGGTCCAACGGCCGAGCTCGGCGAAGACCCGGTTCGACATGGTCGCGGCGGCGGCCTTGGTGAAGGTCAGGCAGAGGATCCGTGACGGCGCGGTGCCGCCGAGCAGCAGGCGGATCACCCGGCGGGCGAGCACCCAGGTCTTGCCGGAGCCGGCGTTGGCGGAGACCCAGGCGGAGCCGTCGGGCGCCGAGGCGCGGCGCTGGCGGTCGATCGTCTCGGAAGGGACGACGAAGGGCGAGGTCATGCGTCGCCTCCTTCCGGCGCGCTTCCCGCGGCCCATTCGGCGACCCGGGCGAGGTGATCCCAGGGGCCGGTGCGATCGCGCTCGAAACGGATGTGGGGGCGCGAGGCATAGCCGACCTCGGGCCGGCGATAGCGGCGGATCTGGGCGACGAGCCGCTCCTCGGCCTGCCGCGCCAGCTCCGCGGCGCCGACCCGGGTCTTGCCGTCGGCGACGCCGCGCGGCTCGTGGGAGCCGCCCTCGCTGCCGCCGGAGAGGTGGAGATAGGCGAGTTCGGAGATCTCCCGGCCGGCGAGATCGCTGCCGAAGGCACCGGCCGCGACCATCGCGGCCTCGAGCGGCAGCTGCGGCGAGAGCAGCGCCTGCACGGTCTTTTCCGAAGGCGGCCGTCCGGTCTTGTAGTCGAGCACCGCGACCCGGCCGTCGTGCATCAGATCGAGCCGGTCGGCCCGGCCGGTCAGGGTGAAGACGGTGCCGTCGACCGGGATCTCCCAACGGCCGGGCACCTCGGCGCGACGCTCGGCGACGAGGCCGTCGCGGGCCCGTTCCGTGGCGACCCACCAGCGGGCGATCGCGGCGAGCCGCGGCCGCCACGGCGCCACCACCTCGGGGAAGGCGGCGAAGCGGGCGAACTCGGCCTCGGCGATCTCGGCGAGGCGATCGAGGGCGTCGGCGCCGCGCACCGAATGGCCGGCGTGCAGGAACTCGGCGAGGACGTCGTGGACCAGACTGCCGCGCTCGGCGGCACCGATCATCCGTCCGATCGGATCGAGCGGTTCGAGGCCGAGGATGCGGCGGGCGAAGATCGCATAGGGGTCACGGATCCAGGTCTCGATCTCGGTGACCGACAGCCGAACCGGTCGCAGCGCCGGATCGGGCTTCGGCTCCGGACGGGCGACCGGGCGGGGCGGACCGTCGGGTCGGTCGAGACGGCGAGCCCAGGCGAGCAGATCGGCGGCGGAGGCGGCCATCCGGCGGCGGCCGACCTCGCCGGTCAGGGTGACCAGTCGTTGCAGCCAGCGCGAGGCGACGGTCGGGCTGCCCCCCGAGCGGGCGGCGCGGGCGAGGACGACCCGTCCGGCCGACGCCCCTTGCGCGAAGTCGTGGGCGGAGAGGCCGATCCGGCGTTCCGGCGCCTCCAGCGCCAGGGTCGCCCGCATCGGCCGCGACAGCCAGGGATCGGTGCGGGCGACGACCGGCCAGACGCCTTCGTCGAGGCCGGCGAGGACCAGCAGATCGAAGGACAGCAGGCGCGCCTCGAGCGGACCGTAGACGAAGATGCGGGCGCCGGGAGCGGTCGGCCGGTTGACCGCGGCGTCGCCGACCAGCGCCTCGAAGAAGCCCGGCCAGTCGACCGCGTCGAGCCGGATCTCGCCGCCTTCGCTCGCCGCGGCGACGGCCAGCGCGGAGAAGGCGGTGGCGAGCGCTTCGCCGTCCTCGCCGTCCTCCAGCGCCGGTCGGTCGCCGGTCTCGTCGACGGCGAGGACGTCGAGCGCCCTGCGGTGGGTCTCGACCAGCCGCGGCAGGTCGAGCGGGGCGGCGCCGACCAGGATCTCCAGCGGGGCGAGGGCCTCGACCAGATCGGCGAGGAAGGCGCGGGCGGCGGTGCGGAGCTCGGCAGAGAGCCGGGCCTTGGGCTTCGGCATCCGGCCGGGATGGGCGTCGATCTCGGCGGAGGCTTCGTCGAAGGCGTCGAGGAGGCCGGCACCGCCGGCGCGCGGCCGCGGTCCGCGCAGCGCCACCAGTTCGACGACTGCCGCCAGCCGGCGCGCCTCGTCGGCGGGGCGGCCGAGTCGGGTGCCGGGGTGGGCGAGCAGCGCGGCGACGGCGACCGCGTCGAAACCGCCGAGCGGGACCTCGACGGCGAGCCGGGCGAGGATGCCGGCCGCGGTGTGGCCGAGCGGGCGGCCGGCGGAATCGTCGATCTCCAGCCCCCGGCGGCCGAGCTCGGCGGCGACCCGGCGGGCGAGGTTGCGGTCCGGCGTGACCAGCGCGGCGGTGGCGTCCGGTGCCTCGATCGCCTCGCGCAGCGCCAGCGCGACCGCCTGCGCCTCCTCCGCGTCGTTGCGCGCCTCGATCAGCGACAGGCCGTCGAGCGCGGCGGAGAGATCGAGCCGACCATCCGCGATCTCGGCGGCGACGGCGCGCCAGCGGTCGGTGGAAGCGGCCGGACGCAGCGCCTCGGAGAGCAGCCGACGGCGGGCGGCTTCCGGCGCGGTGGACGGCGGACCGAGGCGGATCACCGCCTCGCGGTCGACACCGAGCCGGTCGACGAGCAGCCTGAGGCCGAACTGCGGATGACCGGGCTCGGGATCGCCCCGGCCCTCGGCCGGGGCGAGTGCCACCCAGGCGTCGGCATCGAGATCGCGGTCGAGGCCGGGCAGCACCACGGCCCCTCGCGGCAGGCGGGCGACCGCTTCGATCAGTTCCGCCGTCGAAGGCACCGAGCCGGTCGAGCCGGCGGCGATCACCGGCCCCTTCGGCGGCGCCTCGGCGAGGCGGCGGGCGGTGCGGCGGACCGCGGCGTGACGGCGGACCGCCGGATCGTCGAGGCCGCGCTCGGCGAGATGGGCCGGCCAGGCGGCGGTGGCGATCGACAGGAAGTCGCGGGTGAGCTGCCACCACAGGGCATGCTCCTCCGGCACCAGATCGGCGAGCCGGGCCCAGTCCGCCCCTTGGGCGACCACCTGGTCCATCAGCACGATCAGGGCCGAGGCGAGGCGGACCGCCTCGGCCGGACGGATCGGCAGGCCGAGCGGCGTGTCGGGGGCGGGATCGCGGTGGAAGGCGAGATGCGGCCGGGTCCAGGCCAGCACCAACCGGGTCATCGCCAGCCGCCGTTCGAGCGGCGTGGCGACCGGCGCCAGATCGGCCTCGCCGTCGAGATCGAGGAGATCGCCGTCCTCGTCGACGTCGCCGAACGGGCGGATCTCCGGCAGCAGCGCGACCGGCGGGGCACCGCGCGCGGCGAGCGCGGCGACGATCGCGTCGGCGAGCGCGCGGGCGGCACGGCGGGTCGGCACCAGGATCAGCGCCTCGGCGAGGCGGGCCGGATCGGCGGGATCGAAGGCGAAACCGGGGACCAGTTCACCGTCGAGCAGCGCCGTGGCGAGGGTCGGCAGGAACGGCCGGCCGGCGTCGATCGAACAGACCCGCGGCGCGGGGTCGGGCGGGTTCGACGACCGGCTCATGCTGTCCCTCCCCTCGCGACCCGACGAGCCCCGTCGATGCGGGGCGTGCGCGTCATACCGAGTTCACGAGGTCTCGACCCCTTCGAAACCTCGTGAACGAAGGCGAGCCCGAACGGGCGTCGGCCGGTCGGGCCGTACCGCGCGAGACGTTCGGACGAGCCCGAACGTCTCGAGCCCGCCATCAGTCGGCGCTCTCGGCGAACGCGGCTTCCGCCTCACGTATCGCCCGGGGGGTGCCGACGTGCAACCACACGCCCTCCATGCGCTGGCCATAGAGACGGCCGGCATCGAGCGCGCGATCGAACAGCAGGTTGAGCGAGAAGGCGCCCTGCGGTGCGTCTTCGAAGATGCGCGGGTGCAGGATCGCCGCCCCGGCGTAGACGAAGGGGGCGACGCGGCGCTCCTGACGGCGGGTGAGTCGGCCGAGGTGGTCCATCTGGAAGTCGCCCGGGCCGGAGTAGCCGACCGACCCGACGGTCGGGGCGAGCAGCAGCAGGACATCCATCTCGTCGCCGTTCCATCGATCGGCGAGCAGCTCGAGATTGGGGCGGATCCCCTCGATCCAGAAGCTGTCGGCGTTCCAGACGTAGAACGGCGCGTCGCCGAGCTGCGGCAGCGCCCTGACGATGCCGCCGCCGGTCTCCAGCAGCGCCTCGCGCTCGTCGGAGACGACGATCGCCGGCCGCTCGCACTTGCGGACGTGGACCTCGACCAGATCGGCGAGATAGTGGACGTTGACCACGGCGGTCTCGACGCCGGCGGCGGCGAGACGGTCGAGACCATGGTCGATCAGGGCGCGTCCGGCGACCTCGACCAACGGCTTCGGCGTGGTGGCGGTGATCGGGCGCATGCGCTTGCCGAGACCGGCGGCGAGGACCATCGCCCGAGTGGGGCGGTCGTTCGGCGCGCGGACGCGCGACGTCGTGTCTGTCATCGAGACGGCTTCCGGGGTTCCGACTGGGCTCGTGGGTTCACGGCCGCTGGCGCAGCCGGGCATCCTCATACCAGAGCTTCAGCGGTCGCAACACCGGTTCGTCGAGCACACGATCGAGATAGGTCCACAAGCGCGGCACATGGGCGAGGTAGCCGGGCTTGCCGTCGCGATCGCAGAGACGGGCGAAGACCCCGAGGATCCGGGTGTTGCGCTGCGCCGAGAGGATGGCGAGAGCCCGCCGAAAGGCCGCCTCGTCGAACCCCGGTTCGCCGCGACGGCGGGCGAGATAGGTCTCCACCAGCGCGGTCTCGAGATCGGCGGCGACGTCGACGCGGGCGTCCTCGACCAGCGAGACGACGTCGTAGGCCGGGTGTCCGAGGACGGTGTCCTGGAAGTCGAGGACGCCGAGCCGGCGGATACCGGTCTCGTGGCCGAGCCAGAGCAGGTTCGGCGAGTGGTAGTCGCGCAGCATCCAGGTCACCGGGCCGGCGAGGATCTCGTCGAACAACGGCTCCCAGAGCGCCAGGAAGGCCGCCCGCTCGTCCGGGCTCGGCGGCCGGCCGGCGTAGCGCGGGAAGCCCCATTCCAGGAACACCCCGACCTCGGCGGCGAGCACGGAACGGTCGCAGACGGGAATCGCATGGCTGCCGCCGACCCCGTCGGGGATCGTGGCGGGGAGATCGCGGGCGTGCAGCGCGGCGAGCAGTTCTGCGGCGACGGTGTAGCGCTCGGGAATCGGCGACGGCGGCCGGCCGGCGACGCAGGGCTCCGAACCGAGATCCTCGAGCAGCAGGAGGCCCCGGTCGAGATCGTGGGCGAGGACGGCGGGCACCCGGACCCCGACCTCGGAGAGCGCCAGGGCGAAGGCGAGGAACGGACGCGGCCCCTCGGCGAGGCGGGCGGCGGCACGGGCGGCGACCCGGGCACGGCCGAGGGCGTCGTCGGCCTCGGCCGGATGATTCATCAGGACGAGGGTCTCGCCGTCGCCGTGCAGCCGCTCGTAGCTGCGGGTCGAGGCGTCGCCCTGGAGGTGACGGCGGGCCATCCCGCCGCGGCCGTGCGCCTCGAGGAAGGCGCGGATCGCGAAGCTCCGGTCGAGCCGGGCGGCCCAGCGCCGGGCGTCGCCCTCGATCCGGACGCGCCGGGCGTCGGGTGCGGCGGCCATGTCGAGGCGGACGATCAGCGCGTCGGCGGGCAGCCGGTCGCCGGCCCGATCCGGCCATTCGACCAGCACGGCGCCGCGCTCGGCCGCCTCGTCGAAGCCGAGCTCGTCGAGTTCGTCGGCGTCGGAAAGCCGATAGAGGTCGAAGTGGGAGACCGCGAAACGGCGGGTCTCGTAGTCCTGGACCAGGGTGAAGGTCGGGCTCGGCACCTCGAGGCCGTCGTCGTCGGCGAGCGCGCGGATCAGGGCCCGGGCGAGCGTCGACTTGCCGGCTCCGAGGTCGCCGACCAGAGCGACGACGTCGCCGGGCGCGAGGATCGCGGCGAGGTCCTCGGCGAGGGCGCGGGTCGCCGCCTCGTCGACGAGCGATCGGTCGAAGACGGTCTCGGGGGGCGGCGGAAGGGCGTCGTCGGATGCGGCCATGGGCGGAGGATCTCGTCGCGGAGCGGGCGGGTCAGACGCCGGTGGCCGAGCGTCCTTCGTCGGTGTCGGTCGACTCGGTCGTCCGGCCGATCATCGGACGGACGGGAAAGCGGCAGACCACGGTGGTCCCCCGCCCCTCGGCCGAGCGGATCTCGACGGTGCCGCCGTGCAGTTCGACGAAGCTCTTGACGATCGACAGGCCGAGCCCGGCGCCGCCGCGATGCGGCCCCTTGCGACGGGAATAGAAGCGCTCGAACACCTGCCGGAGGTCTTCGGCCGGGATGCCGACCCCCTCGTCGCCGACCGCGATGACGATCCGGCCGCTCTCGCGGCGCGCCATGACGACGATGGTGCCCCCCTCGATCGAGAAGGAGATGGCGTTCGACAGCAGATTGAACAGGATCTGGCGGACCCGCTTCTCGTCGGCGGCGAAGGAGCCGACGGCCGGATCGATCTCGGTGACGAGATGCAGATCGTTGGCGGCGAGCCGGTCCTTGATCCCCTCGACCGCCGCGGCGACGGTCGAGGCGACGTCGATGTCGCCGACCTGCAGGCGCATGATGCCGGCATCGATGGTGGCGAGATCGAGGATGTCGTCGACGATCGCGGTCAGCGCCTGACTGGATTCGACGATGTGGCTCGTATAGTCGCGCTGCTTGTCGTTGAGCGGGCCGGTGCGGGTGTCGGCGAGCAGATGGGCGAAGCCGATGATGTTGGTCAGCGGCGAGCGCAACTCGTAGGAGACGAGGCCGACGAAATCGGTCTTGATGTGGTCGGCCTTCTCCAGCGCATCGTTCTTCTCGACCAGCGCCCGCTCGACGTTGACCGTGTCGGTGACGTTGACGAAGGTCACCAGGGTCGCCGCATCGGGCAGCGGTACCGCGGCATATTCGAGGACGGTACCGTCGCGCCGCTCCATGGTCCCGGTCAACCGGTCGCGGTTGTCGGCGAGCCCGGTCACCGCGCCCTTGAGCCGGGCCCAGGTCGCCGGATCGTCGTGCAGCACGGCGAGACGGGCGATCAGATCGTTGATGTGCGGACCGTCGGAGAGCGCCGTCTCCGGCAGTTTCCAGAGTGTGGCGAAGGCGGGGTTGGACAGGCGCAACCGGCCGTCGGAGCCGAACACCGCGACGCCCTCGGAGAGATGGTCGAGGGTCTCGCCCTGCACCCGGAGCAGCGCCTTGTGACGCTTCTCGAGTTCGATCTTCTCGGTGACGTTCTCGTAGACGTAGGTGACGCCGCCCTGCGGATGGGGGTTGGCGATCACCCGGAGCGTCTGGCCGTCGGGCAGATGCCACCAGTGCTCGCGCGATTCGAGCGAGCGATAGGCGGACTGCACGTCGCGCTTCCAGACGCGCCAGTCGGCCTGTTCGGGCAGACGGCGGGAGGCGCGCATCTGGTCGAGCACCAGACCGTCGTCGGGGGCGCCTTCGAGGAAGGCCGGATCGAGGCCCCAGAGGTCGCGGAAGGCGGTGTTGTGGAACAGCAGCCGTTTGTCGGCACCGAAGGTGGCGACCGCGGTCGCCAACTGCTCGAGCGTGCGGGCGTGGAAGTCGATGGTGCGGCGCAGCTCGGTCTGGGTCTGCTCGAGATCGGTGACGTCGGCGGCGATGCCGGCCTCGCCCGATTCGGTGACCACGTCGACGACGTCGTAGGTGCGCCGTCGTCCGGCGACCACCACCGGCAGGCGCAGCGCCGCGGCGCGCGTCCCGACCCGGGCCTGGGCGACCGCCCTGAGGCCGGCGGTGTCGAGCAGTTCCTGTCCGGACTCGACGGCGGTGTCCGGCGCGCCGACGGCGACCGCGTCGGCATAGGCGCGATTGACCCAGGCGAGACGGCCGTCGCGGCCGCGCCGCCACATCGGCATCGGCACCGCCTCGAACAGCGCCCGCATCACCTCCGCCTCCTCGCAGAGACGGCGGTGGCGCTCGGCCAGTTCGGCATGGCGGCGACGTTCGCCGGTCAGGTCGGAGAAACGGACGAAGGGCCGGCTGCCGGCGGTGCGGCCGGCGGCGGCGACGTGAGTGCCGGTGCGGGTGCCGAGGTCGAGATCGAAGGGGGTGCCGCGTTCGCGCAGGGCGACCACCGCGCGGTCGAGTTCGGCGGCGGCCTCCGGCTCCAGCCAGGTCCCGAAGGCGAGGAAGTCGGACCGGCTCGCCGGAGCGCCGGCCTCCGCTCCCATGCGGCCGAGAACCAGCGGCGGATCGCCGGGATCGCGCCAGGCGAGGATCAACTGGTCCTCGGCGTCGAGCAGGCCCTCGGCCCGGTCGGCACGGACCCGGAGATCGGCATTGTCGTCGCCGAGACGGCGGATCGTCGCTTCGTCGCGGACCCGATGGCGCATCATGCCGATCGCCGAGGCGACGGCCACCGCGACGAGGCCGATCATGGTCGCGGTGACGACGATCTGCCGAGTGGCCAGCGGTTCGTCGGTGCCGGTGGCGAGCACCGGCTCGACCATCGCCACGGTCGTCAGCGACGCCGTCGTCAGACGGCAGAGCCCGACACGGAGCGCCGCCAGAATCCGCGCCCCCCCCCGCCCGATCATGTCGAAGGTCCTTCCCCGCTGCGATGAACTCGACGAACGCCCCCGGACTTCGTCGAAATACGCAGTCGAAGCCCCCGAATCACCCCAAGATACCCCTTCACGGAATCGCTGAGGAGAGTCGCCGAGAGCTTCGGGACGGAAAAGCCGAAGGGCGCGTTCCTTTCGGATCGCGCCCTCCAGATCTAGTCGTTCGACCGTCGTCGATCAGTATCTGTAGTGGTCGGGTTTGAACGGACCTTCTGTGGAAACACCGATGTAGGCGGCCTGTTCCGGATTCAGCTTCGACAGATGCACGCCGAGCTTGCCGAGATGCAGCGCCGCGACCTTCTCGTCGAGACGCTTGGGCAGGGTGTGGACCCTGGTCTCGTAGGCACTCGCCCGCGTCCACAGCTCGATCTGGGCGAGCGTCTGGTTGGTGAACGAGGCCGACATGACGAAGCTCGGATGGCCGGTGGCGTTACCGAGATTGACGAGGCGTCCCTCCGACAGGACGATCAGCCGCTTGCCGTCCGGGAAGACGACATGATCGACCTGCGGCTTGATGTTCTCCCAGGTGTAGTTCCTGAGCGCCGAGATCTGGATCTCGGCATCGAAGTGGCCGATGTTGCAGACGATCGCGTTGTTCTTCATCACCCGCATGTGCTCGATGGTGATGATGTCCTTGTTGCCGGTGCAGGTGACGAAGATGTCGCCCTTGGGGGCGGCGTCTTCCATGGTCACCACCTCGTAACCCTCCATCGCCGCCTGCAGGGCGCAGATCGGATCGATCTCGGTGACCAGCACCCGGGCGCCGCCGCTGCGCAAGGACGCGGCCGACCCCTTGCCGACGTCGCCGTAGCCGGCGACCACCGCGATCTTGCCGGCGAGCATCACGTCGGTCGCCCGGCGGATGCCGTCGACCAGGCTCTCGCGGCAGCCGTAGAGATTGTCGAACTTCGACTTGGTGACGCTGTCGTTGACGTTGATCGCCGGGAACGGCAGACGGCCCTGCTCGTGGAGCTGGTAGAGCCGGTGAACGCCGGTGGTGGTCTCCTCGGAGACGCCGCGGATCGAGGCGCGGACCTTCGCGAACCAGCCGGGCGCGGCGGCGAGGCGGCGGCGGATGGTGGCGAAGAAGGCGATCTCCTCGTCGTTCTTCGGATGGTCGAGGATCGACGGATCCTTCTCCGCCTCGGCGCCGAGAATGACGTACATGGTGGCGTCGCCGCCGTCGTCGAGGATCAGGTTGGGCACGCCGCCGTCGGCCCAGTCGAAGGTGCGGGCGACGAAGTCCCAGTACTCTTCCAGGCTCTCGCCCTTGAAGGCGAAGACCGGCGTGCCGGCGGCGGCGATCGCCGCGGCGGCGTGGTCCTGGGTGGAGAAGATGTTGCACGACGACCAGCGCACCTCGGCACCGAGCGCGGTCAGCGTCTCGATCAGCACCGCGGTCTGGATGGTCATGTGCAGGCAGCCGGCGATGCGGGCGCCCCTCAACGGCTGCGACGGACCGAACTCCGCCCTGACGCCCATCAGGCCGGGCATCTCGGTCTCGGCGATCTCGATTTCCTTGCGGCCCCAGCCGGCGAGGCCGAGATCCCTGACGCTGTAATCGGTGCTCATCGTCGTCCCTGATCTTCGAGGAGGGCCGGCGGTGGACGCGTGGACGCGCCCGGCACGAACGGCCCGGTCGGCGCGTTATAGAGGCTCGCCGCGCGTGATGCAATAACGATATAAACATTCCTTTATATGATGAACGAGAGTTGTCGAACGGCGTGTCACACTGCCGTCCGAATCGTCGCCACATGGTCGGCGTCCGGGCGAAACGAGGGGAGAAGCATGACGGAGATCGAGATCCCGAGCGGCGAGGCCGAGAAGAGCCGCGACCGCTTCAACAACGCCATCGCGGTCGCGGTGGCGCTGGTGTCGGCGTTCATGGCCATTTCGAAGATCAAGGACGACAACATCGTCCAGGCGATGCAGAAGGCCCAGACCGAGAGCGTCGACTACTGGAACGAATACCAGGCGCGCCGGCAACGCCAGTTCGGCGTCGAACTGGCGATCGCCCAGTTGCAGGCGACCCAGCCGGTCTCGCCCGAGCGCGACCGGACGGTCGCCGCCTGGAAGGCGCAGGCCGACCAGTTCAAGGCCCGGGCGGAGGAATCGGCGGTGAAGGCGAAGGCCCGGACCGCCGACTACGACGCCGGCAACGACCGGGACGATCTGTTCGATCTCTCCGACGCGCTGCTGTCGATCTCGCTCGCGCTGTTCGCGGTCACCGCGCTGACCCGGGTGCGCTGGCTGTTCGGCCTCGCCACGGTGCTGGGGCTCGGCGGCGCGGTGTTCGGGACGGCCGGCTTCGCCGGCTGGACCTGGCTCCACCCCGATTTCCTGGTGGCGCTGTTGTCGTGAGGCGGCGGTCGGACCGGGCCGGCGCGAGACCGGCCGGGTCCGATCAGGCGAAGGCGACGCCGTCGAGATCGAAGAGCCGGTCGGCGAGGCAGCGCCGTGCCGCCGGCGACACGCCGAAGGCGTCGATCAGACAATGATCGCCGGCCGGCAGCGACAGCGACAGGAACGGCACCCCGGTGCGGGCGGCGACCGGGTTGGAATGGACCCGCCCCTGGAAGCAGGGCACCTTGGCGTGGTGGTCGAGGCTGCGGACGGCGGAGATGCCGTCGGCGCCGCGGACCACCACCGTCGCCCCGACGCGCGCCTCTCCGCCGAGTTCGGAGGCACCGGGCACCAGCACCTCGGCTTCCTCGTACCAGCGGTCGACGGCGAAGCCCGTGTCGACGACCAGCGCCGGACGCTCCAGGGTGAAGCGATGGCGCCGGACCGAAAGCCCGTCGGCGAGCACCGAGATCGTGGTCTCGACCTTCTGGAAGCCGGTGTGCCAGAGCGCCCGGAGGCGTCCGCGGGCATCGATCTCCGCCTGGTCGTTGTGCAGCCGCATCGCCCAGTTGGCGCCGCCGTCGTGGCTGAAGGCGAGGATGTTGTCACCGAACCGGCCCATCTCGGCGCAGCGCAGGGCGTCGACGTCGAAACCGAAACGGGTCGAGTAGGCGAACTTGTTGTACTTGTCCGCCTGCACCTTGCGATGCACCGGCGCGGCGTAGTGGACGACCGCGTGACCGTCGACCCGTTGGACGATCGCCGGACAGGCGGGTTGGGCGACGATCGGTTCGGCGAACACCAGCGGTTCCTCCGCCGCCCGCCAGAAGGCGTCGTCTTCGGCGAGCATCAGCGGCGCGAAGAACTTCATCGCCCAGTAGGGCGAGGTCGGCGAGTTGTACTCCTCGCAGATCACCAGATTCGGATAGTCGTAGCCGCGGGTCAGCAGGCCGTCGGCGGTGAAGATCGGCTTGCCTCGCCACGACCGCAGGTGACGGGCCCACAGCCCCTTGATCCGCCCGATCGGCAACGGCTCGAGGCCGACCGCGGCGAGGATCCCCCAGAAGGCGGCGGTGGCGAAACGATAGGTCAGCGACCGGCCCTGGGCCATGCTCTCGCCGGTGTCGGCGAACCAGCGCGAGAACGGCTCGGCGAAGGTCTCCGCCCGTTCGCGGAACAGACGGGCGAGGCGCGGGTCGGGATCGGGGGCGAAGCGGGCGTAGACCAGCCCGTAGAAATGCATGGCGAAGCCGCCGTAGTGGTCGATGGTGCCGGAACCGCCGTCGCCGTACCAGCCGTCGCCGCGATACCAGTGTTCGAGCCGGGCGAGCCGGTCGGCCTCGAGCGCGGTATCGACGAGATCGGCGCGGCCCACCGCCTTCAGCGCCTGCTGCACCAGCACGGTGAAGAACAGCCAGTTGTTCTGCGGCATCTGCGGACCCTGGATCCGCGCCAGCCAGCGCACCAGATTGTCCTTCTGCCGGGCGTCGAACGGCGCCCACCCCTCCTGCGGGACGAGCAGCAGCATCCAAGCGAAGGCCGCCATCTCGCACGAGCGCTGATCGACGTCGCCGGGATAGCCCCAGAATCGCGGGTGTTCCGGATCGGTGCCCTCGGCGATCGCGGCGCGCAGCAGCGGCCAGTGGTCGAAAGCGCCGCCACCGGCGGTCAGCGGCACGATCCCCCACAACGGCCGCGCAACACCCTCGAGCGAGGCGGCGCGCATGTCGTAGTGGGCACCGCCTTCGTCGAAGTCGATCGCGGCGCCGTCGGCGGCGAGACGCGGCACCAGCGGTTCGAACAGGTCGCGGACGCAGCGCTGGAAATCGGCGCGGGTCTGCAGCGGATTGTCGTCGAATTTCGAGTAACGGGGCACGGTGCCGCCTCCTCCGCGGGACGGGTCCGGACCGGCGGCGCGGCCGCCGGTCCGGGACGACGGATCGATCACAGCACCCCGAACAGCCGCGGCAGCGCGAGACTGAAGGCCGGGAAGTAGGTGACGATCATCAGACCGACGAACTGCACCGCGAAGATCGGCAGCAGCGGCGGGATGACCTTGGTGATCTTCTCGCCGGTGATGCTCGACGAGACGAACAGCACGGTGCCGACCGGCGGGGTGACGATGCCCATGCACAGGTTGTAGACGACGATCACCCCGAAGTGGACCGGGTGGACCCCCATCGAGGTCACCACCGGATAGAGGATCGGGGTGAAGATCAGCATCGCCGGCGACATGTCCATGAAGGTGCCGATGATCAGCAGGGCGACGTTGATCAGAAGCAGGATCACGTATTTGTCGTCGCTGAGCCCGGTCAGGATCTCGCCGATGGTGTCGGGGATCGAGGCGAAGGTCATCGACCAGCTCATCAGCCCGGAACAGGCGATCAGGAACAGGATGACGCTCGACGAGACCATCGTCTCGGTGCCGACCCGGACCAGCTTCTCCAGCGTCAGACTGCGGTAGGCGAGCGCCAGGACGAGGCTGTAGAGCACCGCGATGCCGGAGCCTTCGGTGGCGGTGAAGGCGCCGCCGACGATGCCGCCGATGACCAGGACCACCAGCATCAGGCTGGGCAGCGAGCGGACCAGAACCTCTCGCACCTCGGAGGCGGCCAGCGGCGTGCGGTCGGTCTCGTAGCCGAGTTTGCGGGCGTAGTAGGCGGCGACGATCATCACCGACACGCCCATGACGATGCCGGGGAAGTAGCCGGCGAGGAACAGCGCGACGATCGAGGCGCCGCCGCCGGTGATCAGCGAATAGACGATGAAGGCGCCGGTCGGCGGGATCAGCATGCCGGTCGGTGCCGACGCCGCGTTGACCGCAGTCGAGATCGCCATGTCGTAGTTCTTCTCGCGGGTGATCGGCGCGATGATGCTGCCGATCGCGGTGGCGGCGGCGACGCCGGAGCCCGACAGGCAGCCGAACAGCATGTTGGCGAGGACGTTGGTCTGCCACAGGCTGCCGGGGATACGCCGGCCGAGCAGCATGGCGAGGTCGATCAGACGGCGGGCGATGCCGCACTGGTTCATGATCGAGCCGGCCAGTACGAAGAACGGCAGCGCCAGGAAGCCGAAGTTGTCGAGCCCGCCGAAGATCTGCTCGCCGACCGTCGCCGACAGCGATTCCGGCTCGATCTGCAGGGAGAGCGTCAGGATGCCGGACAGCGCCAGCCCGACGGAAATGGCGGTGCCGAGCCCCAGGAACAGGAAGAAGCAGCCGAACAGTACGCCGAGCGACACCATCATCAGATGCTGATCGATCATCCGGGCATAGGTCTCGGTGCCGCGGACGAAGACGAGCAGGGCGATCGCCGCCACCATCACCACGAAGACGCCGGCCACCGTCGCCCGATTGCGGACGTCTTCGCGGATCATCCGCGCGAGATCCAGCACCTGGGAGACGACCACGACGACGCCGGAGAGCAGCACCACGCTCTGCAGCGATCCGACCGGCACCCGCAGCATCGGCGACAGGGTGAGCGCATTGTCGACCAACGACCGCCAGCCGCCGATGCAGATCACCACGCCGAACAGCAGCGTGACCGCGGCGTTGGTGGCGCGCAGCCGGGCCTGGCCGCGTTCGCCGAGCATGTCGACGATCAGCGGCAGATTGAGATGGCGTCCCTCCAGGAAACAGTAGGCGCCGCCGAGCACACCCGACCAGATCAGCAGATAGCGCAACAATTCCTCGGAAAAGCCGCTCGGGCTGTTGAACACGAAGCGGGCGGCGACCTGGACGATGATCAGCACGCTCATCGCCGCGAGGAACGCCAGCAGCAGATACCGCAGGCCGAGGGTCAGCAGACGTTGGCCGGCGTCGAGCGGGTGGACGGCCGTCCCGAAGTCGGGGGAGGTCGAGCGAACGGTCATGGGCGTTTTCCGAACGGAGGGGACGGAGCGGCGGCGGGAGGGACCGCCGGCGATCGGGCCGAGAGAGCGAGAGGCGGTGCGCCGTCGGAGCGATCGGCACGGCGCACCGCCCGGGTCGGGATCAGCGTCCCTCGATCTCGAAGACGAGATCCAGGAGCGGTCGGCGCGCCTCATCGGCACGGGCCTTCTGGTACATCGGCTCGACCGCCTTCATCAGAGGCGTCTTGTCGAGCCGGACCAGGGTCACGCCCATCGTCTTCGCCGCGCGTTCGGCGCCGTCTTCCTGGTACTTGTCCGCCTCGGCGAGCGTCTCGGCGCTGACCCGGTCGAACTCCTCGTAGACGATCTTCAGATCGTCCGGACCGACCCGGTCGCGGAACTGAAGGCTGCTGACGGCGAAGTCGGTGAGCCGGGTCTGATCGGTGACCAGAGCCCATTTGGCGACCTCACCGAGCTTGCCGTCGACGAGACCGGCGAGCCCGCCCTCGGCGCCGTCGACCACGCCCTGTTGCAGGCCGGCGAACAGCTCCGACCGGGAGAGCGGGGTCGGCACCGCGCCGAACAGACGCAGCATCTCGAAATAGGTCTCCGACTCCATGGTGCGGATCTTGAGGCCCTTGAGATCCTCCGCCCTGGCCACCGGCTTGGTGACGTAGATCGAGCGGAAGCCGGCGCTCAGATGGCCGATCGGGGCGAAGCGATGCTTGGCCGAGGTGTCGAACAGCAGCGCCTTGACCCTGGGATCCCCCATCACCTTCCCGAACTCGTCGCCGGACCGGAACATGTAGGGCAGATTGGTGACGCCGAAGGCAGGGATCAGGTTCTCGAGCGTCGCGCTGTTGACCAGCCCGGCGTCGATCACACCCTTCTGAACTCCCTGAAGGTAGGCTTCCTGGCTGCCGAGCACGCTGTTCCAGAACAGCTTGAAAGTGACCCGGCCGGCGGTCCGCTTTTCGACCGCCACCGCGAAGTCCTTGAGCGCTTTCGCGGTGGTTCCGGAGTCGGCGATGTTGACGGCGAATTTGTAGGATGCGGCCTGCGCACCGAACGTCATCGATACGAGCGCACCGGCCGCGATCAGCGCGGCAATCGTCTTCTTCATCATTTCCTCCAGACCTTCCAGTCTCTTGTCTTGCGCGGGCGGGGCCCGTGGCGGGTCGGTGGCGCAGGATCTCAGATACCGCTCGGCGGGACAGCCCGCACCGAACCCCATCGCCACGGTCGGGTGATTAGCACGGTGACGGGCCGCGAAGAATACGAAACTTCCCATATTGACGAAAGTTTCTGTTTCAATAGAAAGTTTCTCACCCATCCTTCCCCGGAACCGACCCATGGACATCGCCGTGAGCCCCTATTTTTCCCGCCGCGTGGTATCGCGTCCCGCCCCCGGTCATCAGGCCGCGCTGGAGCGCTGCCTCGACCGCCTGCGCAACGCGATGCCGACGATCGGGCTGCGCAATCCGAAGATCGGCCGCCCCGACCTGACCTGGGACTACTGCGACCGCGGCGACTGGGTGATCGGTTTCCATTCCGGCCAGCTCTGGCTCGCCCATCAGTTGACCGGCGATCCGGTGTTCCGCGACGCCGCCCGGGCGCGGCGGCCGGAGTTCCGCTACATCCTCGAACATCGCCGCTTCCGCGATCACGATCTCGGCTTCCAGTTCTCGCTGCATTCGGTCGCCGACTGGCTGGCGACCGGCGATCCGGAGGCGAGGACGATGGCGCTCGCCGCCGCCGACGGTCTGGTCGCCCGCTTCCGTGACGACGGCGGCTACATCCAGGCCTGGAACCCGTCGCCGACCGACCCCGGCCGGTCGGCCTACGTCAACGGCCGGATGATCGCCGACACCATGCAGAATCTGGCGCTGCTCCACTGGGCCCACGCCGAGACCGGGGTCGCCGACTTCCGCGACGTGGCGGAGCGGCACGCCGCGACCAGCGCCCGCCATCTGGTGCGCGCCGACGGCACCAGCTTCCACACCTTCCTGTTCGACCCGGCGACCGGCGCACCGATCGGCGGGCGCACCCATCAGGGCCACGCCGACGACAGCTGTTGGGCCCGCGGTCAGGCCTGGTTGTTGCACGGCTTCGCCCATGTCTTCTCCGCCACCGGCAACCCCGCCCATCTCGACACCGCCCGCCGCCTCGCCGAGACGTTGCGTCGGCTGATGGGCGACGATCGGGTGCCGGTCTGGGACTTCTCGGCCCCGAGCGACGGCGGCCGCATCGTCGACAGCGCGGCCGGAGCGGTCGCGGCCGCGGGCCTCCATCTGCTCGCTTCGGTCACCGACGGTGACGAAGCGGAGGGATGGCGGGCCTTCGGAGACAGGATGATCGACGGCCTGATCGAGACCTGCGACGTGACCGGGGTCGACGGCGCGCTCGGCCTGCTCGCCCGCGGCGCCGCCCATGTCCGCGCCGGCCAGCGCGACGCGATGCTGCCCTACGGCGACTACTACTACATGGAGGCGCTGATGCGCTCGCTCGGCCATACGCGCTTCTTCTGGTGAGACGGGTTTCCCCGATCACGGGCACCTCCGGCCCTGGCGGAGCGGCGAACGGTTGCTGTAGGTTCGCCGCCGAACCGACGACGGGGGAAAGGTCGATGCAGATCGAGGACAAGCTCGGTCCGACGCTGAAGGACGTGGCCGACGCCGCCGGAGTCTCGGTCACGGCGGTGTCGAAGGTGCTCAACAACCGCGGCGGGGTCAGCGCCGCCAGCCGCGAGAAGGTCCTGAGGATCGCCGAGGAACTCGGCTATCGCGGCCGCAGCGGCCGCCCCTCCGCTGCGATCGACCGGCTGACCGTGGTCACGCTCGACCGCTACGTCACCAACAATCCGTTCTTCAACGAGATCATCGAAGGGGCGCTCGACGCGGCCGGGGCCGAGGGGATCCCGACGGAGGTCAGCGTCGTCACCTCGGCGAGCCTCGCCGACGGCTCCGTCGATCTGTGGCGATCACCGCCGGGGGCGGCGATTCTGGTCGGTCTCGACCGGCGCGACGTCATCGACCGGGTCTGTGCGGCGGGCGTCCCGGCGGTGATCGTCAACGGCATGGACCGCGACATGCGCATCTCCAGCGTGTCGCCGGACTACCACTTCGGCGGCTGGGCGGCGACCCGACACCTCCTCGACCTCGGTCACCGCTCGATCGCCCACGTCACCCACCCGCACCGCGAATCGTTGAAGCGCCGGTTCGACGGCTTCCGCGACGCACTCGAGGAAGCGGGGATCGGCTTCGATCCGGCGGTCCATCTGCTCGACGTCGGCCACCCGGACATGATCAGCATCGACGCCCGGCCGATCATCGAACGCTTCCTCGCCGGGCCGGGGCGCGGCGTCACCGCCCTGTTCTGCGTCGCCGACATCGTCGCCCTCGGCGCCGTCCGGGCGGCCGAATCGCTCGGCCTCGACGTGCCGGGCGACCTGTCGGTCGTCGGGTTCGACGACCTTGCGATCGGCGCCCATTCGACGCCGCCGCTGACCACCGTCAGAATAGACCGCCGCGACCTCGCACGGATCGCGGTGCAGACGCTGATCGAACGGATCGCGCAGGGACGCTCGGCGGTCCGCCGGATCAACGTCGGGGTCGAGCTGGTGCTGCGCGAGTCGACCGCGCCGCCGCGGGAGAGCCGGCCCGATCCCGCCGCATGAGGCTGGTCCGGCGAAGTCCCGGCCGCTCGCTCGCGCTCGAGGCGTTCGGTCCTCGAGTCGTCCACCGGACGATGTCGTCCGGCACTGCGCGCCGGACCGGACCTCACTCCTCGTAGAACTTGGCTTCGAGGAGGGCGGCGATCGCTTCCATCGCTTCGGCCGCCTGCGGCCCGCGCGCACTCACCCGGATCGACGTGCCGATCGACGCCGCCAGCATCATCAGCCCCATGATCGAGGTGCCGCCGACCGTCTGGTTGTCCTTGGTCACTTCGATCTCGGCCGCGAAACTCTCCACCGTCTGGACGAATTTCGCCGAGGCCCGGGCATGAAGCCCCCGCTTGTTGGTGATCGGCAGATCGCGGACGATGGCGCCCGCCGCGTCATCGGTCATGTCGTCCCCTCGGGTCGGCGCCGTGAAGCGCGTCGATTCGCTGCGAATGTTCCGCCGCTCCGGCGCCGTCGCGACCGCTCGGTCACCCCTGGAGAACCTGGCTGGCGACGTTGATGTACTTGCGTCCGGCTTCCTTCGCCTCGATCACCGCCTCGAGCAGTCCGTGCTCGCAGCGCACCTTGGCGAGTTTGACCAGCAGCGGCAGGTTCATGCCCGCCACCACTTCGATGGAGCCGCCGTTCATCACCGAAATCGCCAGATTCGACGGGGTCCCGCCGAACATGTCGGTGAGGATGGCGACGCCCGACCCGTCGTTGACCGAGGCGACGGCGTCGAGGATCTCCTGACGCCGTTCGTCCATGTCGTCTTCCGGGCCGATGCAGATCGTCGCGATTCGCTCCTGCCGTCCGACGACGTGCTCGAGCGCCTTGACGAATTCCTTGGCGAGATCCCCGTGGGTCACGAGGACGAGACCGATCATCCAGAACGCTCCTTCGACGAATCGCGGCGAGCACCCCGACGATGCTCCCTCCGGAGCCGCTCGCGCCCCGCACCCTCGGCCGGCCGAAAAATGGGCGGGTCCGCGCCGAAGTTCAAGTACCTTTGTCGGGGGGTGCGCGGAATTGTGTAGCCCCCCGCGCGGCACGCACCAGTTCGTCGAGTGCCGCCGAGACCTTGAGCAGGGCGGCCGGATCCTGGCGCCACAACTCGAGCCGGGGCAGGACGACACCTTCGACCATCTCGTGCCGATCTTCCGATGCAGGGATTCGGTCGGGCGGATCACTGACGAAATCGACGACCAGTGCGACGACGCCGGCCGGTTCGTGGTCGGCCTCCAGGATCCCGACGCCGCGCAGTTCGACCCGTCCGGCGAGCGTCGGCGCCGGACGCACCACCAGCCGGTCGCCGACCGGCGTGAGCGTCACCCGGTCGTCGCCGATCATCGCGGCGAAGGCGCCGCGGGCGTTCGCATCGGCGACCAGCGCCAGCGCGATCCGCGACTTCCCCGACCCCGAGGGGCCGCGCAGCAGGATCGCGTCGCGCCCGACCAGGACGGCGGTGGCGTGAACGGTGTGCGGCCGTCGCGACGCGGCGTGATCAGGCAATCGGACCTCCCCCCGGCAAGGTCACGGTGAAACGGGCGCCGAGCACCGCCCCGTCCGGTGCCAGACGGTTGCCCGCCGTGATCGTGCCGCCGTGCGCCTCGACGATCTGCTTGGAGATGGCGAGGCCGAGCCCCGAATTGTTGCCGAACCCCTCGCCCTCCGGACGATCGGTATAGAACCGCTCGAAGATCCGTTCCACCGCGTCGGCGCGGATTCCGGGGCCGTCGTCGTCGACGACGATCGACACCCGGCGCCCCTCGCGGACGAGGCGTACCCGGACCTCGGCCCCTTCCGCCGAGAAGGAGCGAGCGTTGTCGACGAGATTGGTCACCACCTGGCCGAGGCGGCTGTCGTGGCCCATCACCACGAAGGCGAGATGCGGCGCGCCGAGCGGCTCGACCTCCAGCGACACCCGCTGCGAACGCCGCCCGGCGAGGTCGTTCTGCAGGGCGACCACGGCGGAGACCAGGGCCTTGACGTCGATCGGCTCGGAATCCTCCCGCGCCAGCTCGGCGTCGAGCCGGGAAGCGTCGGAGATGTCGGAGATCAGCCGGTCGAGCCGGCGGACGTCGTGCTGGATGACCTCCATCAGACGGCCGCGCGAGACGTCGTTCTTCGCCAGCGGCAGCGTCTCGACGGCACTCCTGAGCGAGGTCAGCGGGTTCTTCAGCTCGTGCGAGACGTCCGCGGCGAAGCTCTCGATCGCGTCCATCCGGTTGTAGAGGGCGTTGGTCATGTCCCGGAGCGCCCGCGACAGGTGGCCGATCTCGTCGGCCCGGTCGGCGAACTCGGGGATCTCCTCGCGCGCCTTGACCGACCGGCGGACCCGGTCGGCGGCCGCCGCCAGCCGGCGCAGCGGCGCGGCGATGGTCCCGGCGAGCAGGATCGACAGCAGCACGATGACCCCGGCGGCGACCAGGAAGACCCGGATGATCGCCATCCGCTCGGCCTGCACGATGGTGTCGATGTCGCCGCTGCGGGTGGAGAGCTGCAACGCCCCGAGGACGGCGCGGCCGCGATGGATCGGTACCGCGACGGTGACGATCATGTCGCCGGTGGCGTTGACCCGGACGATCGGGGTGGTCTCGCCGCCGAGCGCCGCGGCGACCTCCGGGTAGTCCTTGCCGGCGGCGATGCCGAGGTCGCGCTCGAGCGGCAGATCGTGGCCGCCGCGGAGCCAGCTCGACACCACTTCGATCAGCCGGTGGAAGGTTCCGGCCGGCGGAGAGTCGGTCGGCGTCTCGGGGGCGCGCGGCGCGAAATCGCCACGCCGGTAGAGCACCCGGCTGTCGAGGACCAGGAAACCGTCGCGATCCCAGACCCGGGCCGGGGTCTTGGCCGGCGAGATCAGCTTCCGGAGGATCGGCGCGACCCGCATCGGATCGATCGGGAACTCCAGCAGCGCGAGCTCGTCGTCCGGCTTCTCCTCGGCCTTCTGGCGATCTTCGCCGATCTGGGCGCGCAGGAACTCCTCGAGGTCGATCGAGGCGTTGTTGGGATCGGACGACACCGAGGCGGCGATCGCCGCGGCGATGATCTCGCCCTGGGTCTCCAGGCTCTCCACCCGCGCGTCGATCAGGCCGGCGCGGAACTGGTTGAGGTAGAGGACCGAGGCGACCAGGGTGACGAGGCCGAACAGGTTGAGCAGGACGATGCGGCGGGTGAGGCTCGAGAAGGCGGTGGCGGCGAAGCCGCGCATCGGCCGCAGCAGCGCATAGCGCAGGGTCCGCGCCCACCGGTGGGACCGGCGCCGCGCCGTCTGAGTGCCGAGATCGTCGCCCGTCGCGTCCACGCGTCCGTCACATTTCCTTGAAGCGATAGCCGACGCCGTAGAGCGTCTCGATCATCTCGAAGTCGTCGTCGACCGCCTTGAACTTCTTCCGCAGCCGCTTGATGTGGCTGTCGATGGTGCGGTCGTCGACATAGACCTGATCGTCGTAGGCGGCGTCCATCAG